>CAZWJA010000030.1:0-1527 GCA_964634445.1 uncultured Candidatus Saccharibacteria bacterium | reverse complement strand
CGTGGGTTCTAATATGCTGGATAGTGCCTTGTTGAAGAAGCCATTGAACTTGAGCAGCATCTACTGGATTCCGAGCTAATCGATCTAATTTCCAACAGATAATGCCTTGGGCTTGTCCTTTTTGTAGTTTAGTCAGCATCTCATTGAAAATCACTCGGCCAGGAGTCTTGGCTGAGCGTCTTTCAACGAACTCCTCACTAACTATGAGATTTTCTTCTTTAGCTAGGCTCCTTAACACAGCTAGTTGGTCATCAATAGACCGGACTTGCTTATCTTCCGTGTCTGTGGATTTACGGACGTAGAGGAAATAATTAGACATAGTAATAAAATTAAAGGGGCAGCCCTGACTACCCAACTCCACCAAGCGATTGCATGGCTTTGCTGGCAGGACTGCCGCCTTAATAGCAAAATATACAAAATAAAATCACTCGGCAGTTATGGAATTGGGTAGTAAAAATATTATATCATAAGTCATTATAAAAGTGGTTTATAAGATTAGTTATCGGAGTAAACGATTTGAGTTATAGCCCCCAACTAAGGTTGACAAACCGAGGTAAAAATGCTAAATTAACAAGCTGGCTATTGCCTTAATGCTGGCGAATGAAGCGTGATACTTTAGTCTGAAACTCTAGTATCAAGATGGCTGAACCATCCATTTAACCAATAGGCATTCGGAGGAATTATATATGGAAGAGTCAATTGCCAATTATTGGCCATTGTTACCACCCAATCACCCTTTTAGCTCGTTTCCAAATTTAAAGGCTCGGCTAAGGCTGAGGAATCGATTTGGAATAGGCGTTTTCATCTACCTCATAGCTGTTGTGATTATGCTAGTAATCTCGATGTTCTACGGATATGAGAATCAAAGGTTTTTTGCACTGACGGTAATATTCCCAGTAGGTTTATTAGCATTCGCTGCTCCAATAGCGCTCATACTTCTGTGTATGAGACTTGAGGAAGTCTATAAACCCCGCATAAAAAATTTGACTGCAGCTTTGCACACAACTTTTGAACAGGTGTTGACTTCTAGTCGGTCTGAATTAGCGACACTGGCAGAACAGCGCCTACAACAACTCGTTAGTGATATCCATTGGTATGAACAACATGAAGACAGTATGCATCCATGCTGTGAATACCTAAGAAAGGAGTTTAGGTGGTCTTACAAAGTTTATGTGCATGACAACGCTCTTCTGAGTAATGTCGGCTACACTTATTACTTCAAAATTTGACTGGGTTATAGGTCAAAATGGCGTCCGTGAAATTCGGGCGCTTTTTTTATTTATAATCGCTGGGAGCACAACTGCTTTTAGCCGCGCGCTGGGTGGGCGGGGCAAGCGGCTAATCTTACTGTTCGCTGCTCAAACCATCTTCGGCTCGAACCTGTATTTAGAAAATAGGAAACTTGAATTCACCCCCGAAAAACAATGGGCGGCCTTAGCCGCTGCCCATAGAAATTTCTCTGAAAAAAATATAAGTATTATTCTGGCTCATCTATACCACCTGACTCGAGCATATTTCATGGAAAAT
>CAZWJA010000029.1:0-2365 GCA_964634445.1 uncultured Candidatus Saccharibacteria bacterium | reverse complement strand
ACCCCCGACCCCCTCGGTGTAAACGAGGTGCTCTAGCCAACTGAGCTAATCACCCTGATAAGTACCGCAAAATAATACAGTATATTATGTTAAATAACAAGGGTAATAGAGCATATGTTAAATAAATTGGTGCGCGAGAGAGGACTTGAACCTCCACAGGATTGCTCCCACTACCACCTCAAGGTAGCGCGTCTACCATTCCGCCACTCGCGCAAGAACGATATTTAAAGTTCTAACGTATTCTATCTGTTTTAGGCTGTCTTTTCAACAGATGACCGATGTTAACGGCGTTTAGGTTTTTTATTCCTGCTTTTTTGCCTAAGCCTTTTCCGCTGCTGCCTTTGTTCGTAGCGTTCGGCGTAAGAGGACAGACCTCTAAAAGATATATAGACTAAAACAAAGTTAATCGGCAGGGTTATATAGATATGACGCTGGAATTCATAAACTATTATTAGGCTAGCGCCGACAATAGTGTCTAATTCATACCATACAGATGTACTGCGCCATTTGCCATGACTGGTCCGCCAAAAACCAAACAGTCTTAAAGCAACTCCGATTGCTCCAAGAATTGTATATGGATCTATGGTTTCCATTTAGCTTCTCGGCAAATGGTCGGCTAGATGTTCCATTGAGTATTCGTGCCTAAGCAGTGGTTTGATATCTTCAAGTTTGACGTTGATCTTGACGCCAGGGTTCATAGTGCCATATGGATCGAAAATTTGTTTTACCTTTTGGAATACGCCATACATTGTATCTCCGTATAGCTGTTGCAAGTATGGCGCTCTAAGCCGTCCATCACTATGTTCGCCACTAGTACTGCCACCGAGTTTAATGATAAGGCTGTAATAGTCGTCGATTATCTTAAAAACTTTTTGGCGGTCACCAATCTGACTTAGGTCAAGAAAAGGCTGCATATGAATGTTGGCATTACCGGCATGGCCCCAAAGGGCAATCTTGAGCTTATACTTATCGAAGATTTCGTATACACCTTCGATATATTGGTGAAACTTGTCATTCGGTACGATTCCGTCTTCTACTATCGGCAAGGCTTTGGTATTGCCTTCAGAATGAGCTATAACGGCAGCAGCACTGTGTCGAATAGACCAAAGCTTTTCTTTTGCCAGTTCTTCAGTTTCCATCTGGAATGGTACAGATAATTTGTCTAAGATTTTAGTTGTTTTCTTAGCCATTTTTTTCTGAGTCCGCTGATTAGCCGAGTCAAATTCGATTAGTACTATCATCTTGTGGAACGGTTTTTCAACAATACCCTTTAGCTGATTTGGGTGATGTTCGTCCAAAAAGTTAAGTAGGTTCTCATCTACCATCTCAATTGCGCTCGGTGTATCCGGCAGCTTGCTTAGCTGGGTAACTATTTGTTCAACCTTTGCAATATCGTCGATAAAGGCGGCGATTAAGGTTGTTGCCGGATTATAGGTAGCTGTCGTAATAGTTGCTTCACTGACTATTGCCAGTGTGCCCTGAGAACCGACAATCAAAGGAGTCAGGTCGAAAGATCCGTCTTTGCGTTTGACGTCGGCAATGTCGTAACCAGCAGAATTCTTACTAACATCGATGACGCTTTCTTTGATTACTTGTTTGTTTTCTTCAATTAACGCGTCTAGTGAGCGGTAGATTTCGCCTTCAAAAGTAGACAAGCCGAGTTTCTTGCTTAGTTCCCGCTTGCTTATCCGCCTAGTTTGGATTACTTCACCGTTAGCTAATACTACTCTTAAGCTTTTAACATATTGTCTGGTGGCGCCATACTTAACTGTCTTTTCTCCGGCTGCATTGTTGGCTATTGCACCACCGACGGTACAATATTCAATTGAAGATGGAAAAGGCGGAAGAAAACGGCCGTGAGTATGAAGAGTTTGCTGCAACTTGCCGTAGTTAATACCTGGCTCAATTACAACCTCACCGGTCTTGCCGTCTAATTCTAATATCCGGTTCATGTGGGCAGGAAAGACCATGGCTATACCAGTGCCGATAGCTGCCCCAGCCTGATCCGTACCCTTGCCTCGAGCAGTGATTGGGATTACCCGTCCACGTTCGGCTAACTGCCATGTGAACCGCGCAGTCTTTCGGATATCGCTTTCATTTTTAGGATAAACGACTAAAGATGGTGTAACGGTAAATACGCCGCCGTCAGTTGAGAAGTATTTTCGAATTGCTGGAGAATACAAAACTTCTCCTGTTAAGTGTTCCTGTAAATAATGCGCAACTTTGCTCATGCATCCTCTCTAAAGTTTGATAACTAGGTAAAAGCTTATGGATGTTATTTTAGCACAAGCAGTGAGCATAAAAAATATAATGGTGGACTACTATACGCAAGTCCGAACCTATTTTGAACAAAACGACTGATGAA
>CAZWJA010000028.1:0-3960 GCA_964634445.1 uncultured Candidatus Saccharibacteria bacterium | reverse complement strand
TGGTGGGCGAGGTGGGACTTGAACCCACAAGGTTGTTAAGACCAACGGATTTTAAGTCCGTCGCGTATACCAATTCCGCCACTCGCCCGGAAAGTTACTTTGGCTATTATAACTGAGATGCTTCCTGTTTTAAACCTGATTAGCTGCAACTTGCAAACGCTTTAAGGCGACAATGTATGCCGCAGTTCTTAAATTGCACTTATTTATAAGGCTGGACTGGATTACTTCTTCTACTGCTTTTTCCATTTGGACCTGCAGCTTTTTGAATACTTCCTTCCGCGTCCAATGAGTATTGTCTCTATTCTGCTGCCATTCATAGTAGCTGACTGCTACACCACCGGAGTTTGCTAAAACATCAGGGATAATAATCTTACCGGCAGTATTAAGTATTTTATCGGCAACCTGTGTTATCGGGCCGTTAGCAAGTTCAAGTATTAGTTTGGCATGGATTTCTTTAGCTGTAGTTTCATCTATTGAGTTTTCTAGTGCTGCAGGAATTAATATGTCGACCTTTTGGCTAAAGACAGCTTTTGGACTATCGAGTTCGATATCTAAGCCTAAGAACTTAGCCGCTTCGGCTAAGCTTCCCTTTTGCGTTTTAAGGTCAGTCAGTTTTAATATATCTCTAAATCCATCTTTGCAAATAACTGTATTTTTGCTGTCTGATATTGCTGTGACTTTGAAATTGCTCTGAGTAAGAAAATAGGCAGCATAAATTCCGACGTTGCCGAAGCCTTGGATAGCGACTGTTTTTAGATTGTCTATATCTTGAAGATCAAGGAATTTTTCAAGCGCATATACACCGCCCAATCCTGTAGCTTCTGTCCGTCCCTCGGACCCGCCGTCTTGTATATCTTTGCCTGTCACAACCGATCGATCTCCATATTCGTCGGCTATCCAGCCCATTATTTCCGGGGTTGTATTTACATCCGGTGCTGGCACATCCTTGTCGGGCCCAATATGTGTTGCTAGCTGCCGGGTAAATTCGCGGGTGATAAGTTCTAATTCCTGTTTTGAATAATGCTTCGGATCAAGTGCCATTCCGCCTTTGCCGCCACCGAAAGGCACGTCAATCACAGCATTCTTGATTGTCATCCAAAGGCTAAGTGCCATAACTTCATCTTCATCAACATTAGGGTGGAATCTTAATCCACCTTTGTATGGACCGCGCAGATTGTTGTGCTGCATCCGGTAACCTTTTATTACAGTCTTTTTACCGTCTCGAATAAATGGAATATCTAAAAGTATATTCTTATCGTGCTTTATCAATCTGCTAATTAGCTCATCAGGGATGTTAGCGGTACTAGCGGCTGTTTTTAAGTTTTTAAGTGCACTATCAAACGGAGATTTATTTTCAGTCATATATTGATAATACGCCTAACTAAGATTGGATCGTCAAAAAAAAATTTATTGGAGGCACCTACCGGATTTGAACCGGTGTACGCGGTTTTGCAGACCGCTGCCTAACCACTCGGCCAAGGCGCCATTCCAATTAAGTATAGAATAAGACTATTAACCTGCAAAACTATACTTATGCAGTTTTAGAAACTATTAAATGGTTTAAATTGAAGTTCATTACCCTGTTCTACAAATCTACCTATTGGCTGCACTGTTGGGTTTTCAAGACTTTCGATTGGATCTACGACTATAACAACACCTTGTTGCAGGACGTGGGCATTCTTAGAATCTACTGCGCCTTCGTCTGCAAAAATTACCGAACCTTCGTCAACTTCTTTTACAAGCATATAGAATTTTCCAGGTGTAATAATTCTTCCCAATGGATCTCTTCTTTCACCAAAGCGTCCATACGGTAAGATACCATCTCTCAAATTAATGCCAGGGTTTTCCCTAGGTTTTTTAGGATCTACACCTTCTGGAAGTTCTCGTCTTTTGTATGCTTTTTCAAAATCAAATTTTTCTGCCATTTTTCTCCTTTTAACTATTGCTCTTCTCAAAACAAAAACCCTGGAAAAACCAAGGTCAATTTAAGTTCAACGAATGTATATATTACCACTAGCTGTATATTAATGCAATAGTTTAAACTACAGCTTTGTTGTGCTTCTAGCTTCAATCATGCTAGTCAATTGACTACAAAAATATATAATACGTTTGTGATTATATTCGCTTATATACTTTTGGTAGCTAGCATGCTGCTTTTTGTTTTTTGGAAATTCTACTTTCTTAGAAACCCGATTCGAAATATACCCAACGAAAAGAACATTGTAATTTCACCTGCCGACGGCAAAATAGTCGAAGTACTTGAATTTACTAAAGACGAAGTCAAGCTATATAAAGGCAATAAGCGTTTGCTAGGAGTAATCAATACACTGACCAAAGATGTGTCAGACTCCGGATATATAGTTTCAATCTTTATGTCACCAATGGACGTACACTACAACCGTTCGCCAATAGATGGAAAAATAGTTAGCGTAAACCATAAAAACGGTAAATTTCTTGCGGTTAATACTTTTGACGCAGGACTAGTCAATGAAAAAACCGAAATACTAATCGACGGGCAGATAAAACTAAAGATGATCCAAATTGCTGGTTTTCTGGCCCGCCGGATTGAAACTAATGTTGCCGCCTATGACAAAGTAGAAGCCGGTCAAGTAATTGGGCTTATTAATTTAGGATCGCAGGTAACGTTAATTCTGCCTAAATCTGTTATGCTTAAAGTAAGTAAAGGCGACCGTGTCGTCGCAGGAGAATCTGTAATTGCAAAAATCAATTCATAGAATAATGAACATACCGGATTATGTAACCTTAATGAACCTAATTTCTGGTTTGTTATCCATTTATATGGCAGTTCACCATCATTACGTTAATTCAGCAGCTCTTTTACTAGCTGGCGTCATGTTTGATTTCTTTGACGGTTTTCTAGCCCGTAGGCTTAAGCAGGAAACAAAATTCGGAGCCGAACTTGACTCTTTGTCGGATCTGGTCACATTCGGGGTAGCACCTATGGTGTTGGTAATGTCGTATTACAACACTGACTGGTTGTCGTTATTGGCAATTCTAATTCCTGTTTGCGGTGCGCTGAGACTTGCCCGACATAATGTAAACCGGCATCTTACAAAAGGCTATCTAATTGGGCTGCCGATTACAATGAGTGGACTTGTAATGCCTCTGCTTGTTATCTTTGATTTGAATATTTCAATTGCAGCTGTAACTATTTTGCTTCTATCTGTCTTCTACGTCAGTACCAGACGGGTTAATAAACTTCTTTAGGATTAGAAAAGTAATAAACTAGGCATACATTGCGACATGACCCAAAGTCTGTTCAGCTGAAGTTTCACTTAACAATTCGTCTATTTCTCTAGCTTCAGCGTCAGTCATCACCGGTTCTAAACTTACCCCAGGGAGCCGTAAGTTAAAATCTAATGGGAAATGCGGCTCGTCAACGGCTTCCAGCTTGCGTTTGACTGTTTTCGATATTGTATTGGACGGTGTGTTATCGGATGATTGGTCGGCCAAATCATGATGCGAATGGATTGCTCTCAGCTGACTAGATACTTCAGCTGTAATCAGGCTGGCTACTCCATAACACGGTATAGGACCAAACTGCTCTTGATTAGTCCAAAGAAAATATGCCAAACTATCGGTTTGCCTTAGGTTTTTGTTCGCTACGATATCGTCGGTACTTTTCCAATACTCTACTAATACTTCTTTGCCTGGGCGCATTTGAAAGTCTGACATATCGCGAAAGAGGTAGTTTATTTCATGCGGCTCTGTCTGACTCAAGATTAAATCTCTTGCTTGATCGTGGATAGACTGTGCCGTTTCCCTCTCAATCACTATATAAGGCTACATTATAACCATAAAAATTTTAGTGAATTTTCTTACAGATTAGTAGTGTTAGAGCTTACTTTAACAGGTTATTGTTTTAACGAAAAAGTTATGACTGAATACGTAAACAACTCAAGACCTTTGCAACATCTGACTAGGCGTCAGTAACTGTAT
>CAZWJA010000027.1:0-8023 GCA_964634445.1 uncultured Candidatus Saccharibacteria bacterium | reverse complement strand
GGCTCTTTAGCTCAGTTGGTAGAGCAGAGGCTTGAAGAGCCTTGTGTCCTCGGTTCGAGTCCGAGAGGAGCCACCAAACCAGATAATTCGGGATCAGCGAGCTGAAAAAGCTTACTGATCTTTTTTATAATTATTATGACTGAAAAACGAAATAAGAGTTAGCTTGATAAGATATACTAATTACATATGTTAAAAAGCAGAAAACTCTCTCTGAAGTCTAATCTGCATGATCTACTTCTTAATAATCGAGCCGTAATTATCTTTGTTTGTTTTTGTGTGATAGGAATTGTAACTTTGTTAATTAGTTTTGCGGCAACAAGTACTTCCGACTTTGAAGCTGAAAGCGGTACTTTGCAAGGAAATGCATAGAAATTTTCTAATAGTAGCTCATCTGGTGGGAGTTATATTAAATTTTCTACTCCAGCAGCTAATTGTTCTAGTGGCTCTGTTATATGCATTAATCCTGATGACGACTTGTGTGTAAAACTTAAGTCTGCTACCACTGGCCAAACCGTTCTAGTACGTGGTACCCACTCCACTCCGTATAATATAGGGGTCTGTGAAGTAGCTGTATTCAATGGCGCTACCCAAACCCCACTAACACCAACAGATATTGTATTTAAGGCTGACAACGGAGCCAATCCACTTATAAATGGAACGCTTAGTTTGTATAGTGCGTCCCGCTGGACTATAGAAGGTTTGGATTTTACTTCAAACATCCTGACCAATTCCATGCTTCAGATGGTAAGTGGAGATGGCTGGCGCATTACAAACTGTGAATTTTTTGGAGGCGGGGGATTTACTCAGCTAGGTGTAAATCACGGTACGCCATGGGGCGATCCAAGCAACTGGCAAATCTACCACAATTATTTGCATGACAACCCAGGAAATCCAGCTCACCAAACCGAGCAAGACCATTTAATATATGTAATTACCGGGAATAGTGTCGATAGCAACGGTCAAATTAATGACAACTTGTTCGTCGGGGCACCGCATGGAGCAGCTGTAAAGATTGGTTCTACCGCATTGTCAGACGGAGATGGAAGCCGCGGAATTGTTTTCAAGAATAACACCATAGTCAATGGAGCAAACAATGGACAAACCCTTCTGCTGGCTACACGTACTTACAATATCCAGGTAGAAAATAACCTTATTTCTGCGACCGACCCTAATACTTCAGATCTTAGTGGAGTATATAATGTTGCGTTAGGATCATGGGGCGGTTCCGGAATTACTGCCAGTAACAACTTGCTTTGGGGCTACCTTCCTAACAATATCCATGGTACGAGGGCATTTCTGATGTCTACACAAAATCCTATAACTGGTCAGACCAGTTATTCGAACATCGACTTAAATGTTAACACTTCCTATCTTACTCAAGTGAATAATGTCCGAATTGACCCTGGCTACCCAGTCGATAATTGCGTGAGTAAAGGTTGTGCATCCTACCCGCGATTAAATAACAATACTATCAGTTATGGTGTTAATGGTTGCCCGTTGATTCGTGATTAGTAGTCACTTATTAATATATTTGCTTTTGAATAATAAAATATCTGTTCGTTTTACAATTGTGATCGAATCAGACCTATATCGTTCCTACTTGAGAAACGCTTGAACCTAATCATCACTATCCTCCATGATCGCCTCAATTTCGAGACGCTCTAGTCGTTCACATTGAACTTGAAGGTCAGAGAAGAGATGTTTACAATTTACTTAGTTAGAGCCCACCAAAAGTCGACTAATGACCTTAAATTGAATTTAAGGTCTTTTTTATTGCAAAATAATAATCAGTTTGTTGACCCATATTAGATTCATGCTTATACTTATTCCTAAGTAGATAAAAGGTGCAATGCATACAATATTAAAAAAGCATTCATGGCGGTTCGTAACAGTACTGAGTATATTAATTGGCTTAGGGGTATATGTGTCGCCCGCTAAAGTTCAAGCTGCCGCATGTGTAGTACCATCTCCGAATTATGGGACTGTAACCAATACGGTAAATATACCGACGACAACTAGCTACCGTATTTGGAGCCGTATAGCAGTTCCGGATACCACCAATAATTCATTCCTATTAGATATTGACGGTACAAGTTGTTACACAGTTGGCGGTTCAAGTAGTATTGCTACATCTGCCGGCCTAACTGCTAACCCTCCAAGTGGAACTATTAACTGGGTGTGGGTAGATTATCAGAACGGTACAACTAGTAGTAAAATCACTCAAACCTTAACTGCTGGCAACCACACCTTTAAGTCGATCGGCAGCAAACCAAATGTTGCCGTTGACCGCGTTATTGTTACTTCGGATTTAAACTGTATGCCGACTGGGACCGGACAAAATTGCGCTAATCCACCGGATACCACGCTTCCAACAGTTTCTATTACAGCACCGGCGAATAGTTCCACAGTCTCTGGAACTGTGTCGGTAACTGCGACAGCCAGTGACGACAGTGGAACAGTAAGTAAAGTTGAATTTTACATAGATAATAGCTCTACACCAGTTGCTACTGATACATCTGCTCCTTATGCATATAGTTGGAATACGTCGGCTCTTGCAGCTGGTAGCGCACATACTATTACAGTCAAAGCTTATGACCCAAGCAATAATATCGGGACATCCACTATAAATGTGACTATCCAGTCTACTGCACAAACTCCGGGCGATTCGGACGGAAATACGAAAGTAAATATTCTTGATTTGCTGGCTGTAATAAATCACTGGAACTTAGCTAACCAAACTAGATTAAACGGCGAGTTAAACGGAACCACTCCCGTAAATATCCTTGATTTACTAGAAGTATTAAATAATTGGAAACCATAAACATGAAAACTAATAAGAAACTAAACAGAATTATAGAAATAATCAAAAAACCTCAAATAATTCTCGTATTAGTTTTTGCAATTGTTGGCGTGGCAGCACTAATAATTTCTAAGGCTGCAACACCAACTGCAAGCTTGACTTTGTCTCCGGCAACAGGAACTTATAATAAAGATGCAACTATTACTGTAGGAGTCTATGAAGATAGTGGCATTACTCCAGTTAGCGCTGTTGATTTTGGACTAGTATATAACACGGCCAAACTACAGTATTTAAGTACTGACACTACTGGTAGTCAGTTTTCACCAGTGGCTGCACCGACTGCCAGTGGCGGCGTCCTGGTAATGACTAACTTTATTAATCCAGGAACAGTTACGGCAGGCAATGTTACTGGGCGACAACTAATCGCCAATGTTTCCTTTAAGGTATTAGTCGGGACTGGCAGTACTAGTATAACGTTCTTAAAAGAACCAGTAACCTCTAGTTCCAAATCTGCTGTTTACCAATACCAAACAACTACAAACATCTGGGACGGCGTAAATACAGGCGGTACCTATACGCTGACTGTTCCTGATACAACCGGACCAGTTGTAACCAATAGCACTCCCGCAAACGGTGCGACCGTAAACGGAACGGTAAATGTTGTTTCAACAATTACTGATGATCGGGGAGTAGTTTCAAATGCCAAACTCTATATTAACGGCTCTGCTACAGGCCTGGCGATGACGGCTGGCGCTAACAATACTTACAGCTATAGCTGGAATACGACTTCCGGAGCCGATGGTCCTTATACATTAGTCGTTAAAGCAACTGATCCGGCAGGTAATGAAACTACTGATACAACTAGAACGGTAAATGTGTTAAACGCCAAGCCTGATCTAGTAGTACTATCTGTAATACTATCTCCTGCTGCACCTGTTGCCGGAGATAATGTCACAATTACCAGTGTTATTAAGAACCAGGGAGCACTAAATACGGCAGCCGGGGCTGCTAATGTAACCGGCTTTACTATGGATGGCACGAGTATCGGAGTTCCAAGTAATACCACTAGCATTGCTGTTGGTGGATCGATTACAGTTACTTCACCTTGGACGGCAACTGCCGGTAATCACTCGCTTGTTGTGGCCGCAGATAAGAATAATGTTATTTCTGAAAGCAATGAAACGAACAACTCAAATACAAAAGCATTTTCTGTAGCCGTTCCAGATACGACTGCACCAACATATTCAGGAGCAACCTCTTTTAGCCAATCAACCAGCCAGTTAATAGGAAATGTCACCTTAACATCTAATGTTACCGATTCAGGTAGCGGTATGGCAAAAGTAGAATTCTTTGTAGATAATGTATTGAAATCGACTGATACCAGCAGTCCGTTTACATATATTTGGAATACAACTACCATTGGCGATGGTGCGCATAGCGTCTATACTAAAGCCTATGACGTAGCCGGCAATGTCGCTACATCGACGACTAGCAATGTGACCGTTAAAAATATTCCGACACCCGGTGATGCAAACAGGGATGATCTTATCAACATGACTGACCTGCTAGCAGTACTTAACCACTGGCAATTGGCTAGTCAAACTAGATTAAACGGAGAACTGACCGGCGATACAAGTGTAAATATCCAAGATCTGTTACAAGTCTTAAACAACTGGAGTAAGTAAAATATGAAGAAAATACTTAAGTCACCGAAAAATCAAAAACTGCTGTCAATAGTTTTAGTTGGCTTGTTTGCAGCTGTCGGTGTCTGGTTTCTAATACTTACTAAAGCTGAAGCACCGGTTTCTGTTATGGATACAGGCAATAGTGCGGGATTGTCTTTAACTCCAAGTTCTGCAACTTATACAAATGGCAGTTCTTTCGAAGTTAAAGTTTTCGAAGATAGCGGAGCCCAGGAAGTTAATGCAGTCGATATTGGGGTAGTATATGAACCCGGTAAACTTGAATATGTAAAAACTGACTTAGCAGGTAGCCAGTTCTCTCCAGCCACAGCACCTACAGCAAGTGGCGGGGTTGTGAATATAACTAGCTATATTAATCCCGGTACCATTGCCAGTGGAAACGTAACAGGAAAGCAGTTAGTAGCTACAATAACTTTTAAAGCTTTAGCATCTTCCGGATCTTCTAATATTACCTTTATGAAAAACACTGACAATCCACCTCGCTCTGCGATTTATCTATATAAAGTAGGAACTAATATCTGGAACGGCAATACAGCAGGCGGAACCTTTAGCTTTTCAGCTCAATCTTCAGACCCAGGAAATCCACCTCCAACGAGTGGCGGAGGTACAAATACTCCACCAACAGGCAGTACGCCGAAAACTTCACCAAAGCCGTCAACCGGCGGTACGGGCACACCGACGACAACAACTCCAGAACAACCTGGTACTGTTACTACTTCAAATGAATCAAGCCAAACTCAAATTGTCAGTATACGGGTATTAGACGGAAATGAAAAAGCCGTGCTCGGGGCGACAGTTAATTTAGACGGCCAAAAAGCAGTTACCGGAGCAGATGGATTAGCTACTTTTCAAGTTAAACCAGGCAACTACATAGTCACAGCTAAAGCCAAATCGGGAAACGGTAAGATAAATGTTACTGTTGCAGCCGACAGTACGACAGTGCCATTGCAGTTTAGTATGACTATTAACAATCCTTGGTACTCAAAGCTTCCAATAATAGCCACGGCAGTCATAAGCGTATTGGCTCTTATTGGCGGGCTTAGTATATTGCGTAGCCGGTCTCAAGCGAAAGTATTTGGATCTTCTCACTCAACTCATTATGACTCTGCTGTAGTGACAGGATCGGGTGACTCTAAGAAAAAAGAAGTGGTTGCACCCTTCATACCATCTAACAGTGTCGAGTCTACTGTCATAAAGCCGACAATTAATGCGGGTCAATCGCCAGCTAACCCACTGGAAGACAAGAAACCGCCTGTAAACCAGCCAACAACAAAAAGTTAGATAATAAACATAACAATTTGACTACAAATGCAAGTTATGTAATATTAATAGTCAAATGTCAGTAGTTATAAGTATTACAAAGAAGTCAAAGTTTTAGCCGCTCGGGTAGTATATTAATATGACCCGCAGCGGCGGGTTTTTTTATTAAATACTAAGAACAAGAAATGAAACTTTAAGATGAACGAAATATATACTCTAGGAGAAGAAAAAACTCCAACGACAGTTATTATGCCAGATGCTCAAAAAGCTGCCGAACCATACGTCGCAGAACTGCTACAGATAAGTCCTTTTGTAGATGTTACCGGTATACCGTTAACAGATGAGGATCCTTTATCCGTGCATTCAAATAATCCGGTTCAAAACTTGCCAGTAATGGCAATGAGTTTGAGATGGGTTGAGCAAGAAGGGTCGCCAGATGATCTTGAGGCAGGCTATCCACTCCTACGTTGTTATGATATGAGTAGGCATTCCTATATTGGTTTTATAGCTCTGCCAGATTTTGGCTTTAGCATACAAAGAACTTCACCGGTTATTTTATCCGATCAGGAAAGATACTCGCGTCTGCCGAGCTGCCTAAAACCATATTCAAAATGGCAGCCTAAAAAAAGTTAAATAAAATGACATACAACGCACCGTTCGAATCGCATACACCAAGAATTGCCGGTTCTGAAGTTGAATACGGCAATCTAATGTCAGTTGAACGGACTTTTAGAAAAGATTTGTATTTGGATAACTTTGTGAGTCCACCAGTTGATGCATTAGATACTTATCACGTAAACGCAACTAATATAAAAACTGTTTATGGGTATATGGATAAAGGGATAGAGGTATATTATCCTTTAGGATTTTTGTCGACCGGAGATCGCTTGTATTTGGACCTTGGCGAGCATATTGAATTTTCAACTGCCGAGTGTCGATCTTTCAGTGAAGTAATACAGCGTGAATTCGCGGGCGGTGATCTGATCTTTCGCAGCTTAACCAAAGCCTTATCTGGTGGAAAATTGGTAAATCAATATGGAATAGATAGATTCCAACTGAATAAGACGCTCAGCGACCAATTTTATTATTGGGGCTACCATGAAAACTACCTTGGTCTAAGAGAACTAGATAGTGAGGGAGACTACATGCTGCCGCTGGCGCTGCATTTGTCTACTAGACAAGTCTTTGCTGGATCAGGTGAAATATCTAAAGAAGGTGACTTCTACGTGTCTCAGAAGATGAATAGTGTACGAGAACTATGTGCCGGTGTGGCAAGTAACCCAGCGATTAGGCCATTAGTCGACCAGCGGGACGAACCTCATGCCGACTCAAATAAATGGCGCCGGATACATGTTTCTATTGGAGATGCTCATCTTAACCGCTACAGCTCATGGCTACAGATGGTAACTACTTCAGTCGTGCTTCGAATAGTAGAGTTCGGGGGAGAAGCCGGTATTGATTTAAAGGACTTATATTTAGCGGATCCAGTGGCTGCGGCTAGATTAATTGCACAAGATCCAAGCTTAAAAAAGAAGGTCGATCTGGCAAATGGAAAGTCTATGACTGCATTGGAACTACAGACAGAAATATGCAGCCGGGCAATACAGATGGCAGAAAAAATAGATCTGCCGGATGAAGAAATATTAGGCATTTCCGAATGGGCTAAAGTATGTGACCAACTTAAGGGTGATCCGCAAGACTGTTACACAAAAGTTGAATGGATAGCTAAAAAACAATTCATAGAAGGACTAATGGACAGGCGCGGACTAACCATGAACGACAGAATCATCCGAGAGGCGATGCTTAGATGGACAGATTTAGATCCAACAAAAGGATATGGCCTCAGATTAGGTCACAGCTGGCAGAACTTGCCGGGAGAGTTGAACGGATACGAAATAAGCAGGCCCCCTGGAGATACAAGAGCATTCGGGCGGGGCAGGCTCATAGGCGCATTAGGTAGAGCAGTCAAAGAAACCAGACTAGAATTTTGTATGGCCGACTGGGAAAAGCTTAGATTCGATAACTGGAAACTAGCAAATAGTCCTAGTAAAATTGGCTCAGTAAGTTTGCTTGATCCATTCGTAGCAACCACAGAACGACTAGAAGAAGCACTCGAACAGCTAGCAGCTTAGCTATTGGTATTGTTATGGTTCCAAAAATACCGTATAATCTCAATCTGTTAGATGATAAATAAGCGGGTCTAGCTCAGTTGTTTAGAGCGCGTCCTTGCCAAGGACGAGGCCAGGGGTTAGAGTCCCCT
>CAZWJA010000026.1:0-8374 GCA_964634445.1 uncultured Candidatus Saccharibacteria bacterium | reverse complement strand
ACTGCCGCTGAAAGCTTAATTAGTGAACTTAAAAATGAACTTAAGAACAAAGTGGTTATCGACACTACAAACCCAATAGCTGATGAAGCACCAGACGATGGAGTGCTGAAGTACTTCACCAAAATGAACGAATCGTTAATGGAGCAGCTACAGTTAGCAGCACCGGAAGCCAAGTTTGTAAAAGCTTTTAACAGCGTTGGCGCCGGGGCAATGGTCAAACCTAAATTTGAAACAAAACCAACTATGTTTATTTGCGGCAACGATAAAGCTGCCAAGAAGACCGTAACTGATATTCTAATCAAATTCGGTTGGGAAGTAGAAGATCTTGGTACTGCCAAGGCTGCCAGGGCGATAGAACCACTGTGCATGCTCTGGTGCATACCAGGTATGTTGGACAACGACTGGTTCCACGCTTATAAAATGTTGCGTTAATTTAATTAGTATTTAGCTAAGTTATTTTAGACCGGTAAGATTTCTAAGTACGGTCGGCTGATTATCCTTATCTGTTTCAGCTATAACAACTAAAGAAAACTTGTCAGGATCTAAGCTATCAGGTAATTCACCGGCGGCAATTTCACCGAGTGTTCTGACGGTAAAGTAAACTCTTGGGGCATTTGGCCTTACGTCAAACGTATACCAAATGTTGTAACCACGGTATTCTACTGGTCCCTTTTTTGGAGTAGTTAAGCGCTTTATTGAGTTCATACTAATCCATGGCAATATACCGGCAGCCATTCTTTTTGCCTGCTGGCTAATGGCTTGATCGAATGGGTTAATAGAATCGGTAAACTTGCTTCGCGAATCCTTGGATACTTGTCGAAGCGAGGGACTTATGGCATCTACAATATATACGCTGCTTCCAAAATCACTTAATTCACTTACTTCTGCTTTCAAACCAGATTCGTTTAACCAAGGAAGATTCAAGCTGGTATTGCAAACAGTTTCCCATTTAGCTTCTTCTCTTACCAGTTCCTTATTAGGTACAAGAATGGCAGAACTCCCTTCTAATATACGGGCATTGTCTTTCGGCTTTGCGTCTACTTCTTTTGTAGGCCGTACTTTTTTCTTCTTTGGCTGAAGTGTGACTTCCAGTAATTTAGCATTTTTATCAGCCACATAATTGTCTAGGTTTCTTTCAATTTCATTTTCTACACTTCCAATAAGCTGTGAAGTAGTACCCTCAACTAAAGTGTAAACTGGATTAGCAATGAAATCTTTAAGCGCATTGACTATTTTGGATGTTTTTCGGGAGATACTTTTAATCGTCGGGTGGTTTTCGTCCCCGAATAGTGCATTTACTAAACCATATCTAGAAGTATCGATTACTTGTCTAAGACTTATGCCACCTAGTTTTAACCAGTTCTCAGCTTTTTCGCCCATTTCCGGCAGCGAACCCATGAGAGAAGTTAATAGTGGATCAATTGTAAACATGAGGTAATTGGCAACAGCTATCTCAGCCAATTTTTCATCATTCATTATATGATCTACATCAGGATCAAACTCAGCGATAAAAGGTGCTCGGTCATCACCGGTAAATGCGAATTCTCTTGGCGTACTTTCTGAAATTTGTTCTTCAACTCCATTTAGTATTAAACTAAAGGCACCAATCAGTGATTCATCAATATTTATCCAGTTAGTTTCATTATCGCCAGACGGGACCATTACCAGCCCACGTTTGAGATTATTCCTGTGCCTTAATAGTCGAGCTGTTTCAGTTTCGGTTGATAACTCATGAAAATTGTTCATTGTTCGTACTGCAACTTCATGCTGGTCTATATCTAGACTAAGTAGTTCAATACAAGTTATTCTTAATTCGTTCATTGGATCAATACTAAACTCAACCCGGTCTTGTAGAGTTCCGTATATAAATCCTGGTATTTGTGTTAAATCCACACTAGTAGATATCTGGCTAGGTTCTAAATCTGATTTTTCCATAAGTAATAGATTATAACATAAAAAAGTAATATACGCTACATTAGGGTATTAAATTAATATATTCGCTTAATCAAATATTTAATAGCGTAATAATTAGATTAAACGTAAACTTCAAAGTGTCACTTAAAATCAGGAATAAGCATTTGAAAACGTTAATTTGGATTATTGTTGCCCTATTTCTAATATATATTTTAGCCTTACTAATTTTGTATTTATCTGTCGGTTGGAATAAGAAATTCTGGGAAGCCAAAGCTAAAGAACCTGGCGAAATTACATACCTGGCATTAGGCGACTCAGCTGCCCAGGGGATTGGTGCCACTAGCCCGATGCGCGGATATGTCGGACTTGTTGCTAAAAGCCTAGAGCAAAAAACAGGAAAAAAAGTAAGAATTATTAATCTCAGTAAAACCGGAGCTACGCTACAGGACTGCCTAGAAGAGCAGATTCCTAAAGCCAGCGGAATCAAAGCTGACTTGGTAACGATTGAAATCGGTGCCAACGACGTCAAAGCTAATAACCCGGCAGCATTTAAAGAAAATTACAAAAAACTTTTACCCCAATTACCGGACGGAACATATGTCAGCAACATGCCGATATTCAATAGCCGCCCAGGTAGCACCCAGCCGGCTCGCGAACTGAGCAGTATTATCGATGACTTACTATCTAAAGAATCTCGACTAAATTTCGTAAATCTACAAAAGGAGACTACCGACCACCAAAGCATTTTTGGCTTTGCGCCTGATTTGTTTCATCCGAACAACCTGAGCTACAAGAATTGGCATCGGGCTTTTTGGCGCGAAATAGATAAAAAGTATAAATATACTGAGTAAAATAAGTATTCTAATACGACTATTTACCAGTGGATAACTGTATTGACACTAGCATTATCGTGCTATACTGAAACTACCAGTTAAAAATAAAAACGGTAAATAAAAAAAAGTATCAAAACAAATGCTGCTCTCAAATCTTAATTTAGGATACGAACTAACTGCCGACGACCCGATCGAAATGGGTATTCATTACGGCGAGTCGATTCTTAATTTCGTATCAGCTAAAATTCAGTCGGCAGTCGGTAATACTCCAGTTGAAACCAACAGCAGTCCAAAATACTTTAGCGATTCGAACCATGTTGCCCGAGCGTTCTTAAACGCTAAAAGAGAAGTCAAGCCAAGGATAAACGAAGTTAAAACCCGTAGTCAAATTACCAGCGGGATAAATGTCCAATACCGAGCACCAGTTCAGGATCGTCCTAGCCGTGATATTCAGCGCTACAATTTTAAGCTCCGTCCTAGACGCTATGAACTGCAGTCTAGAAGGCCGGTTGGCGTAATATAATGATTATAAATAATTAATAAAAAGGGTGGGCATGAAGAAAATCAAAGGACTCAATCAGGCAGGTTTCCACGTAGTCGAGCTAGTAATAGTTGTAGTCGTATTAGCTGCAATTGGTTTTGTCGGCTTCAAGGTCTTAAACGGCGGTAAGAGCAAGAAGGGTAATCCGGACGAAAATCAGTCGGCAAACCAGCTGCAAAACGTCAAGAAAGACTGCAAGGGCAACGGGCCGGTAACTATGCAGCATATGCCCATGGATATGGCCGACGTCAGTAACGTGCTGCCGATTGGAACACTAGCTGGCGGACATGTTACCCCGATCGACCACCTGTACTTTTATCCCAACGACATGAAGAACCGTGATGCGGCGCCAGTTTACGCTATGGCTGACGGCTACATTGTATCCTACGAGGAACGGACTCAGAATGTCGACTCTGGCAACAGCCAGAAAGGCGAGTATCGAATAGAAATCCAACATAACTGCGATATTGTCAGCTATTTCGACTTGTTAACAAGCCTAGACGATTCTATTAAGGACAAGGTAAAAAATGGTAAAGATCTGCATGTTCCAGTCAAGGCCGGACAGGTTATTGGCCGAGTCGGAGCCCAAAGTTTGGATACGGCAATCTACAACTACGGCATGGAGCTGAAAGGCTTCGTCAATCCTAAATCTTATTCTGCTGAACCGTGGAAGATTCATACCGACGATTTCTTCAAGTATTTCAACGATCCACTTAAAAGCCAGATGCTGTCTAAGAACCCGCGAACGGCTGAACCTCGCGGCGGCAGGATAGACTACGATATCGCTGGCAAGCTGGTCGGCAACTGGTTCCAAGAAGGAACTAACGGCTACGCCGGACCAAAAGGAAATACCGGAGCTAGCGACGGCAACGGCGAAGGCTACTGGAGCGGGCATTTCTCTATTGCACCGGATGCTATTAACCCGAGCCTGCTTGACGTATCCTTCGGCAACTACCAGGGCAAGGCAACTCAGTTTACGGCTAAATCCGGTTTCAAAGATCCGGCAACTGTCGACAAAGACAGCGGCATAGTTAAATACGAACTGACCAAGTTCAACCATCCGGGTCCAAGCCAGTCCGGCGGAACTCCTACTCAGAGCCAGCAGGTCCTAGGCGTAGTACTGCTTCAAGTACTGGACGGTAACAAGATGAAAATGGAAGCCTTCCCAGGCAAGACTGCGTCTCAGGCAAGAGCCTTTACTAGTGAAGCTAGAACATACGAGCGATAACAGAGACATATCTTTCTAAAGATCTGCAATATTTGAAATAGTAACTTAAGCGTTATGGTAACCTTATTATATGTACGAGGACTTTAATCCGCTAGATATCAGCGCTCCTAAAAAACCAATTGAAAACAATGAAA
The DNA here is from genome assembly GCA_964634445.1 of uncultured Candidatus Saccharibacteria bacterium. GTDB lineage: Bacteria > Patescibacteriota > Saccharimonadia > Saccharimonadales > AWTP1-31 > CAZWJA01. Next base: position 3,724 of record CAZWJA010000026.1, on the reverse strand, counting down.
AATTGGCGCCTGTTAAAGTTACCAAAGTCGGCCATGGTGCCTTGCTGCATTCCAAATTTACCAAGCTGATTGTGACAATACTGCTAATCGGGCTTCTAGGTATTGGTAGCTACGCCAGTACATTCTATTATCTTGGTCTGCACCCGGAAATAAATCCTCTGGTTAAGAACAAGTCTGCATCTCCAAGCACGAATACTCCTGCTGTCCAGTCTTCAGATACAGCCAAGTCAAAAGAAGTAGACTGCAACGGCTACAAAATGCCGGACGGCGTTTGTTCTCTAACTGCCGCAATTGAAAAAGACGGTATCAAAAGCAATAAACAGGTTATTTATGACACTGTAGATGTTGAGGACGGTTCTAAAGTTGACGGTATTGAACAAACCTGGAAGAGCTTAAATGACACAACCGGTACCATGGTCTTTAACTTCACAGATAGCAAACACAAATATGCTGGTACGGCTACATTCATTTATAAAGATAATACGTGGAAAATTACTAATATCGAGTTTTGAGATATGTGGCAAGAATCCAATAATAGCTTAAATAAATCTTTCAACTTTCCTGATTTTAAAACGGCTTTGGAATTCGTTAGAATTGTCGGTGGCTTGGCAGAAGACATGAATCACCATCCAGATATTGAACTGTCTTGGGGAAAGGTAGAAATTCATATAACTACGCACAGCGCAAACGGTGTTACGGAAAAGGACCATGAATTAGCAGACAAAATAGATCAAATTAAGGGATAAAATGAAACATTTTAAAAAGATAAAACACAAAAAGGGAGCCTGGTTTGTGGCTTTGCGCGGAAGCTATATACCAGTTAGCCGAGAAGGTTGGCTGACATATATTCCATATCTAATTCTGCTGTTTCTTCCGCCAGTGATTCTTGTGGCAGCAGACTACAGATTGTGTTTAAAGACTGTCGTTCTTCTACTAGTTTATTATTTTCTTGTTGTTGCCGGCATGACAAAACTAGCAAAAAGCAAGTCGTAAGCATTCTTAAGTCTTCAAAATATCTTATTCTTCTAATGCTCGTCGGAGTTCGTAGAAAGCTGGTTTAGGCTTGTATTTGCGGTCGAACGGCAGTGGTCTGGCATCTGTCACGCCGGGCAGATAGTTGTACCAGGTTTCAGCGTCGGTAATGCCAAGCAGGGCATAGCTGTGGCAGACTTTGGATTCTATACAGGCTTTGGTAACTTCATAGTAAATTCTAGCTTGGATCTGATCCTTGTCGTTGTCATCGGCTTTGACGTCGTTCATGTTGACGTCGAGCTCGGTAATGTAAACTTCATAACCTAAGTCCCCAAACCTTGTCATGTTAGTTTTTACTTCATCTAATTTTGGTGGATGAGTACCGTCAAGATGCATCTGCATGCCGATTCCATCTATGGGAACTCCTCGGGCCTTGGCGCCTTTCATATATTCGTACATTGCATTGCTGGTATTATTCTGGATTTCGTTGTTGAAGTCGTTTAGGATCAGCTTGGATTTCGGATCTGCCTGCCTGGCCCAGAAGAAGGCTTTGTCAATGTAGTCCTGCGAGCCGGTATTTACCGCCCACCAGTCGTTTAGGTTAAACAAATGCTGCTGTCGGGTGAAGGCTTCATTGACTACCGTCCATTCGGCAACTCGGCCCGAATAGCGCTTGCCGACAGTCAGGATATGATTCTTCATTATGTCTTCCAGTTGGGCAGGAGTAAATTTACCTTTTAGAAGCCAATTCGGTAGCCATTTCTCATCACCCCACAAATAATGGTGCATCTGAACCGGCATTTTATTTTTCTCAGCGTAGGCCATTATCTTATCTATCTGGCTAAAGTCGAATTTGTCTTTGGATGGGCGAAGATCGTAATCGGTAAAGTGCCAGTTCGGTGTGTTGTCTATAGTTACGAAATCAAACTGCTGAGTCAAAATGTCGTTGTACGGTTTCTCACCGATTCTGTTCTTGATAGCGTGGTTGCCGATCTTGATTCCGTGTTTGGCCGACAGCTCCTTAAGCGGCGGCCTTGGTAGATCTGGAGTTTTCGGAGTATTGGCGTACCGCCAGAGCAAATAGCTAGCCGTAATAACTGTAATTACAGCAATAACTGGCAGGATTAATATAGAACCGTGTTTCTTGTTGAAGTTTTTTGTCATCTGGAAATATTATAGCTTAGCAATATTTATATCTGTAAGTTAATTAACATTAATTTAACTATAGTTTCAGTAGGAATGTCATATAAATAGTCATATTAGCTTTACCCCGCTTATGGTAAAATAGAGTTAAGCTAATAATAGGTAATCACATGAGAAAAATTAAAGTATTAATTGGAACCGCGTTAACGTTGCCAGTTTTAGTATTGTCTCCGGTAGCAGTATTTGCCGCACCGTCGCCAATTGCTGAAACAAAGCAGGCTGAAACTATGGCCCAAAGGGTAGAAAAGAGTAAGCTTAAGTTTGCGCCAAAGCTGACCGCTGAACAAACTGTCAAAATCAAAGGCAAGTGCAAAGCTTCTCAAGTAATCAGCAAAGCACTTTCAGTTCAGCTAACTAGGAATAACACCAAGCGAACCGCTGCCTATACCGAAATTACGGCTGCACTTACAGAAGCGATTGCCAGCTTAAAAGCTAATAAAGATACGACTGACTTGGAAGCGCAAAGCAAAGTGCTATCAACAAAGATTGCCAAGTATACAACCGACATGACCGCATACCAGACTGCTATTACCGATCTTAGCGGTGTAGATTGTGCGACTGATCCAGTAGCTTTCAAGGCAGCTTTAGAAGAAGCCAGAGCTGCTCGCAAAACAGTTGCTGACGATGTTGTCGACATCCGAACTTATATCAACACTACAATCAAGAAGAGCTTGAAAGAATTAAAGCCGAAAACTACCAAACCAACTATAGAAACAAATACTAGTACAAGTAATGAAACTAATACTGAAACTACAGGAGGTGGACAATAATGGACGACGTAACTAAGCCTTTCCATCCGCCGACACCAGACCCGATCAAGCGGAACATAGACGGTGTTGGGCCAAAGTCTACTCAGATTCCAGTTACCGGAGGTTCAGGGGTGCCATCACCTTCTTCTCCTGCTCCTAGTTTCAGCGCGCCACTAACTCCAACTCCTACGGCAAGTGCTGTGCCAACTCCATCTGAACAAGTGAACCCAGCTAGTAAACCTGAAGAACTAATCCCAGGTCTTAATACTAAGCCAAGTGAATCATCTTTTGATCAAACGCCCACCCAACCAGAAGTATCAGAAGCTACTCAACCGATAATGGACGCAAACGAACCAAGTGTTTTGTCATCACCCAGCAAGCCAGCCAGTAAGAAAGGCAAGAGCGGTGCAATCATAGTAGCCGTACTCGTCGCGCTAGCGTTAATAGGTGGTGCCGGTTATGCATTCTGGCAGAAGCGCGGAGATACTCCGGCTAAACCGACTACTACCAGCACTACTCCTTCTTCCCAGGCTACATCAAATGATCCGGGCACAAAAGCAACAACTAAGATCGACGAATCTTTGAAAAAGACTGACGAGACCAAAGACCTGCAGGAATCTGATTTAAGCGATACCACGCTCGGACTTTAGTAAACCATACGTCATATTAATGTAAGTAATCTCGAAACATGTGACAAGGCAAATGACATAGTTGAACCAACAAGTTAGTTTGTGTAATACTATGTGTATTGAAGGCTCGGCAGCGTTGGATTACGCAGGTTCTGAACCTTCTTTTTTTAT
>CAZWJA010000025.1:0-8754 GCA_964634445.1 uncultured Candidatus Saccharibacteria bacterium | reverse complement strand
AAACAAAAAAGAGCGCGAATGCGCTCAATTTCTGCAAAAAATCGCTTGATGGTGCCGCGAAGAGGACTTGAACCTCCACGAGAAAAATCTCACTACGTCCTGAACGTAGCGCGTCTACCAATTCCGCCATCGCGGCACGATGATTAATGTAGACCTCGGTTATTATATTCGAAAACGTAATCTAACTAAAGTCTAGATTGCCAAGGCTATTCTACAGGCTGATCTTTTAGCTTGATCATCCATTGTTCAATATTGTTGAACCGGTCGGCTCCGTTGTTCATTATTGAGGAATTAAAGCCGTACATAGGCTCGCGGACAACATACAGATATCTAGGCTGATATAGCGCTAGTGCTGGCGCTTCGTTGACCCAAGTGTCTATAAATGGCTTGTACTTAATAGTCCGGACCGATTCTTCACTTCGAGTCCGGCCACCTTCTAGAGCACTATCGGCAACTTTGTTGGTAAACTCGGAAAAATTCAAATGGTTCGGAGATCTAAGGTCGGCCTGAGAGCTATGCCAAAAGGCAAATACGTCTGGATCGGGTCCTAGTGAAATGCCGTATAGTAAAGCGTCATAGTTATGAACTGCTAGCGTTGACTGCAGGTCGCTATCGCTAAGCTGAATTACTTCAGTATTGATTCCCAACTCTCCCCACTGCCGCTTCAGCTCATTGGCCAGTGTTTCATACACGCTATTAGTCTGAGTCGTTAGAGAAAAAGTAAACGGCTTGCCATCTTTTGTACGCTTGCCCTTGTCGTTAAGCTTCCAGCCAGCTTCATCCAGCAGCTTTTTGGCTTGTTCAATATTATTAGTTCGCTGCAGGCTTTTTGCGTCGTATCCGATCTGATCTTTCAGTAGCGGGCTCTTGCTTGGATTTAACGGACGGTTAATTTTAGTCAGCAGGTCGCTAGTATTAACCGCATAGTTCATAGCCTGCCTGACTTTAACGTCACTGAACTGCTCACTGGTATTTTTATAAAAGACCATTACCTGACTAGTTAAAGGTATGTTTATATCTCTAATATTTGAAATCTCCTTGAGCTCTTCAGGCATAATTGTCAGGCCAGCGGCAGCTGTAATTTCCTGTTTCTTTAATGCATCGGCTAGCTTTTTCTCATCGTTGAAGGTCCTAATAATAAACCGGTCTAGTTTTGGCTGGCCGCCAACATGCTTGTCGAAAGGCACTAGCGCTATTCTTTGTTCACGTTCTTCCGGCGTACTTCCGATTACTTCAATTGCTTCCCACTTGAATGGTCCCGACCCGATCGGACGGCTGGTATTAAAAGATATCGATCTCAACTGTGCTGGCGGGACGCCGTCGAGCAAGTGTTTAGGCACAATTCCATTAACCATTGAATAGGGAAAAGCGCTGAGCAGGCTTGGTAAAGTAAATTTAACTTGTCGGTCACCATTGGCTTCGACTTTAATACCTTGCCAGCTGTTAAATAGCGGTGACTTGGCATTCGGGTTTTGGATCATAGCGTAGGTATAAACAATGTCGGCAGATGTTAGCGGTTTGCCGTCATGCCAGGTAAGATTTTCTTTTAAGGTAACTGTATATACTTTTCCGGTGTCGTCAATCTTCCAACTACTGGCTAGATCGCCAATCAGCTTGTTATTTTGATCAAACGTGAAAAGCCCCGAAAAAACTAACCGCCCAACACTGTTATCGACACTACTGGCCGCATACAATGGATTAGCATTAGTAAACGATCCGATTATGCCTTCAGTATAAATTCCTCCCGGTGTAGCCTGCGGCGACAAATAATACTGCCCCAGTATTTTAGTCTGGTAGAGTACGCCGCCGATGATCAGAATAAATAGCAGCACCCAAGTGGCAATAAAGCGCCTGACTTGAGTTAGCCGGCTTAATCGTTTAAACAAATGCTTGTCTAAATTGTCCTCGGCCTGCGTACCGATTTCGCCAACCTGCTTCTGACTTCGTCTGAGTCGTCTGCGCCAGCGCAAACGGGTTGATCGATCAATCATTTTCCACCTTATTGATTCTTAAGTAAGTATTCCGAGAACTAATGAAACACCGAACATTACTACAAAGAAAATAGTAATCTGATGAAGTGTCTTATCTGAACCACGTCGGACACTATTGACTTCGCCACCACCGCCAAGCCCGGCTCCCAGGGAAGCACCTCTAGTTTGAATTAATATTAGTATAGTGACCAGCACCATTGATACGATTGTAATGTAATTAAATAAGTTCATTTCTCTTCTAGTATAGTAGTTACTAGGTAGTTTACCAAGCCAATTACCATACCGGCCAGCATAGCGGCCCCGAAATTTGTAACATGCAGCGGTGCATACAGTTTGGACACTATTAGAACCATTAGCCCATTAATAACTATCATGAACAAACCAAGACTAAATAAAATAAACGGCAGTGAGAATAAAATTACGATTGGCTTAATAATCGTATTTACTAAAGCCAGAATTAAACCGGAAATTATTATAACACCTAAACGTTTGTCATAATTAATTGTTTCGCCCAGCAGCCAAGCAGCAATCCAAATGCCCAATCCACAGACAAACCAGCGCACAATAAACCTTGATAACGGCTTTTTCATATATTAGTAGTATTTTAGCATAACCAGGATGCTAAGTTGATATTATTCTGGAAAATCTGAGGGAGTTAACTTATTGTCGTTTAAACATGGCGGGTAATCAATTATTGGATCCGCTAAAGACATACCATTGCCATATTCGGCTAAGGTTTCTGAATACAATGCATGGTTAATACATGTCTGATAGATATTATGTGGATATAATCCATTGCTATTATTAGTCTCATCATAAAAATTTCCATGAAATTGAATTAACCTATCGCCATTCTTAAAATAGGTTATTTCTTTTCGAATCGGCGATTTGTGAATTGAGTCCTGATCAGTTGCTTGTGCCGCTGCAGCTACAGGCGTATTCGTTTCAATCGTCTGCTCTGACCCGCCCGAGCAGGCAACAGCTGCTAAGCTTAACGCAAGCACTGAGCTTATTCTGGTAAGTCTACTCGGAAATTCACTCAAAGTATTTTCCTTTCTACAAGTTAATATCTAAGAGAGATAGTATGGTTTTAGAACTTCGTTTGCAAGCATAAGGATTTTATAACGAACGAGGTATTTTCTCAGATAATATTTCTATTCCTGTTTTAGTTATTAGAATATCGTCTTCAATTCTCACACCTATATTTTCTTCTAGTATATAAATTCCAGGTTCTACAGTGATGACAACGTTTTCAATCAGCGGCTTATCGTAGTCGCCGAAATCATGTACGTCGTAGCCAAGGAAATGAGAAAAAGAATGCGGATAATACTTATTAATTTGTTCGCTGTCCAGTGTCTTAATTAGGCCAAGTTCAATTAGCTTTTCACCGACTTTATTCCTGACTTTTTTTTCTAATTCCAGACGCATGGCACCAGGTTTAATAATCGAAAAAGCGAAGTCCTGTACTTCTTTTACCGCATTATATATTTGTAACTGCCTTTCGCTTGGCGCATCAATTGCAATTGTCCGGCTAATGTCTGCGGCATACAACTCATACTCAACACCGATATCAAGTAGGAGTAGTTCATTCTTTTTTATTGCATCTGAATTTTCAGTATTATGGATAATGGCGGCATTTTTTCCACTGGCAATTATCGGAGTAAAAGCATGACCACCTGCTCCTCTGCGCCTAAAACCATGGCTAATATCGGCTTCAATTTCATATTCAAATTTGTATTTTTTCTTAGCCAGATTCTTTATAACATCTTCAATTGTTTCTGCTGTAATGTCTATCGCCCGACTGATAGCTTCTATTTCAACTGGCTGTTTTATCATCCGCAGCTGGCCTAAAAGCTTCCGTATGTCAGTAATTTTCAACTTCTGATTAACAGTTTTTAATCGTTTAAGCAATAGATTTCTGGACGGATTAGTATGAAAACCGTAAACATCTATAAACTCAGGTATTTCAGGAAAACTGGCAATTGATTTAGATTTCTTGATCAATAGTTCTAGTTTCTGCCAGCCTTCTTCGTAAGCATATATGTTATCGATACCGCTTTGCTTATTAATAAGACCGTAATCAAATTGTCCGTGAAAATCTATTTGGTATTCCGATTGCTTGGGCAGGATTACAAATTCTGAACTTTGTGTAATTACTAAAACTGCATCTGGAATAGTTATGCCGCTAAGATACCAGAAATTGCCTTCCTGCTTAAATGGATGGTGTTCGTCTAATCCTTTCTGCTGCAGACCATAGGCAGATAAAATAATCGGCTCGCTTCTTCCAAGCTTCTGTCGTAAATTAATTCTATTGTTTTCAAAGAACTCTGGTGTAAATAAGCTGGCCATAGGAGTTCTAGTATACCACTCAGATCCGCATGCGCTCTTGTTCGGCTCTGGCTTTAGCATCAGCTCGAATATACTGTTTTAGGACTGTAGCTTTATTGGTACCCAGCAAGTGTTCAAGGTCATCAAAACGAGCTTGCTGCACTCCGCGCAAGCTGCCGAATGTTTTAATAAGCTTCTTCCGGGTTGCCGGTCCGATACCGGGCACGTCGTCTAAAATGCTGGCAGTTTGGCGTTTGACCTTAAGTACCGAGTGATAGCTGACGGCAAACCGATGTGACTCGTCACGAACACGCTGCAAAAGTTTTACGATATTACTGTTATTAGGCAGGTCGACTAAAGTATAGTCGCTGCTTGTCCGACTGAACCCTCGCAGCCTCAAGACTACTTCCGGCTGGAGATCGGTATTAGGCCAATCGTTTCTAACTACGATTTCCTCATGTTTTTTGGCCAGCCCGATAGCCGGCAGCTTAATTTCTTTTTCACGCAAAACGCTAAGTGCGGCATCCAACTGACCTTTTCCGCCATCAATTAGCAGCAACTCGGGCATACCCCAAGCTTTGATGTTCTTGTCGCTAAACCGCCGGTTGAGAGTCTCCCTCATATGGGCGAAGTCGTCGTTGTTCTGGACTTTCTGCTTAAACTTGCGGTAGTTGGCTTTGTCGGCCGTACCGTTGGTAAACACAACCATGCTGGCAACGACGTCGGTCCCACTCATGTGCGAAATGTCGTAGCCCTCAATTCGCCGGGGAACCTTTGCTAGACCCAATAGTTCAGTTAGGTCAATTAAGGCATGGTCTTTAGAAAGATCGAGAAACTCCTTGTCGCTAAACAAAATCCTTCTGTCCAGATCCTTTAGGGCTGTAATCTGATCCCTAATTTTAGCTGCCCGTTCAAACTGAGAATCTTTTGACGCAGCTTTCATGTCTTTTTCCAGTTCGCGGATCAGCTTGTCTTTTTTACCTTCTAGAACACTAACCAGTTTTCTGAGCGTTGCTTTGTAAGCTGGTTCGTCTAGCTCGCCAGTTTCCGGACCCGGGCACAAATGCAGATGCACCAGCAAACAGGCGCGCTTAGGTAACACGGAATGGGTGGAATAAGGAAAAATCTTACGCAGGTATTTGAGTGCTCGACGAACAGCTATTGTACTTAGGAAAGGACCGTAATAGGTTGCTCCGTCATCCAATGGTCGACGGGTCATAGTTACGCTCGGGTACTTACTCTTAAAGTCGATCCGGACAAAAGTTTGGCTTTTGTCATCCCGCAGCAAGATATTGTACCTAGGCATATAGCGCCGGATCATTTCAGCTTCTAAAAACAGAGCTTCGAACTCGCTGTCGACAACCTGCCAATCGGTATCTACTATTTCCGCCACTAATAGATCTGTCTTTGGATCTCTAGTTCGGGACTTCTGGAAATACTGTCGGACGCGGTTTCGCAGTATGGCGGCTTTGCCGACATAGATAATATGGCCGTCTTTATCCTTATGGAAATATACGCCCGGTGCATTAGGTAAATCTTTTAGCTTAGTCTGTAACTTTTCGTTCACCCTTGTATTATAGCTTGGATTCTAGTTGTCAGCGAAAGAGAAAGTATGCTGGGAACAGTCGCGTATACCATCAAAGTTAGTTACTAGTTCGTGATCTTTGCTGGCATCGGTATACTGGTTTAACTTTTTCGTAACCGTTTTATCAAAAGTCCTGACAGCATTGGCGTACATTACGTCTTGCTGTTCGTCTAAATTACTAAACTCTACCGAGATTACTTCCTCAGGAACTTCAGCAGGTATATCGCCCATCATTTTGGCATTTTGTTTTAAGGCGCTATATATTGCCCGTTTGCCAGGCTTGCTGTCAACAGCACAGGCAGCCGCTAACTGGCCGGCTTGCAGAGCGGTAGTAACGGCAATGTCCATTGCCTGATTCGGTTCGTCCATATTGAAACAGCTGTCAAAGGCGGCCAAGTCCCGCTCAAATAATATCGGTGTTTCCTGCCATGCAACAGACGAAGGGGTCATCTTCATGTCGCCGCTTACATCAATGCTATACTTGCCAGACTCATCCTTAACGGTTTGGATACTATCGAAAACTATACCGGTATTCGTAATCGTCTCAACCTGTTCATCTTTGTCTTTCATTACAATCTTCATGTCACAGTTCACAAAACCTGGCCTGTCTAGTGATGTTCTCACTACGAGTGGAAAAGTCGACCTGATTTCCGACAAGTTTACGAACTGATTTACTCTGACTTCACTGTCAGCCGGACCGGCTGTAACTTCAGTTTTCTCCGTACTATCAAAAGAAAAATCATCTATATGTTCGGCGATGAATAGTCCGCCGGCCAGAACTAAGGTTGCGATCGCTGCTCCACCCAGCATTTTAATACCTCGTCTAATCCGACCAGGCTGCCTTTGCTCTATTACAACTCTAGTCTCGTTAGTAGTATGTCCAGCATCATGTCCAAGATTTTTAGTTATTCTTTCGTCAAATGGCATTGGTTCAAATTCACTCATATTATTCTCCTTTTAATTAATTAATTACTAATTAGCTGCTTATTTCGTTTAAATGCAGTGTTTCTATTACTGCCAGTACGTTATCGACATACTTTGGATTTACGTCGTAGCTTTGCACGCCCGGCTGGCCCTGACTTTTGGCAATGGTACCGTCGTCCCTTAGCTCATGAATAAGTCCCATGGCATATAGTTTCGGGTCGTTTGGGTGCTTACGGGAATCGTTGTACCACGGCTTTCCGCTGATTACCTTGGCGTAATCTTCAATTGAGGCTAGAGGCGTGAAATAAGCCCTAAAGTCGGCAACATATGATTTGGTCATACTTCCGACTCGAGCTCTCAGGCTTGGACCGCCCCAGCCAGATCCAACCTTAATACCAAATAGATTGTTAGTAGCTTTAGCTAGCTTGCTTTGGCCATAGCCACTTTCCATTGCCGCTTGAGCAATTAGAACTTGCGGGCTTAGCTGGTACTGCTTCGCGATTGCTACTCCATACGGCACTACTTCACGCAAAAACTGCTTCTGCGGTTCGGCTATTTCAAGTTTTTCTATGAAGTCGTAACTTGGTTGCACTTCTGCATCAGCCGGTTGTGCTGCAACCACTTCAGCAACGGCTGGTATAGTTACTGGCGGTTGAACAGTTGTAACTGGCGGTACTGTAGTTGTAGGAGTATTAATAGGTGTTGTAGTTGTAGAGGTTGTAGTAGATGTAGCGTTGGCAAAGGCCTCTAGCTTAGCTTTCTTCCAGTCATCAAATGGCCCGTGCATGATACGGTACTGTTCTGGTGAGATTGGTCTTGCAGCTGCTCCTATTCTCAAATCTTGATCAGTTGACAACGGCAAGTCTCTAGCTCTTAGTCCCCATGATGGAAGATTAAACTTTGGATTCATGATGACATGCCAGTGGTCCTTGTGTTCGCCGTCGCTGTCGTAGGACATAAACCGAAATCCTAGTTTTGCATTGACTGCATTCAGTAACCGCCTGTCGCTAGTGACGATACTGCGGATGGCCGGATCTTCTCCAAATCGGAGTCTTGCTAAGGCGTTGGCTAAATCTAGCGAATAATCAAAGCTGTAATTAGGAGAGTTCATATCGCCGAATGGTCCGTCGGCCGTAAATGTCACGTTTAGAGACATATTACTGCTAATATCAAACATCTGGCCATGCTGGTGCGTTCGGTGGTTTGGCGAGTTGGCGTCCCGCATTCTCAAAACAGCCTGAGCATACTGCGGGTATTTGCTACCTAATTGTTCCATTAAGACTGCCCAGGCTCGTGAGACTGATTCAGCTTGAGCCGAATAATACAATTCCTGCCCGCTGGTTCGCTCAGCAGCAACCCTGAGCTGTTTGACTCCGTCCATTTCATTGGGCATAAATGCTTTGACATATCCAAACGGCAAGTCTGACCGGCGGTCAGGATCTTTAGGGGCGTAAGCATTATCTGCAATCCGAACAGCACTAAGAACAAAGTCCAGATTGTTGGTTGGATTCATGATATTAACAGATGTAAGCGAATCGTTTAGAAGATCTACGGCTTTCTGTTCCGGAGTTTTAACTACTTCTGCTACCGGTGCTGCTTGTTCTAATATTGGAGCAGGTACTGACGGTTGAGCTGCAGCGGTCGTAGTTGTAGTTTCTAGAGTAGTACTAGTTTCTGGCGGAAGCGTTGTCGTGGTCACTTCCGTAGTTGTAACTAAAGTAGTTGTACTCGGTTCGACTTCTGAAGTTGGCATAGTGCTATTTACTGTAATTGGCATAGTTGTAGATGGTACAGCTTGCTGTTCAAGAACTGTTTTAATCTGCTGGTTTTGATCCTCCGAAATAAAATCGTCGGCCGGGATTATTACCAAGCCATCCATTGACCGTTGGTTCATAAACCTGAGGGTATCGGCTTCTGCACCTATGC
>CAZWJA010000024.1:0-9500 GCA_964634445.1 uncultured Candidatus Saccharibacteria bacterium | reverse complement strand
CACTTCTTCTGTTTTTAGCATTGAGAGACTTATGTGTGAGGTGGAGTTTTGGGAGGTGTTTTTTTGAGTAATGTACAAAGTTTTTTAAAGTGGTAACTTCTGTCCACTTGTTGACTGCCGAATAACTGATCTCGAGTTAGTCGACTTATTTGATTGTTAAAGAGCTTGTTTGGTAATCCGACTCAGGCAGCCATTAAACGCCAGTACCTACCAGCCCTGACTGCGACTACAGCCCGGTCTATGCCGGCGTAATCCAGAAGGTGCGATTCAATCGTGATTCTTCCCTGTTTTTCATCCAGTGGAGATTCAGTCTTGCCCATTCGGAACTTAACATTTAGGTCGGCAGTATTCTCGTCAAGGATATTTCCCTGCAACTGCGGTTCCACTGTTTCGTCCCAAATTGATTTTGGGTAGATGTGTAGATAGTTACTAAAGCCGCGTGTCACGACTACGCCCGATGCAAACTCATTACGAAGTTCAGCAGGTATAGTTAACCTGCGTTTGTCGTCTAGCTTGCGCTCGAAATAGTCGACAGTAGCCATTGTCCCTCTCTAAACTTAAATCTGGTGTTTTTTGTTTTTGATGTGCCGCGGTTTATCTAAATTGGTATAAGCTGATTTTGGCTTACCCACGATTACCCACTAACAAGAGCATACTACCCCCAGCTACCCACTTGCAAGTACTTTATGCTTATTTCTATATAGTTTTTTTTATAAGTTATCCACAGATTGTTCATAAACGTTTTTTCTACACAACATGTAGTGGATAAGTCTGTTTTCTGAACGCTATTGTCTTTTGATTATGACCTGGGCTTTATCTATGTCTAAGTTGGCAGGAACAAAATGAACTGTCTGGTGTATATCTAGTCCGCTGCCCGGAATTTCATCATGAGTTGATTGATATTGTGCTTCATCCATTGCTGCTTGTTTGTTCTCATCTGTATTTGGCATACCTAAAGCTTCAAGACCTCGATCGGCTACATCATCGAAGCCGTCGCCCGGCTGGGCTTTAATATCAACTCCCGGTTGCTGTTCTGTTGGGATATCAGCGGAATAATGCTTAAAAATTGGTGGTTCAGGAGTAGGATCACCACTGATAAGCTTTGCTCCTAGAGTAGCTGCTGTAATAGCAGTAGCTCCGGCTATTCGTACGTTCCGTCTTCGATTTACATATACTGGGTCGTTATCTATTTTTATTTTTGGTATTTTCATTGCTTTATTACTATAGCAAGCATTAGCGTTTTTGTCAATGTGTTGTTCTAACTTATGCTATCTGTCGGTAAATCGCCTCTCTTTAGCGATCTAATCTTCTTTGCAAACCACTTAGCACTTGGTCTCACGGTCCGCTTCATTCCATTTTCTCGGTCGACATGGACTAGCCCGAACTTTGGCCACCAGCCGTATTTCCATTCAAAGTTATCAAGTAGGCTCCAATGCATATAGCCTTTCAAGTTCACCCCTTCGCTAATAGCCCGCTCCATAGCTACGATTGTTTCTTCTATCCACCACTTGCGGAACTGGTCGTTTGAATCCGCGACACCGTTTTCAGTGATAAATATCGGCTTTTTGTAATGAGCCCAAATTCTAGTCAAAAGCGGATGCAAGCCTTCCGGTTCCATATACCAACCCAAATCATTCAATGGAGCATCCGGGTTAATCCTCTTACCGGCTTTGTAATAGTCGCCAAAGTAATAGTTAAATCCAATAAAATCCATCTGCTTGGATATGCGGTTGATAAACCACCAGTTCCAGAAATATCTCATCCACCAGACTGAAGCCATATCGATTATGTTATTAGGTCGTTTAGACTGGATGTTGGACATATTCTGGGCAATACCGATTTGTAGTCTTGGATTCTGAGTTTTTAGTATTTTATATGCCTGCTTGTGTGCTCGAACCAGATTTAGATAAACAGTCATAAAACGCCTGATACTCTTTTCTTCCGGAACCCACTCGCCCGTTAAATAACTAAAAGTAGTATAGACATTCGGTTCGTTGATCGTTATACAGAATAAAAGTTCATCGCCGTATTCCTGGCTGACTTTTTCTACAAATCGCCGCCAATATTTTAAATTACTAGATTTTTCAAATGCCCCTTTGTCCGTAAACCAAGTCGGCATTGTCCAGTGCCAGATATTTAGGAAGGGTTCCATACCCCGTTTCTTTAATTCTTGGATATAGCTTCGGTAATGCTCGACTTCGTCTTCGTCCCATTTGCCTTCAGAAGGCTCTATTCGTGACCACTCGATACTGAATCTGAAAGAGTTAAAATTTAGGCTCTTGGCTATATCGAAATCTTCTTTGTACCTAGTATAATGGTCTACCCCTTTGCCGGAAACGTAATTGTGAGGATTTTCTGCCTGCTTGGCAATTGAATTCCAGTCTAATACACTATGCGACAACCTTGTCTTAGCCGTTTTAGCAAGCTCGCTGGCATTAGCCAGTTCCCATTCACTCCATTGGTTGACAGTGCCACCCTCTACTTGGTGACCGGCTGTAGATGCACCCCAGTAGAAGTTATTTGGAAATATTTGTTTAGCCATTACTGAAATTATATCTGAATTTTGAGATTATAGTTACTAACAATAAGAACTATTACATACTTGACTTTTTTAGTGTTTTTTGTTATGATATTTTTTATGAAATCCGATGATTTATTAACAAAAATACCTGAAGCCAGAACAGCTCGTGCAGAAGTAAGAAAAACTACCAGAGAAAAAGCACCTACATATGAACTGGCTCAAAATATTGCAACTCGAGTTAAAGGTATAATAGATTTCCATCCTGTAACTGATCCAAAAAGCGGTTTTGCCGATGTTGTAGTCAAAGACCCTAAGTCAAGGCTCGTAAAAGTACAGCAAGATTACGAAAGACGCTCTGTAAAAGTTCATACTAATGCCCTTCGTGAAAAATTAGGAGCAATTGATGGTGAAGTCAAAGTAACTGAACGCTATAGTCGCCCTGTTCAAATTTTAATACCAGATCCTACTACCGGCGCACCTCGAAAAGTAGTTTTTGCAAGATACTTCTGTAGACAGACCGTTCAACCATCAGCTATTCCAGCCACCTGGCAGTCTAAAGCCAGTATTGCTGAAATCGGTAAAGTCAAAGATGGCAAGAATATGGAATTAGGCTTAGTTTTATATACTGTGCCTGATGATCCTAGTTCAGAATTTCATAGGGATACAATTGATTTCCCATTACCTGTTGCTCAACTTCCATTAGATGAAGCTCGAAGCGCTGGTGATACCAACAGAGTTCAAGAATTACTTCAAGATGAATATGCAAAAGATTTAGCCGAACAAATAGATTCGTTTACAGAAACTTTAGCAGTTGTTGATACTGGAACCTTTCTGTAAAACAAGCATAACAAACTTGACTTTATTGCATTTTTTTGCTATGATATATTTATGAATCCAGAAGACCTAGCCGAGCGAGTAGCCGGCAACGACGCAGAACATACAGCCGAACTCGAAGCATTTCGAGACGCTGCTATGGCATATGAAAGAGCTCACCAGCTAACCAATTATGCAAGAAGTGTAATTATGGGCAATCAAGTTCCAGCACCACCGGACGGTGAGACTAATGCTTTTTATCCTGATTACGATCCTAAAAACGATATTATTGTTGATCCTAAAAAAATTGCTAAACGTCTAACAGAATTAGACGCAGATGAAATTACTGAAAGACTAAGTCCTGTTGGTGACAAGACTGGAAAGTTAGCCAGGTTTGGTTACGGTAAAATTGAAGGATACCGTTTGGTTGTAGATGAAGAATATAGCCGTCCTTTCCAGGCATCAATTCCTGATTCTAGCGGGACCCCAAGGACTGTGTATTCTCGAGTATATGTAAAGCAAACATTACGCCAAGGCAATGATCAAAGTGAGAAAGATGTAGCAAAAAATGGTCCTAAGGGCGACGGAATGCCCCTTGAAACAGCCATCATATTTTATACTGATCCTTTTAACCCAGATTCTGAAATTGGTCGAGATTCAATCTTGTTTCCTGATCCAATAGATCAAGTTGCAATTGATCACGAACATGCCGAAGCATTAACGCATGTGCCTAGTCCTGAAACTATTGCTAAAGATCAAGAACGGTTAGCGTTACAAATTGGTATCGATCATCGTCAGCAAATAATTGATCAAACGGCAGCATTTGAGCAAAGTGCTAACGAAATATTAGCTTTTAGTACAGTAGTTTAATAATTTAACATTTGTTACCTAACCTCTGTATTCTGGGTTTTCAAAATCAAACCGCCTACCGGCATCCCATTCTTTTCTTTGGTTGCCATAAGCTGGAAATCCACCAAGGTCTTTCTGTATTCTAGCCATATGCATTAGATTCCAGGTCATAAAAGTAGTGTTGCGGTTTGTAAAGTCGTTATCTATGCCGACTCTACTTCCATCTTCCCTTTTATCGCCGTAGCTAGGTCCTGGGCCAGCTTCCCCGATCCAACCAGCATCGGATTGAGGCGGAATTGCATATCCGATATGTTGCAGGCTGTAGAGAATATTCATAGCGCAGTGCTTAATGCCGTCTTCGTTGCCTGTTATTAAACAGCCGCCGGTTTTGCCGTAGTAAATCCACTGGCCCTTGTCATTTAGTTCGCCGGAGCTTGCATACAGCCTCTCAATCACTTTTTTCATTTCACTACTGTTATCACCAAGCCAAATCGGTCCGGCTAATACTAATATATCTGCAGCCAGGATTTCCTTGAATAACGCCGGCCATTCGTCAGTTGCCCAGCCCTTTTTTGTCATATCTGGATATACGCCGGAGGCAACATCGTGATCGACAATCCTAATAACCCTAGTTTTAACACCTTGTTTCTTCATAATATTTTCACTAAGTTCAATCAAAGTCTGAGTGTGGCTCGGTTCTGGAGATTTAGTCAGCGTGCAGTTAATATATATTGCCTTTAAATCACTGTAGTCATGTTTAGCTTCGGCCATAATACTCCTTTGGTTATATATGTATTATACGCCCATGTTCCAAAGTTAGATTTCAGCGTTTCTTTTGAGTGCTTGACCAGAAGTCCCTAATAAGCGACAAAGCTAAAGTAGAAAGCAAGTAACCCATAACCGGAACAAATGCGTTTATAAAAGGCCGATCGTTTTTAATAACAAAAGTTAAATAAGCTACAATCACAATATAAGTTAATATTGCGATGCTAAGTCTTCTAATCCAACTCGTTTCCCAAGCTTTGTCCAATTCTACTTTTTCGTTACGTTTCTCAATTGTCACTATTCTGTCTTCAATACTTTTCATTTGATTATTTCTCAGGTTCTTTCTTCTTTAGAGTTTTATATCCATGACGATATGATAAAACTTTCTTCTGTCTGTCGAGACGGTCAATATATTTTTCGTACTTATTGTACAAACTTGAATACTGAGAGTTTGGAGCCAGCAATTTTAGTAACTTGTTTTCGGCTTCTAAATATTCTACTAAACAGTAGAAATCTCCGTCTCCGCTGATTACTACTGCCTTATCGTATTTTGGCATTTCTTTGACAGCCCATAATACAAGTTCGGCATCGACATTGCCTTTAATGGCTTTCTTCTCTTCCGGCTTGTCAGGATCAGGCTTTACTTCTGGTTCCGGCTTCTTTGGTTTGCTCATATCATATGTTGGTTTTAAAACTATCAGGTAGCCGGCATCATGAAGCTGCAGATACATATCTTCATGTTCGGGCATATGGCCGATAAACATGTAAGCATTGGTGACATTGTACTTGTCCTGAAGAAACTTGCGGAACTTGCGCCAGTCCATCTTCCAGCCAAGCTTCTGAATGCCTAAATTAAGGTTTTGGTTGTCAATAAAGGCGAAGTTGCCTTTTGCGGGTTTTGATTTACGCAGTCTCATTAAACTTATGATAACACTTCATCGGCTTCAGATTCAGATTTTATCCTTAGCGGCTTCTTACTTTTAATTTCGTATCGCTTACCCGTCAACGGAGATTCCATATAGTCTTCATTTAAGAGATTGATAAATTTGGTTAAATCCTTGCTGCTCATAATAATAATCGCCCCGTCGCCATCCGTCATAAGATCTATGCCTAACTCCTCGGCTTGGTCCATCAAGTCTTTTTGGGTTATACCTTCGGCTTCAAGTTTCTGCAGCTTGTTGACCATTGTACGTTGGCCTTCTACCAGGTTTTCCCATGACAAGCCAATATCAAAATTAAATGTAAAGTTGGCTTGGATTTCCTGCATCTTTTTTAAGGCAATCGAGTATTTCTTGGCATTGTAGCCGAACAGCTGCTCGAGCTTTGCCGGATTGAAAGCATATATATCCTGATCTAGAATTAGCAGTTGGTTGTCAGGTGCAATCCGAACTGCACCCTCGCTATCGAATTGAACAAACTTGCCGTTTTTTAGCATCCAGGATGCATTGCCTTTCATTACTTGAGATCCTGGCAGCATCTTGATTATATAGAAAGGCCAAGGCAGTTCAGGATGTTTGCACCGCGCTAATACTCCCTTTACTCGCCGAAGGTCATGCTCGGCTTCGACAAACATTTCAATAGCTGATTCCTGAGTCTTAACCCAATTTAGTAGTTCCTGGGCTTTTTGAACTTTGCTTAAATGAACTCGCTGTAGTACTTTTTCGTCACTTTCACCGTCCTCAAAATCTCTCACTACCAGACCTTCTGCTGCACCGCTCAGCACAGCTTCCAACAATCCGTCAATTAGCAGCGGCTGGAAAGACTGGACTAATTCTTTTCCTACATTTGTCCGATATACGACATTGTTTTTGTTGAATAAAAACAATTCGATTTGAAGTTCTTCTTTGATTGGAACCAGATTATTAGCCCAAAGAAAAACGTCTGTTCTCTCAATCTCGTTAATATCAGTATTTGTGTTTTCTTCATCCATTTATCTAGCTAATTCTACAAAATATTATTGTTTTTGTATGATGTAAAATTAAATTGTTGCGCCTTGGCGAGCTTTGTTTGCCCACTCGTCTGCTAATTCATTTCCTATATCGTCATTATGGCCGCGCACCCAAACTAGTTCAGCATTGGATTGCTTGTAAACTTCACAAGCCAGTTTTACTAAATCCAGATTCTTAATGTCTCCGCCTTTTTTCTTCCAACCGTTTTTTTCCCATGGCAATGACCAGACGGTTATGACTTTAATCCAGAATTCGCTGTCGGTATATATTTGGCATTTCTCGCCGGCTGAATCCAACATGGCAGCTATCAGAGCTTTACCCTCCATGCGGATATTTGTCGATTCCTTTTCTCGTCCAAGTATATGCGGCTTGTTATTTTTAATTACTGCAAAACCGCCCGGACCCGGGTTCGGACTGCAGCTGCCGTCGGTGTAATATGTTAGCAAACTTTAATCTTTCTCTATTTCTTTTTTGTATGATTCTAGTTCTTTTTTTAACTGCTGACCGATGAAGTCGCTGTTCTTTGACAAAAAAGCATCCATGAACCTGGCTAGAATGCCTTTCGGTTTGCCCCCGATAGTGACTACGACTTTAGTCGCCTTTTCTCCGGCAAATTGGAAATTGAAACGGGTCTTGAATATTAAGCCTCCCGAATGAGTAGTAAATACAAGCGACTTGGATTTTATATATCCAGTAATTTCAAGTGTACCTTTAACAGCGTTGCCACCGATCTGTCGTTCTTCGGTCCACTTAACACCTTTGCCTTCGGCCATTAACGAATCGACTTCCAACTTGGTAATTTCTGGAAGGTAGTCCTTGCGGTTGGGGATATCCGCAAAAGCTTCAAAAGTCTCGCTAACCGGACATTTTATTAATATAGAGGCAGATGCTTTCACTGCCTAATATCATAGCATGGGATACTACTTCATATCTTCTGTATACTTACTTATATGGATAGAAGAATTGCAGTGCGAGGATTAATAGTTCATAAAAATAAATTGCTATGCTTAAAACTAAAACCATACCGTCATAAAGATGCTACGACGTATTGGTGTACCCCCGGAGGAGGAATTGATCCAGGAGAATCACTCGTACAAGCACTTGAACGCGAAATATTTGAAGAATTGGGAATAAAACCTAAAGTTGGAAATTTACTTTATATTCAACAGTTTAAAATTAATGACCATGAACAGTTTGAATTTTTCTTTATGATTGAAAATTCTGCGGATTACTTAAAAATAGATCTGGAAAAAACTAGCCATGGTTCTAGTGAAATAGAAGAAGTTGAATTTAAAGATCCAAATAGTATTAATCTATTACCAAAATTTTTAACTACTGAAAAATTGCCCACAATTGAAACAAAACAAACAAAAATATTTAACTATATGTAAATTTTAGAGATCTTTGATTTCTACTCTGACCTGCTCAGTAGTATCCCTATCCCGAACTGTTACTGTGTCATCTTCCAAAGTTTGGAAATCGATTGTAACGCATTTAGGCGTACCTATTTCGTCTTGGCGGCGGTATCTTTTGCCAATGTTGCCATTGTCATCCCACATCACAGAACCGTATTTTAACTTCATGTTTTTGTATATCTCACGAGCTTTTTCAACCAGTTCCGGCTTGTTCTTGAGCAGTGGTGAAACTGCCATTTTTACCGGAGCAATTCTTGGATCTATTTTCAGTACTATCCGTTTCTCACCGTTTATTTCTTCTTCCGTGAAGGCATCGGTTAGAACCGTCATCATTAGGCGCCCGACACCGACTGAGCTTTCAATAACATATGGAGTAAATTTATCGCGTGTTTCGTCATCGAAATATTGGAGATCTTTTCCGCTAGCTTTTATGTGGTTTGTCAGATCAAAATCGGTCCGGTTATGCGTACCCCAAAGCTCTTTGAAGCCTTGCGGAAACTTGAAGTAGATATCGTGAGCAGCTGCTGCATAATGAGCTCGCTCGTTGGCAGCATGCTCGTGCCACTGCAGGTTATTCTCGCTAATTCCAAGTCTGTCTGTTAGGAACTTCCAGGCGAACTGGCGCCAGTCTTCATATACGTCTTTTTGGTCATCAGGCTTGATGAAATACTGCATTTCCATTTGTTCGAGTTCGCGAACTCTGAAGATAAAGTCGCGAGGACTTATTTCATTACGAAATGCCTTGCCTACTTGAGCGATACCAAACGGCAGCTTGGCCCGCATTGTTTCGCGTACGTTTTCGTAATTGGTGAATATGGAACCAGCTGTTTCCGGCCGCAAATAAGCTACGCTTGATTCATCCTCTACTGGTCCGACCCAAGTCTTCATCATCATATTGTACTTGCGCGGTTCAGTCAGGGTATTTTTGCCGCAGGTCGGACAGGCCTTGTCTTTTAGCAGTTCCGTCAGTTCTTTCAAGTCAGTTGAGTCTGTGTCGGCTAAATGATCTGCCCTATGCCGGGCGCCGCAGTTTTTACAGTCGACCAGCGGATCCGTAAAACCGGCTACATGGCCACTAGCTTCCCAAAGCTTAGGGTTTTGGATAATCGCCCCGTCGACTCCGAAAATATTGTCGCGTTCAGTAACGACTGCTTTCCACCATTCAGCCTGAATGTGGTTTACAAGTTC
>CAZWJA010000023.1:0-14395 GCA_964634445.1 uncultured Candidatus Saccharibacteria bacterium | reverse complement strand
TGGCAATTTGTTTATAGTCTAAAACTGGTCTTAGTATAAATGACTTTTATAGCTCACTTTAATTGATTTGAAAGGACAATGTTATTCGATTAATTCGAGCAACCTCTAAATATTTCTCGAGTACTTTTAGCTCGGCAGTTATTTTGTCGATCCTATTCTTCATTGTCGTAAACTTTTATATCCTTGCCTCAGTGGTCAGTGTAGATATTTTCTTCTATGTCAGCCTGATTCTAGCGGTCCTAACTGACGGACTTTTTATTGCTATTCATCTGCCTAGAAAAGCTATGAAACATTCCAAGCTGACTTTCGACCCAAAGAAGCTGACAGTTTTAATTATCTGCTACAACGGTGAAGATATTATCGAGGAAACTATCCACCAAGCTAAGAAGCATGTCCCAATTGAGCAGATTTTTGTAGTTTCCGATAAAAGTACCGATAACACCGACGAAGTTGCAGCTGCGACTGGAGCCAGAGTGTTCAGGAACAGCCGTAATGTAAACAAGGCATTCAGCATCAACGCAGTTATGAAGTATATCGAGACACCTTATACGCTACTTCTAGATGACGACACGCTGATCGGGAAAACTTTTATCCCTACCAGTTTGCTGGATGAAGGCTACGATGCGGTAGCTTTTAATGTTATGCCGGTCGAAGAAGACTATCTGATTAATGCCTTACAGCGCTTTGAATACCGCAAAAGCATGCAGATTGGTAAGAATCTGAGAAGCAAGGCAGGGGCTATCGGTAATGTTTCAGGAGCTATTGGGCTGTTTCATACTAAAGACCTGCAGAAGCAGTCAACTATGCACAGCGGCCAGTTTGGAGGAGAAGACGAGCAAAGGACTATCCTTACACACCTAATGGCAGAAGGCAAAGGTATTGCTTACACCGACTCGACAGTACTTACCTATGCACCTAAAAGGTTCAGGCATTTATACAAGCAGCGGGCATTCAGTTGGAACCTTAGTACACCGGAGCTTTTTTATCTCTACTGGAAATTGCTGTTGGACAGCCGGCACCATTTTCTTCTAAAGGCTGAAAAGGCTTATTCGATATATATTTATGTTACCGATCCGTTGAGGATCCTGTTTTTCTGGATATTGTTTACCAGGCCGACAAATATATTCGTAACCTACGGCTTTTACGCCATATTGTCCTTGATGATTTGGATCAAGACCGGACGAAAAGATAAGTTGTATGTCGCTCTGCTGTTTCCACTGTACAGTTTCGTTATTAGTATCTTCCGGTTTATCGGTCATTTTTACTGGTTCAAATTGAAGTTTGTATATTTCTTCAAGTACCGGTTTCACAGAAAAGTACCAGACCGCCGCTTATTGGCAGAATTCGCATTAATCCTGATTGTAAACATCGGGCTTTGGACAACGGCTATAATGCACTTTAAGTCAGATGTAAATCTCCTGCGCCGTGTCCAGGATCACCGGATTGACGAATTCGACACCTCGACTTTCTCCTACACTGAAGAAAAGGTGAATGCCCAAGCACCGGCTCAAGCCAACCAGCCTACCCAAGCGAACAGCGTAAAAATATCACTAGCCGTCAATGAATCAAACAAATCATTGTCCCATAAACTGTTGAATGCTTACCTAATGGAAAAACCTGGTACGGTGATTAGCGATGACAGCAAACTGTTGATCGAAGACTACTTGGCAGAAGACCTGGCCAAGACTACTTTAGACAAAAACCAGATGTCGCTAACTATCAGCAATTCGGTTATTGAAAACGCCATCGGGAGGGTACAAATAAGATGATCAGCATTAAATCATTCCTAAAACTTTTTAACGCCATGATAATTCTGAGCTTAGGTATAGGCATTACTTTTGCCGGGCACAAAGCTATGAGCTCTCTGCCAATCAAAAGTTATTTTGAAAACGAGCGCACTAATGCTGTTTGGGAGTGGCGCAATGTAAATAGAATTGTTAATGAAGCAGAAGACAACGGGGCTTTCTTGAGCAAACACCAGATTAACACCATATATCTGGATGTCTCTGGCGAGAGTCGGCAGCCAAAGCATGACAATTTGGAAAAATACATATCGACTATGCATGCTTATAAAATACGGGTAATTGCCAGTGGCGGGGACAAATACTGGAGCCAGCCGGACAAGCGGCAGGAGCCGGTCGCCCTGATGGATTTTGTTTTCGATTACAACAATAATTATCCTCAGTCTAAGTTTTCAGGCGTCGAGTACGACATCGAGAGCTACAACCAGGATGGGTTCGAGAAAGGCAGTGATCTAAAGAAAGACATGGTACTGAGCGAGTATCTGGATACTGTCGATACGCTGGCCAGCCATTTTACTGACAAATTGAAGGCCAATCCGGATCCAAGTATGGAGTTGGGATTTGCCGTACCGTACTGGTTCGACAACCAAAACGAAAATATAAAATCAGTAAATTGGAAAGAGAAGACTGGCCCGGTCATATACCACGTACTTGACCGCTTAAACAGCGTCCAGAAATCTAATGTCGTAGTAATGGCTTACCGGAATGCATCCAGAGGAAATAATGGTACGATCGCCCTGGCCAGAACCGAAGTTCAATATGCCCAGTACAAAGCTAGCAACGTAAAAGTAATCATCGGGCAGGAAACTACTAATGTCGAACCAGAAAAGATAACTTTCTTTAACAAGACTAAAACTGAAATGAGTACGGAAGTAAAATGGATAGACGAACAGTTTGGTTCCGTACCGACCTACGGCGGGGTAGCGATTAATGATTTCGTCGGCTACTACGAAATGGCAGACTAGTTTCTACTGGTTGGCTTTTTTGATAGCTTCGTCGATGACTTTAGAAAATTCTTCGACTGTAGTTGGAGACGGATTCAGCTTCTTGCCCTGAAGGAAGAAAGTAGGAGTACCTTCGACACCCTGCTTAGTGCCTTCTGAAAGGTCAGCATTTATAATGTCGTTGACTTCAGTCGATGCATAATCAGTCTTGTATTTGGCCTCGTCCAAGCTAATCTGTTGGGCGTATGACTCAAAGATAGCAGTTGCCTGTGTGCTGGTGCTCCATGTCTGCTGCTGCTGATAAAGAAGATCGTACATCTCCCAGAATTTGTTCTGCTTGGCGGCAGCTTCAGAAGCTCTGGCGGCGGCCCTGGCGTTTTGGTGGATCTGCTGAATAGGGAACTGACGGAATTGGAACTGGATATCATCTTTGTATTTTTCTTTGACCTGGTTAATTAGCGGATAGAACTGGCCGCAGACTGGACACTGAAAGTCGCCATACTCTATTAAGGTTACTTTCTTACTGTTCTTACCAGTTACATGGTTGCTTAAAACCGCCTTGTTTGTACTGGTATCTGTACTTTTATCACTTTTTTTACTAGTAGCAGCGTAAATGCCGACTAGTCCCAAAACACAAACTATTATTATCACCAAAAATCTTTTACTCATTGCTACATATTAGCAATTACCATTCACTTAGTCACTAGTGCGTTTTTTCGCTATACTATTTGCATGATCATGTTTCTCTTAGCACTTCTTCTGGCTGTAGTTACATTAGCCAGTGTTTCGCTGCAAAAAACCTACAGCAAGATTCCCATCAAGGAACTCAAGCGTCGGGCTGCCAATGGCGACGACGTGGCTAATGCACTACACAGAGCAGTTTCCTACGGTATAAGCTTAGACCTTCTGCTCTGGCTAATCATAGGCTTGTCTGCCGGAGGCTTCTTTGTCGTCTTAGCCAGCAGTATGCCCGGCTGGCTGGCTGTATTCGGTTGTGCCTCGCTGCTTTGGTTTGCATTTGCCTGGATGCCGAACAGCAATGTCTCAGCTCTGAGTCAGAAAGCTGCCAAGCAAGCCGCTCCGGCCTTGTCATGGTTGCTAGCTCATTTGTACCCGGTTCTAAATAAGGTTGGAACATTCCTGCAGAAACACAGCCGGATTACTCTGCACAGCGGTATATACCAGAAAGAAGATTTAGTTGATCTGCTTGACCGCCAGTCTTCCCAGCCGGACAACCGGATGACGAACTACGAACTAGGCATAGTAAAAAGTGCTTTGACCTTTAGCGACAAGCTAATCCGGGACATAATGACACCAAAGCGGGTAGTAAAAACGGTCAGTCAAAGTGAAACTGTCGGCCCGATCCTTATGACCGAACTGCACAAAAGCGGCTTTTCCAGATTCCCAGTGACTGGTGAAAAACCAGAAGAAATTGTCGGTACGCTTTATTTGCACGACCTTGTGACAGCCAAAGCCGGCGGTAAAGTCAAAGATCTAATGAGCAAAAAAGTAATCTATGTAAACGAAGAAAAGCCTCTGCAGCACGCTTTGCAGGCATTCTTAAAAACCAAGCACCATTTGTTTGTGGTCGTAAACGGGTTCGAAGAAATTGTCGGCATAGTGACTATTGAAGACGTGCTCGAACAAGTACTCGGCAAGCAGATAGTAGATGAATTTGACAAGTACGAAGACCTAAGGGCAGTTGCCGCACTTCAGGCCAAGAAAGATGCCGTCAAGCATACCCATGCACCAGAGCATATAGATACCAAGTCAGAAATCAAAGAACCGGTCAGTAAAACGGATGAGTGAAGCAGGCCAGCATTTACTAGATAGGGATCCTGAAAGTGAAATTGTTAAATCGAAGTTCGAAATAGTAGGAACTATTCCGAATCTTGGTGATTTGGCAACGTTTGAGCATTACAGAAGAGGAATTACAGAAATCACTGTTGAGCTAGGCATTGATCAAGAGATAGAACTTAAGGAAGCCGGCCTCTACTTAGGAAATAAGCTGAACGAAGAAGAGCAGGAATCTTTATTTGGACTTTGGCTGCCGTCTATTTTACTAGCGGATGCGGATCAGAGAGCTAAACACGGAACTAGCAGGACAAGGATGAGATTAAAAGTTTCCCAAAAAGAAGTTACAGCTTTGCCTTCTGGTTATGAAAAAAGTTCTAACCGAAGGCCTCATACTGATGCAATTGAGGAATTCTATCTTGCATCGATTGGAGGAAGCACTGCATATTTCGCTTTTGACTTTACCCGAAATCCGGATTCTGATTTTGATGCAACTTGCTCGAGTTATCAAAAGCAAATAGATCAGATGGAGATCGAGCCTACAGTTCCTGCAGACGGAAGCATTGTCTTTTGCGATGATGAAACGGTGCACAAATCACCTGAAGACAGCTTAATCGGTAAAAAAAGAATTCTAGCTAAATTTTATCCAGAACACGTACTGGGCAATTAAAAGGCCTGGCAAATAATTAATCAACGTATTAATTCTTATTAACGTTTGGTTAGAAATCAGACTGCTTATTAATTGCTTTTACTGGACAATTAAACAGTAAATTAACAAAGGAGTTAACATGTACGCATTAATAGCAATTTTAGTAGTTCTTTGGTTGGTCGGTTTAATCGGTAATATTGGCGGTGGTCTAATTAACCTGCTTCTAGTCGGCGCAATAATCATGTTTATCGTAAACATGTTCAGCTCAAGACGAGGCACACTTTAGACAGTGTTAGATAGTTATTTTTCCCAGGCAAATCCAGTGTGTCCAAAGTGTCCGTAACGTGCAGTTTCTTCGTATACCGGTTTTCTTAAATCCAGAGTTTTGATTATGCCATTAGGCGTCAGATCGTAGTCTGTTATTGTCTCTGATTTTCCATCGATGGTAACTGTCGCTTCCAGCGGTTCGGCGTAGCCAATGGCATAGGCCAGTTCTACAAACACCTGCTTGGCTTTGCGCTTCTTTAGGTAATCGATAGCAATCTTTCTGGCTGCATAAGCGGCCGAACGGTCTACCTTGCTCGGATCTTTTCCAGAAAAACAGCCGCCGCCAATTGGAATATGCGGACCGTAATTGTCGACAACAAGCTTGCGTCCTGTCAGACCGGTATCGGCGTCAAATCCACCAAGATCCCAGTCACCAGCCGGATTGATGTGCAGTTTGATGTCGTCGCTGGCTTTGACCAGCTTCTCATTCTTTAGCCAGTCCTGGACGGCTTTTCTAAGTTCAGTACCGGGAGCGTTTTGGAAGCTGGCAACAGCCGATTGGACAATGCCGTCTTTAGTGGTTATCTGGGTTTTGCCGTCGTAGGGCCATTTCTCAAACAAATACTGGTTTAACTTTCTGGATAAGACTGTTTCAAGCGGCAGATATTCATCTGTTTCACTGCAGGCATATCCGACCATTATTCCTTGGTCGCCAGCCCCGCCAGTATCTACGCCTTGAGCAATCTCAGGACTTTGTTCTACAATCCTAGTTTCGAGCTCAACATCGCCGGCCAATCTTTTTACAATTGCAGGTATATCTATTTTAGAGCTGCTGGTAACTTCACCGGTAATAAAGACTTTGCCGTGGCCGCCGACAGTTTCGACAGCTACCCTTGAAGTTGGATCGTCTTTTAAATATGCATCTAATATCGCATCTGATATCTGGTCGCACAGCTTGTCCGGGTGTTTTGGGGACACACTCTCGGCACTTCGGTAATTTGACATAAAAAATATCCTTTCTGGCGTTCCAGGAAAGGATTGAGTATGAAGTCATATCTTTCCCGGTCTGCGGGCTAGATGTAGCACCTTAACTAAAGTCAGGTTGCTGGCAGGTCAATGAGCTAGGTCTCTCGCTGCACTCTTTATATTATTTAATTGTTAACCATACCAATATAGCACGAATATTTTAAACGTAAACATGTAAAGCAGAAAATTACGAAAAGTTATGTTATAGTATGTTAATGATTCATCGGTTAGATAACAGTAATAGAAATCACCGGGTCGGCAGCAATACGGCCGGGGCGACTATTGCTGCATAACCGACCCTCTTTTAGCCTAAAACTAATCAAACAAAGTGTTAAACTAGGAGTTATATGAGAACTTTAGCTAAAGACATTGCCGGACATACCGGCAAAGTCACAATTCAAGGGTGGATTCACAAAAAGCGATTACTCGGCGGACTTAACTTTATTAATGTCCGAGATAGAAGCGGACTTACACAGGTTTTGGTAGAGAAGGGTGATGAAGTAGAAAAGCTGCGCGGCATGCAGATTGGTACAGTCGTAGAAATTACCGGTACTGTGTTCAAAGACGAACGCGCGCCCGGTGGTGCTGAGCTGCATGATCCAGAGATTGCAGTTCTTGTGCCTGTCACCGACGAACCACCGATTGAAATCGACAAACCATTAAGCCACAAGAGCGAGCACTTGGACACACTGTTGGATAACCGGTCACTTGGCCTTAGAAACTTGCAGGAGCAAGCATTATTCAAAACTAAGTCGGCAGCTTGTTCGGCTATCCGTGAATATTTCTTTGATAACGAGTTTACCGAAATGCATACGCCTAAACTTTTAGCGGAAGCAACTGAAGGCGGGGCAGAAGTATTTACGCTCGATTATTTTGGCAAGACAGCTACCTTAGCCCAAAGCGCCCAATTCTATAAGCAGATAATGGTTGGCGTATTCGAACGGGTGTTTGAACTTGGCAGCACATACCGGGCAGAACCGAGTGCAACGACAAGGCATATGACTGAGTTCATTACGATTGATGCAGAACTTGGCTTTATTAATTTTGACGAACTGCTTGATTTTGCCGGCGGTCTGCTGATACATGTCGTTAACAAGACATACGAAACTAACGGACAAGCCTTTAAGACATGGAATGTTGCCAAGGCTCAGTTGCCGGAGGCTGCCAGCAGCATACCTAGGCTTACTATCGATGAGATTCATGAGATGTTCTTAAAAGCTACTCAAGAAGACCACACAAACGAGGACGATCTTGCTCCAAGCGAAGAAAAATGGATATGTGAATGGGCTAAGAAAAACAAGGGCAGCGATGCAGTTTTTGTAGTTGGCTGGTCTGCAAAAAGCAAAACTTTTAAGTTCTATCACAAAGCCGACCCGCAAAACCCAGATATCGCGCTCAGGGCAGATTTACTATTCCGTGGTGTTGAAGTAGCAACTTTAAGTATGCGTCAGCATGAATATCCAAAACTAATCGAGCAGCTAAAAGCTATGGGTGGTGACCCGGAACATCCGGGATATGCGTCATACCTAAGTGCTTTCAAATACGGCATGCCGCCGCACGGTGGTTTTGGCATGGGGCTGGAACGACTAGTTGAAAAACTATTCAACTTAAACAGCGTCAAGGAAGCCACCCTATTCCCAAGGGATATAAACCGCTTGGCGCCATAGTTCAGTTTTAGTTACAAAATTTCTAAACTACGTTAATTTAAGTTAAGCTTAAGTTAATGACTTGCATAAAAGTAACAGCAGTTGGTAGGGACTAAGCAGATGTCCCGCCAACTGGAACTTTTCCCTTCCAGATGGCTACCTCCACAAGAATATATATTAATCGGCAAAAACGAAAAGCTACCTACACCACTAGATGAATTAGGCCTAGTAGATATTGCTCAGCTGATTACAGATGTAAAAACTACTCTGGCTCCGGAATTCATACTGCCGACAACTTATGTCGATGCTCACCATTTCTACTGGCCCAAATCTTTTTATCCGCATTCAGATTCGTCCGTGGATCCAGTAAACCCGGCATTATTTAGAAATCAGTCGGTTAACAGAGGTCTTATACCTATAGTATTTCATAACTGGATACACGAAGTTACACTGCCACCGGTAATTCCGAGCCTTGAAGTTATGGAATACCGGACTGAAGCTTGGCAAGTTGCAAAGCTCTTGTTTGATTCAGTCAAAAATGTCAGGAAATTTGAGCGCCGGTACGAAAGACTGACAAGTATTCCATATGAAGAAAATTTAAATGATATCGACGAAGACATACTACTCGAAATATTAGACAACTTCCTAAATACGGCCGACAGCTGTGTAGAAAGAATGAGGAAAGTACCGGTAGAATTCAGACTAATTGACCCAGATGAACCAATTGGAGATATAACTCTCAAGCTGGGAGAGCTGGTTGCAAAACCGTCGCTAACTCTTATTAGGGCAGTAGCATAGATTTACTGTAAAATAAGCTAATGGTTAAAAAACTAAAACGCAGCCTTTCGCTGCCGATTGTAACTTTATATGGCTTAGGAAATATATTAGGCGCAGGTATTTACGTTTTAGTAGGTAAAGTCGCTGGGATGGCCGGACACGCTACCAGCTTGGCATTTCTTATCGCTATGGCGGTAGCCACTTTGACAGCCTTGTCTTACATGGAGCTAGCCGGGCGTTTTCCAGTCAGCGCAAGCGTTTCTGTCTATCTGCATAAAGCATTTGGCAAGAAGTGGTTGTCGGTAGCAATCGGGTTGGCAATGGTAGCCGGCGGTATTACATCTGCCGCCGCCCTGGCGCGGGGTTTTGCTGGCTATTTAGATTCGTTTATACAAGTTCCGGTAATTCTTTCCAGTGTCGGACTATTGGTAGTCATCGGGTTGCTGGCAATTAAAGGGATCGGCGAATCGGCCAAAGCTGCAGCTGCTTTTACATTTATTGAGATCCTAGGACTTGTGCTGGTAATTTGGGCAGGTAAGGGTGTACTTCATAAAGTTGGCCTCCAGGACTTTGTGGCGCTGGATCCAGATGGCGGGTACAGCGGTATATTTGCTGGAGCCTTCCTGGCTTTTTATGCTTTTATCGGGTTTGAAGATATGGTCAACGTGGCTGAGGAAACTAAGAATCCGAGAAAAACCATGCCACTGGCCATTTTGTTTTCATTAATAATGTCGACAGTACTTTACTTATTAGTCGTATTAGTTGCAACTAAATCTGTCAGCCCGAGCGAGTTGGCAGCCAGTGAAGCACCTTTGAGCTTGGTCTTTTCCAAAACCGGGGGCAGTGGTCTGTGGTTGTCGGTAATTGGAATAACAGCTGCTATCAATGGGGTAGTTGTCCAGGTAATTATGGGATCTCGGATTATCTACGGCTTGGCCAAGCAAGGCTGGCTGAATGGTAATTTAGCAAACGTAAACCAAAAAACTAAAACACCTGTAACAGCTACAATACTGGTTGTAGCCTTAATGGCAGTAGCAACTATTTCGCTGCCATTAGTGTCGCTGGCTAAAGCCACCAGCCTGCTGGTATTAAGCATATTTGCGCTAGTCAATGCGGCCTTGTTTGTAATCAAACGCCGGCAAAAGAAGCACGACGGCTATATATCTGTTCCGCTAAGCATTCCTGTATTTGGAGGCTTGTCTGCAGCTGGACTGATTTTATACCAGATCATTTACTAAAAAGTAATTAGTTGCTTTAGCATCCATAAGATGATATAAAAAGATCATGTTTATTAATTCATTCATGAGTAACTGGCATAGCCACCATATTAATACGGGAGGCTTATTTGACATGCATGTAAACTAATAATTACTAAAAAAGCATTTATACGCCTCCTCAAATGGAGGTTTTTTTAATTTCAATTTAATTACGATTTAAGAGGAAAATATGACAGAAACATACTTTATTTTTGATATGGATGGCACGCTGTACAACTTTGATAATACAGCTAGTAAAACTTTTGGAAGCTCTAGGTTTTATCAAGATTTAAAAGCGGACACAAAGAGGTTTATAGCTGAAAGGCTGGGAATAACAACCGAAAGGTCCAATAAGGTATTTGATACGATCATGCGAACATATGACGGTGAGCTTAGTATCGGTTTGGAAAAAGAATTCGGTATAGACCGATATGAACTTTTCGCAAATACTTGGGATAGAAATCCAGATGAATATCTAATTAAAGATATTGAATTACAAAAACTTATGGCTCAGTTTGTAGGGCGGGCAGCACTTCTGACTGCTGCACCTAGGATCTGGGCCGATAACGTTTTGGAATACCTAGGGCTAAATGATATATTTGGTGACCGTATTTATACCGGCGAACCAGATTTGAGAAAGCCTGACCCGGAAATATTTTGGCTTGCTGGAGCCAGTCTGACGAGTGAAATGGGCAGGTGCGTTTCAATTGGCGACCAGAATTATTCTGACATTCTGCCTGCCAAATCAATTGGAATGCAGACGGCTTTGATCGGACCCGACCGTCAAGACGCAGATTTTTCAGCAACTTCGCTTGTTGAATTAATACAAACTATTAATGAAAAAGGAATGTTATGAAACGAGTAATAATTGACACGGATCCGGGTCAGGACGATGCCATGGCATTGATGCTGATGTTGAAATCCAGCTTCAAAGTAGAGGCTATTACTACGGTAGCTGGTAATTCCGTAATTGAAAATACGACTGCAAATGCCAGGTATGTACTGGGTTTAATTTCCAATGAAAAGACTCCAATTTACTCTGGAGCTTCTAAACCAATGAAACGGAAGTTAATCCAAGCAGTCGTACACGGCCAAAGCGGATTAGAGGGCATAGACCATAATATTGCACCAAATTTAACGAGCGATGCCGTCGACAAAATCTTGGAGTTGGTTAAAAAGAATCCAAATAAACTAACCATCCTAACACTAGGACCGCTAACAAATATTGCTGTAGCAATTGCGCGTAATCCTGAAGTAATGATAAAGGTCAAAGAATTAGTAATCATGGGCGGTGCATTCACTGTGCCTGGAAATAAGAATCGAGTAGCGGAGTTTAATATATTCGTTGATCCGGAAGCAGCTTCAATAGTAACAAACTTTCCAGTACCTAAGACTTTTGTACCGTTGGATGCCTGCAACGGAATTCAACTTGATCTAGTAGAATTTGAAAAAGTTAAAAACCTAAAAGTTAAAAAAGCCCTAATTGATATGAACATCCCATATATAAGAAACCTAAAAGCCGATATGGCTGCTAGCGGTGCCCTAATGTACGACGTGCTAGCAGCATACTATTTGCTTGAGCGTAATAAGTGCCAAGTGTATTCTGCTAATGTCCAAATAGAAACAGAGGGAAGTATAACAAGAGGCATGACCGTAATTGATCGCCGGCCAGTTACAGATAATCTAGCGCCGAATGCAAAGATTGTAAAAAACATACCAGAAATACGTTTTAAAAAAGTATTTTTTGATAGTTTAAATGGGGGTATTAAATAAAAATTCAAAAAAAGATTAAAATATAAACATGATCAACTATACGCCAAGACTGGACAAAGCTATACGCTTGTCAGCCCGCGCTCATGAAAAGCAGGAGCAGCACCGGTTTGGCGGAGATATTCCGTATATTATCCATCCGTTCGGGGTCATGCTGATCGCTAGCAACGTAACTGAAGATGAGGACGTCCTAATAGCCTGTCTGATGCATGACATACTTGAAGATGTTGCTCCTAAAATCTACAGCCAGTTAAAGATGGGCGACGATTTCGGTGAGCGAGTCGTAGAACTAGTTAAGTTTGTAACCAACAATCCTAAAATAAAAGACTGGAAAGACCGCAGCAATGCTTATTTGTACGTATTAGAAAAGAAAGCCAGTGAAGATGCTTTAATAGTGTCGGCTGCCGATAAGATTCATAACCTGCAGTCAACTGTAATCGACTACCAAGAAGTCGGCGACAAAGTTTGGCAGAGGTTTACTACCGGCAGCAAAGCCGACCAAGTGTGGTGGTATAAAGCTAATCTGGAAGTATTCAAACGGCGCAAAGTGTCAAATGTATTAGTTGCCCAACTAGAAGAATTAATAAAACAGTTGTAACAAGTTAGAGTATTATTTAACTCGCCCCAATTTGAGAGATTAGATCATAGTTATATTCTGGGTCTGCTTGTTTTTCTTGAATCAAACTGGAGTATTTAGCATCGAATTCTGCCTCTTGGGCGTTTAGATCTCTAACTGTTGAAACACCGCTAATTACCGACATCACGGTAGAGACAGCCATGGTAGCAACGACCATCTGTTCAATTGTTATCGGACAATTATCGGGAATTATTGATTCCGGTGCTACAGACTCAGTAACGGTCATGGAATATCCGAGCTGTTTGAGCTTTCCGAGCTTTAGGGCACCGGTACTCGGTATGTCTGCTGGATCTATAGCTATTTGGTAGTTATCTAGCTTAGCCCGGTATTCAGCCTTGAATGCTTCTGTTTTATCCCGGCGCCTATTAACAACAAAGTCCCGGCCAATTGCTATCAGGTCCATTCCGGCAATTGCTCCAGCATATTTATAGTTTTTGTTTAGGGCTTCTCTAATAACTACAGCTCCGATTAATGAATGGGTAAGAATCTTGTCACTTAGTTGATCCAGCTTAGGCTGGTTTTGGTCGGGCATGTTAATAAGACCAAAAAAGTACTTGCTAGCACCGGCTAATTTGCCATCTACCTTGTCGCCGACATATTCTCCACCGACAATTCCAGCCAGAGTCTTCGACCGGTAATCCGGCGTTGCGATAATATAGGCTGCTAAAGGCAGTGCCGAAGCAATCCGGCCCTTGCATAAGCCGTCGGCAGTTTTCTGTAAACCTGTTGCCAGATATTCTATCGCTTTTCTTTTCATCCAATAATCCTAACAAGTACGGCGATATTTACCTAGTAATAAAGTTGTAAAATAATCAAATAGTTTTTCTGTATGCTTCCACTAAATCATTTGTACTCGGCTGGTTTGGGGCAGCCGGGTTTTTACCGTCATGCCCGTAAGTCATTAGTGATCCGCTATTTAGCAAAATAATCCGTCTTTTGAGAGCGTTCTTTCCCATACTGACGGTAATAATATTTCGGGCGTGTCTCTGGGTAAACTGGCGCAATCTAATAAATTCATTCGTTCCATTACAATTCGTGGCAAGCTTTACATAATTCACGCCTAGTTCCATCCCTTGGTTGAACCAGCATTCCATTAAAGTAGAGCTAGGCATAGCATTAAAGAAGTGTTGTGATCCGATTACTGGAATTCCTAACTCATTAGCATAGCCAGTTACTTTTGGAGCAATGTCGGAAATAATCTCAATGTCCACGGCGTCGACTATTGGTAGAAGCCGTCTCATGAAACTCAAACGAGCGGCATCTTGATAGTAATCTGTTGGCAGCTTTCCACCTTGATCTTCAGTTCTTGCGGTCAACATTACCTTTCCGAATTTGTGCAACCTTTCAATCTGGCCGTAGACATAGCCGGCATCTAAACTTGGAAACATATCGGCCCGGTATTCGAAAATATCCGTAAACTGTCCTAAGTGTCTAAGTTCTTCATCAGTTTTTTCATTAACAATACTAGTTACAAATGTTGGCTGTTTTCTTTCGATCAGCCTCTCGGTCGGATTTTTTGGCATCCGTATATTATCTGAATTAACTGAACAATAATCAAGAGCCAAATTAATATTAGTTTTCTTACATATTATTTATTCTATTAAAGTAGAATATAGATATGAAAATAGCAGTTTTAGGAACAGGTGCAGTTGGGCAGACGCTCGCAAATGGTCTAAAAGAATCCGGACATGAAGTTGTGATCGGCAGCCGTGAAGGCGGCAAAGCAATTGAGCAGTGGAGCGGCAAAGTAGCGTCATTCAAGGAAGCTGCCAGTGAAAGTGAATTAATTGTACTGGCAGTTAAAGGTACTGCCGCTGAAAGCTTAAT
>CAZWJA010000022.1:11760-15207 GCA_964634445.1 uncultured Candidatus Saccharibacteria bacterium | reverse complement strand
GCCGGAGAATTATTCGACCTGGCAAAAGCATCCAGTATGAGACTAAATACCCACATGATGCTGACTCGGGAAACATTCGGAATATATATTGCCGGAACTCGGGGCAAACAACCATTAGTAGTCGACCCACCAAAAGACGGTTATGCAACGTCAATCCTAGAAATTGGCGACCGGCGACAGATCAATACCTACCCGGTCGGAACATTCTATGGTGAAGGTGTAAACCCAAGACCTTTCAGCTTAAATTGGTTCCGTCCCGTTATGGTAGTCGGTCCGCCTATTACTTCTTATTCGAATGACATAGCTGAAATAAATGGTGTACTACATAGTGCTCAACAACAATATCTGGATGAAGCTGTTAAACTGTCTACCACTTAATCTAGTAAACCTAAAATTACTTAGTCCGTTTTAATTTTAGCAATGGTTTTATATTCCTAAGCCGTAGCCGGCGCTATTAAAACGGGAGCTTTTAGCGGCGACGTTTCGCCAATTGGCAGAGTAATTGTCACGGTTGTGCCCTGGTTACCAACATCCGTCTTACTAGCTACTTCTATTTTTCCGCCCAGCTTTTCTGTGATTAGCTTGTCGGTGTGCAGGCTTAGACCAAGTCCTTGGTGATCGTATGTTTCAGTACTGGTTGCTTTATTGAAAGGCTCGAACAATCGCATCAGTTTGTCGGCCGTCATTCCTTGTCCGTGGTCGGTTACAGAAATTACTGCTTTGTTACCTGAATTCTTAGCCGCAATCTTTATTTCCCCGCCGTCTGGACTGTACTGAACAGCATTGGCTACAACCGATCCGATTAACTGTTTTAGTTCAGCCGGCTGCAGAGTCGCACTGGCATCGGTATCAATATCGGTCGTGACTTTAATATTCTTAGCGTCTAGAGCTGGTTTAAGATCGTTAACTACTTTCGGAATTTCTTGTGCGAGCTTCTGCATGGGTGAATCGCTGGACAAACTTGTTAGAGAATAAGTATTGTTAATACTCTTAGTCAGTTCGCCAAGCATAGCTAACCCGCCGAACAAGGTTTTTGTTTCCGGAATAAACTTGAAGTCTTTGGTAGCCAATACAAAGTTGTTGTAGTGCTCGCTTAATACATCACCAGCCTGCTTCAAGAACTTAGTCCGGCTGGCAATTAGTGCTTGCTCTGCTTGAATTGTTTGCTTGGCAACTGCTTGGGCAGCTAATTGCACAACTTTATTGTGGTAGCTGAATATGACCAAACCGGAGACCAGCACCAGGCAGAAAATCTGCAGCATTAGTTGAACAGTGTTTAAAGCATATACATCGGCGTAGACAAACAGAGCGGATGCTAGTGCAAGGGCTGCAAAAGATATTGCAATCGGCAGCCAGACTGCTTTCTGCTTTATTGCACTCTTCTTGGCATTCGTGGCTGAATATTGGACGTCATTGACGACTGCAATCGGACCAGCAATAGACACTCCTAGTGTCTGCGGACTAGCTGCTACCTGGCTCAGGCTGCTAAGCTTTACTACGTCAGCCGAATAAGATTTCAAAATTGTGCCTAAATGCGTTATTGCCCAATCCGGCAGCTTCTTTAATGATGCCAGCAATTCCACCGCTCCGTTCATGATAGCTACCGGAGTGTTTAAGTAGTGTGTTGTAATGTTGGAATAATTAGCTATTGCTTCTTTAGTTCCTCGGTATCTTGAAATTACCCGCTGCAGATACAACAGAGTCTTGTATTCTCGGCGAGCCCTATAGCTGTAGAGTAGTGCAATAACTATTAGGGCTATTAGTGGTAACCAGGTAATAATCTTGGCTACCGTATCTGAAAAACCGTGGAAGGTATTGTAAATTAATAACGGCAATCCAGTACGCCTGCCTAGAACTTCCTTAGGCAAATCCGGCTCCTCCAGCTTCTCTAACGCAACAGGGTTTGAAACAGATGGGGAATTCTCGGTATTTGTCGGTGCCGTTGCTGGAGTATTTGGATTAGCTGGTGTTCTTGGAGTCTTAGGTTTGGTTGGTGTAGAAGTCGTAGGAGTAGGGGCTGGATCTGGTGTTGGTGTAGGATCAGGAGTTGGTACTGCAGGTGACCAGGTATATACTGCGTTACTGACATTATTGATAGGCAATGTGGTTAAGTCAATATTATTACTAAATGCATTATTCATAACTAACATGGCGTCATTTTCCCGGCTTGAGACATCAAAGTATACGGATTTGTTAGTAGTAGAGTTAGTTATATAATTACCAGACGCAGTGCCGGTAATATCAAACTCAATTGAACTTCCGTTAGTCAACGTATCGCTGCCCCCATTAACCGGCATACATGCCAACATATGATGACCGCTGAAGTGATAGGCAAAATAGGGTTCACCCAAATCTTCAGCCAGACCCATATCCGAACAAGTAACAAGTGGGTTTGTATTTGATTCAAAGGTAAACTCGAGTGGCAGTACATCGTAAACTACACCGGAATAAAATGAGTCGTTCGGGCCTTCATTTTTAATCTTGAAATGGTAAGTAACACTATCCCCGTTTTTAATTTCTCCTGCTGTAGATAATGTTTTTACCAAACTAAAATCTGTCTGCAAGTATTGAAACGAAACGGTGTTATCAGTGCTTGTAGCTGCTTCATTAAAAGTACCACCCATAGTCTGAACTCGTTGTTCCTGTAGTTGTAGCGTAAAGTAGCCTGGACTATTAGCATTAACAGTCACGTTCCAAGTTATATTGTCGCTGGTTGTAAGATCTGCAATATTACCACTCCCTGAGCTAAGCCACAAGTCATCTTGAGTAAAGGTCGAGGGATCTATCGCCTCTGAGAATACAACAGTATAAGTAATAGGATTAGTACTAGTTGGATCTTGCTGTCCAATAGATTGGTTAATTGTTGCCGTCAAAGCGGTTGCGCCGCAGTTTTCACCACTATCATTTATTGTCCATCCGTCAGAAGAAATCATATTGGCTCGGTCAGCTACAGAGCTACAGTAGGTGCTGGTTCCAGCATCAAATGTCACACCATTTTGGAGTGTCAAGGCATTCCAAGCGGTTAGGGTTGCGTCGTAGTTGGCAGTCGAGAGGCCGGATGAAGCTGGAGCAAGTCCGCCGGCATCGCCGAACATATAAGTCATGTCGGTCACGTTGCTGACGTTCCAGCTAGCAAGCGACTGGTTATAATTTTCTGCGCCTAAGAACATGCCTTGCATATCTGTAACATTGCTCACGTTCCATGAATTTAGCGGTTGGTTAAAGACGATTCCCGGAGACGCCGGGGTAAAGAAAGAAATGTCCGCAAACATCATGGGCATATGTGTAACACTACTAACATCCCATGAGTTAAGCGTCTGGTTAAAGCTGTTCGCTCCCGCAAATAGTGCGGTCATGTCAGACACATTGCTCACATTCCATGAATTCAACGGCTGGTTAAAGCTGTTCGCTCCCGCAAATAGTGCGGTCATGTCAGACACATTGCTC
>CAZWJA010000022.1:0-11660 GCA_964634445.1 uncultured Candidatus Saccharibacteria bacterium | reverse complement strand
TCGCTCCCGCAAATAGTGCGGTCATGTCAGACACATTGCTCACATTCCATGAATTTAGTGGTTGGTTGAAGTTAGTTGTATAACTAAACATATTACTCATATCAGTTATGTTAGTCGTATTCCAAAAATCCATAGGCTGGCTATATGAAGCCGTGCTACTAAACATGTCTCTCGTTGTCGTAAGACTATTGGTTACCCATGAGTTTAGAGACTGATTAAATGAGTTAGACCAATAAAACATTGAGGCCATATTGGTCACGTTACTGACATCCCATGAACTCAACGGCTGGTTGAATGCATCAGTAAAAGCGAACATAGAATCCATATTGGTCACGTTACTTACGTTCCATGAATTCAACGGCTGGTTGAATGCATTTGCGCCATGATACATACCTTCCATATTGGTCACGTTACTGACGTTCCAGGTACTTATATCCGAATCAAAATTGGTAGCCGACTGAAACATGAAGGACATGTCAGTCACGCCGCTTAAATCTGGAGTATCGGTTGCGTTAATTGATAGGTTGCTTGCTCCCGCAAAAGCATAAGACATGGATGACCAATGATTAGAACCCCACTGTTCCACTGAAAGAAGTTTTTCTCTGTCCCCTGCTATGTCGGTTGTAATACGGGGATAGAGGCCGGTTATTTTTACTGTATAAGTGCCAGGCGATGCATACGTATGGGTTGAGAATGTCATTTCGCCGGTGGTAGTATTACCGTCGCCCCAGTCAACATCATAGTTATAGGATTCGAATGGGTATGCGGGTATGCTAATTTGGTTACTGTCCGATTCACCAGGATTATCCGTCTTCCACGTAGTCACAAACTCATCTGGCGCAAAGCCACCACAACCGACACTTTCACCACTATCGTTTATTGTCCATCCGTCAGAAGAAATCATATTGGCTCGGTCAGCTACAGAGCTACAGTAGGTGCTGGTTCCAGCATCAAATGTCACACCATTTTGGAGTGTCAAGGCATTCCAAGAGGTTAGGGTTGCGTCGTAGTTGGCAGTCGAGAGGCCGGAACCGCTAGCAAACATATTGGTCATATCCAAAACATTACTGACGTTCCATGACGCCAGTGATTGGTTGAATGAAGTGGCACCACTGAATATCCCATTTATATTTGTTACGTTAGTAACGTTCCAAGATGCCAATGATTGGTTGAATGAAGTTGCACCGGCAAACATTAAGCGCAAAGATGTAGCACTACTAGTATTCCATGCATTTAGATTTTGATTGAAACTGCTTGCATCAATAAACATCAGACCAAAATCAGTTACATTTGACACATTCCATGTGGTAATATCACCATTAAAACTAGTGGCTCCACTAAACATGGAGTACATCGTAAGACAGCTGCTAGTATTCCAGTTGCTCAGATCTTGGTTAAAAGCACTTGCTCCGTCGAACATGTAGTTCATATTCTCGACTAAACTAACATCCCAACTGTAAAGTGGTTGGTTGAAGGAAGTCGCATTATTGAACATTCCGCTTATATAAGTAACACTGCCGACATCCCAACTATTTAGTGGTTGGTTGAAAGATGTTGCGCCTTGAAATGTTTGGCTCATATCCTCAACATTGCCGGTATCCCAACTGCTTAAATCTGAGTTCAAAGAAGTTGCATAAATGAACATTCTAGAAAGACTAGTGACAGCCGATAAGTCAGGCGCATCAGTAGCTGGAATTGTTAGGTTGGACGCGCCTCCAAAAGCTCTACTCATTGAGGTCCAGGGGTTGGAACCCCATTGTTCAACAGTCAATATCTTTTGTGCATCACCTGATTCATTAAAGTATATCCTTGGGAATGTGCCGGTTATTTTTACCGTATACGTTCCTGCACTTGCATAAGTGTGAGTCGCATCTCCTGTTTGGCCAGTACTAGAACTAGAATCACCCCAATCTACATCATAGTTATATGTCTCTAATGAGTATGTTGGAATAGTTATTTGGTCGCTGGCTGATACGCCCGGGTTATCTGTTTTCCAAGTGGTGATAAATGATGTAGTGTCAACAGGGCAGTTTTTACCATTATCGGTAATTGTCCACCCGTCTGAAGAAATCATATTTGCTCTATCTGATTCAGACGTACAGAAAGTACTTGTGCCGGCATTCAATGTAACTCCTGGTTGCAATGACAAGCCATTCCATGCGGTCAAAGTAGCATCATAATTTGGTGTCGACAATCCTGAGGTGATACTAAAGAAGCTGGTCATGTTGGTTACATTACTGACGTTCCATCCAGCTAGACTCTGGTCAAAGGAATTTGCCAGATAAAACATACTCTGCATATTACTTATTCCACTTACGTTCCATGACCCAATCGGCTGATTGAAAGCGGTTGCATGTAGAAACATATCTTGAGTCGAAGTAAGTCCTGTCACTACCCAGCTGCTTAGCGGTTGATTAAAGCTGTTGGCATATGAAAACATGCCGTACATATCCGTAACATTGCTGACGTTCCATGACCCGATCGGCTGATTGAAAGCTGTTGCTCCGGCAAACATCAGGAACATATTCGTAACATTTGTAGTATCCCAAGTACTAATATCCGAGTTAAAGGCAGTAGCTGACTGAAAAGTTGCGAGCATGTCGGTCGCGTTAGAAGTATCCCAGTTGTTCAAAGGTTGATTAAATGAAGTCGCATTATTGAACATTCCCGTAAAACTAGTAACAAGGCTCACGTCCCATGAGTTTAAAGGTTGGTTGAAGCTGGTTGCTCCGGCAAACATATTAGCCATAAAATCAATTGTGCTGACGTCCCAAGTATTAATATTCGAATTAAATGAAGTTGCGCCGAAGAACATTTCCCATAAAGATGTAACCCCTGATAAATTGGGCGTATCGGTAGCATTTACTACTAAATGAGAGCAGTTATAAAATCCACGGTATAGTTCCTGCCAAGGATTCGTTCCCCATTGTTCGACAGATAAAATCTTATTATTATCTTGCCCATCGCCAAAATACATATGAGGGAAAGTGCCGGTTATTTTAACCGTGTATGTACCTGGCGACGCATAGGTATGAGTAGTCGCTGCAGTTAAGCCAGTGCTGGTACTAGAATCACCCCAATCTACATCATAATTGTAAACACCAACTCCAATTGGTATTCTGATCTGATTACTGGCAGAAAATCCTGGATTATCTGTTTTCCAGGTTGTAACAAATTCATTTGGTGCTAAATCGCATTGCAAACCACCGTCAGTTATAGTCCAGTTATATGTACTTATTAAGCTTGCCCTCTCCGCAATTGCATTACAGTATTTACTTGTGCCAGCAGTAAGCTGGACATTATTCTGAAGTAATTGGCTGCTCCAGCTAATTAAAGTTGCATCGTAATTTGCAGAAGAAACACCGGCTCCATTTCCAAACATGTTGTACATGCTTGATACTGATGAAACGTCCCAACTAGCAAGCGACTGATTAAAAGAAGTAGCCCCCGAAAACATTGAATCTAAATCAATTACATTAGATAAATTCCAAGTATTTAATGGCTGATTGAAGGAAGGTGCTTGAGCAAACATCTGATTCATGTTTGTTACATTACTAGTATCCCAAGTATCCAATGGCTGGTTGAAGTTAGGCATAAAAGCAAACATACTGAACATCGTTACTACATTACTGGTAACCCAGTTATTTAAAGGCTGGTTGAATGATGTTGCTTCGACAAACACACCTTGCATATCTGTCACACTAATTGTGTTCCAACTATTAATATTTTGATTAAACGACGATGCTCCGGCAAAGGTTTGATATAGGCTTGTCACATTGCCGATGTCCCATTGATCAAGAGGCTGATTGAATGCATAAGCATTCTGGAACATAGATTGAATATTAGTAACATTACTAACATCCCATGTATTTAAAGGTGAATTAAAAACTTCGGCATGATAAAACATTAGATACATATTTCCAACGCTACCAGTGTCCCAACTGCTAATATCCTGATCAAACACAGTAGCATAGCTAAACATCCAGTCCATATTGGTTACATTACTGGTATCCCAAGTATCCAGTGGCTGGTTGAAGTGAGTTGTACCATAAAACAAATTTCTCATATTAGTAACCGTACTCATGTTCCAGGCGTTAAGTGGCTGGTTGAAGTTAGTCGCGTTATAGAACATAAAGCTCACGTCTGTAATTCCAACCATATCCCAAGAACTAATATTTTGGTTGAATGCCGTAGCTCCCATAAACATTCGTCTAATACTGGTTACGTCGTTCATATCCCAACCGCCAATATCCTGGTTAAAGCTAGTTGCATAATTAAACATATAACTAGTGCCTTGTAAACTGGAAGTAACCCAGTTGTTTAACGGTTGGTTAAAACTAGAAGCAGATCTGAACATAGCATCAAAAGAAGTGACATGACTGACGTCCCAACTATTTAACGGCTGGTTGAAACTTGATGCACCAGAGAACATAAAACTCATATCTGTAACATGACTTACGTCCCAATCATCAATCGGCTGGTTGAAACTTGTG
Organism: uncultured Candidatus Saccharibacteria bacterium; assembly: GCA_964634445.1. Taxonomy (GTDB): domain Bacteria; phylum Patescibacteriota; class Saccharimonadia; order Saccharimonadales; family AWTP1-31; genus CAZWJA01. Next base: position 7,167 of record CAZWJA010000022.1, on the reverse strand, counting down.
CAATTTTCAAACATATAACTAGAATTTGTAACACCAGACAAGTCCGGTGTATCGGTAGCAGGAATTGTCAGGTTGCTAGCTCCACTAAAGGCCATACCCATATACGTCCAATGATTGTTGCCCCATTGTTCAACGGTTAGTATTTTTCGACTGTCCCCACCTCCAGCAAAAAATATACTTGAGAATGTACCTGTTATTTTTACAGTATATGTACCTGCAGAAGCATAAGTGTGGGTTGAATTACCGGTCTGACCTGTACTTGTAGAAGAGTCTCCCCAATCTACGTCATAGTTATACACACCCCCAGGATTTGTTGGGATAGTTATTTGATTATTACCAGATACACCAGGATTGTCAGTCTTCCAAGTGGTTACGAATTCATCTGGTGCATAGGCGAAACTCTTAGGTAAAGAAACAAGCATAGTCACCATCATGGCAGCAATTAGCATGCTTCCGAATGTTAGAATTTGGGTCAGCGGTTTCTGCTTATAGCGAATCATAGGTAAAGTGATGACTCTCAAGTGGTGGGTAAACTTATAACTAACATTGGGATCTTCCCGAACCAGAGGAGCATGGTGAGCTCGGTAATCAATAAACAAATATGAAGCCAGGGCTATAACTAAAGCTGGCAGGACTAGAAATATTAATACTTTGGAATCAGATAAGAATTGAAAATGTTGAGCGCTCTCAACTAAACTGTCTCCCCGCTTGACGGCATCGGGATTGATAATCGCCTGGATAAATGGAATTTTACTAGCTATTGCGGTAATTAAAACAGTACCCGAAAGCAGCAGAAAAAGCCGGAGATAACAGCGTACTTTTACCATTTGGGCATAGCTATGCCGGTAATATGAATTATTAAGAAATTCCCTGAATTCCTGCGCTTTATTTATCATGATTTTTGGAGTGCCTCAAACATATATATTTCGCACCTAAGCTTATGCTTATTATAGCACAAGCAACAGATCAGAATCAGATAAAAAAATACTTAAATTTTAAGGACGAGAGTTTGAGATTTATTATTGGATACGAATAACTTTGGCGGTAATTTTACCGTCGTCTGTTTTCGTACCCGTGACAACAACCCTGGCGCCTTTTTTTACAGCTCCAATTTCAACTTTTTTTGACGGTTTTTCCGTGATACTAGTTGAACTTGTAACTTCAGCTTCTTCTACCAGACCTTTATTGTTCTTAACCTTGATAGACTTGTTGGACACGTCTTCGACAGATCCGACTATGCTCCAGTAATCTTTGATTATATTTGACTTAAAGTCTGCAGCAGTCGAAGTAGACTTCTTTTTGTCATCCAATGCTTTTTGACGCCTAGCACCCCTACGGTCGCCGGCATAAAATATACCAATTAGAATCAATAGTGTAAGAGATGCTATCCCCAGACAGATCATAGTTTTTCTACTTAACTTCTTTTTAGATTTCGAGTTTCCAGCACTAGTCTGCTGAAAGCCATTTGGCTGTGATAAGTTGTCCATTAAATAAATATCCCTTTTAACTATTTATAGTCAGATACTATATAGATTACATTAACTTAAGCAGAATGGCTATATTGAGCTAATAAAAACATAAGTATATAGTAATGATATGAAGAAAATAACTAAAATCAATCAATCGGGCGCAGGTCATATTTTGCTGTTCGGATTTATTCTTTTCGTAGCCGTTGCAGCTTTTGCCGGCTACAAAGTAATGAACAGTAAAAAGACAAGTACAGACAATAATTCTAATAATACCTCTAAAACATCTACTACGACCAGTAGTACGACTGCGAAAACAGATTGGCCAATTAACGACAAAATTACCTGGGAAGCAGATGGCCGTGGCGGCTGGATTAGCATGCCTTACGACACAAAACCGCCAGCTTGTCCGGATCCGGTTCAGCTAAACTTGCCAGTTACAGATAGCAGTATCATAACTTCAATTTTGTATCCCGGCCAAACACGGCAGGGTACCTTTACTGGCCAGGGTGGTAACTACAAGCCGCACGGCGCCTTCCGGTTCGACAACAAGACGGACAACAACGTGGATGTTGTAATGCCTTTTAACGGATCAGTTTTCCGGGCCAACAGGTTCACGGAAAGCGGCGAAATCCAATATGACTTTGACATAGTTAATTCCTGCGGCATCATGATCCGAGTAGGACACTTACGCGAACTTACACCAGCCTTCCAAGCAATTGCTGACAAGCTACCGGCAGCAACTGCCGGTGATTCTAGAACCACTAAAGTATTACCGATGGTGCCGTTCAAGACTGGCGATAAGATAGCAACTGTAATTGGATTTAAAAACACTAAGAATGTAACTTTTGACTACGGTGTGTACGACCTGCGCAGCAATAACGAAGCATCCAAAGATGCCTCCTACAAAACGGCACATGCCGATACCGGAGAACTGGCATACCATGGCTTGTGCTGGCTAGATCTTCTAGACGACAAGGATTCTAAAGTCGTAAAAGCACTTCCAGGTGGAGATAAAGTAGCCGGCAAAACTAGCGACTATTGTAAGTAAAAATTAAATATTAATTAAATAAGTAATATAAATCTCTACTTCTGAATTCGAATCCGCGTAGCTGTCAGAGTGTTACCTTTTTCGTTTTTTGTTCCAGTTCCAATTACGCGTGAATCTTTCTTAATAGCAGTAAAATCAGTTTTTTTACCGTCAGCACCTGTAATGACCGTATCCTTGTTAATAACTGCGGTTTGCTCTTGGCCACGGGAATCTTTTATTTTTATTTGCTTTTCAGAAATATCGGTAACCGAACCGATTGCACTCCACCGCCTAGAAGTACTCGCATTACTTGCACTTGGACTGATGAGCGTTTTTTTAGCTACCGCTTTCTGTTTGTTCTCTCCATTGGTAAAGCCTAAGTAATAAACTGCACCTAGTAATGCCGCTACACCAACTACTATTGATAGTATTAAAGTCGCCTTTCTACTTAATGGATTTTTAAGTTTACGCTTGCGAGATATAGAGACATGCGTGGCTTCGCTTTGTTTATGTAATTCTTGGTTATCGTTCACAAATTTCTCCGTTGTATGGGAAGAGGCCGTTAATTTTTTTGATACGCCTAGCTACCAAATTATACTATACAAAAACTTAGAATAAGCACAATCAATTGGAAAGATTATTACATTTTAGATGGATATCTGAAGTATTCTAATATTGCTTTCTGGTTGTCGGTCAATTCTGCGTGAAGGGGTTCAAGTTCTATCGCAACGTTATCATGTTCGTCGAAGCCGACGGTAATTTCTTCCCAATAACAATTTAACACGTAGTAGTTCTTTAGAAGTTCTTTCCTTGCTTTTGCCCGCGTATCCTGAGGCGGCAGTATTTCAGCCTTTTTGACGTCTTTTTCGTCTACCGTGCCCAGAAATACTCCCCTGTCTCGCAGCTTATAGCCCATGCCCTTCCGAACTGAAGCAGTTTCTCCAGGTAAAGCTTTGATTTCAATCAGGTCGTAAGACAAATCTTGCGACTGAGCAATATAGTCAGTCGTGGATCGGGACAAACCAAACTCTTCGTCTTTTTCTTTCCGCCTCAGTACCCAGTGGAATTTTGCTGCCCAGTCTGCTCGGTCAGCCAGCAGTTTAACATCTTCTGCCGAACCACCGGCAACATATTTTAAGTCTTCCAGAAATTTATACCGCGCTAACGCGATCCTGAAATAACTGTCAGGCAGATCCGTATAATTAGGCAGACTATCCAGCATGAGTTCGGTTGCTTTTAACTGAAAGTCTAGGCCGGCCTGCTGGCGGCTTGTAAGTTTTAGGCCTCCCGAAATATCGTCTTCAATCCAGCACATATTTCTAATCGAAAAGACATTGCCGGCTTCTATTTCCAAACTTTCTGTAAATGGTTTAAGCTTTTCTGCTGCTTCCGTTTGTATGAGCGCTAAAAACATAGCCATTGAACCAACTCTATTCCTTGCCGCCCAATCTGAAATATTAATATCGTTGCAACGGACTTCAAACCGGACGCTCTCGGTTGCTTCCGACTCAAGGAACACATTGCATATTGTCCCTTTGTAAGCTTTGCCAGTAATATCTTCCAGGCCGTCCATTTTCTGCGTAAAATTGAGGCCGTATCTGTTGATATGCCCGGCTCCTGTGACCATGCCGGCAGTTGCAATATAACTTTGAAAGGTAATATTTGATGCTATATCTTCCAGTTGTTCTTTATCAAAACCGATAAATCCATAGTTGTCATGGCTAGCCTTTCTAGAATTATTTGAATCTACAACCCGGCGCTGCCATCTAGCCTGAAAAGGTTCGTCTTCATCATCTGACACGAATTGGACGTAATTTTTAAGCATAGTCTGAAAAATTGCCTCGCTTGCTCTCATGTAAGTCGTCAAGCTATCCGGATCCCGGCATTCGGGCGTTGCTCTCTCCGGATTAGTCAGGTCGCCAAATTCAGTCTGGCCTATATAAATACGGAAGCCGTTTAACGTATACTGACTATCTGCAGAACGGATATTATCTGGTATAAAAATTGGAAGCTTTTCACACAAATCAGTCACACCGTGCTCGTCCAGCAAGCGTTTCGGGTGCTCTAAGTCGGTAACCTGCAGACCTGTTTCTTCTTCGTTGCCCATTACAATAGGCAGCAGATTAGCTTTTGTTTCCATAGCATTGCATAGTATATCTTTTTAGTTGAGTTGTAAATATACTGAGTAATATTTCTGCCCTCAAATGTGCAGCTTTTGCCTTATAAGCTTATTCCTAGTTTTTAAACACTAAATTACAGTTATACCCACAGGACACTACTGAGTTCAAAAACATGAGTCAAATATTGGATACTGCAAGTTAGTCAGACTTGATAATTTCCGGAGCCTTGTCAGGCAGCCTGGTACTTATCCTGTATTTTACAGTCGGGACAGATACAGTTCTTAAATGGTGAAGATATGTGTAGCTGTATCTAATTGAATTGTCTACGTCCATCAGCGGCCGCTTGTGCCGGCGGTAATCATAATATGTATAGCTGAAGGAACCTAGAATTAAACCCAACAGTAAGGTTGTTGGAATTGCGATTGCTCCAGTTTCAGCTAAATTGCCAACAGTAGTTGAAGCTGTTTTTACACCCAGTACGACACCGACGCTGACATTAGCAGTGATAACGTTGCTAGAAGGCACGGTAATAATTGGGATAACTTCATCAAAATTGACATGAGTTATTTCGTCGGTAAACATATTTAATATGTCGTAACCAGTGCTGCTAAAGCTCCCGCCGGGGGTAGAGATGTAGGCATACTGGAAATCAGGACTCTGCATGAAACCGATTATTCCTGCGGCGGCTGTAATCGATTTCAACTGGGCGCCGGTTTCGGGATTTATTACTCTGATTTGGTCGGTATTAGTGGTGCCGGCAATTGCACTACTGGTTAAGTACATCTTGGAATTGTCTATATTCATCACGCCGCCGGTTGGTGCAAAAATTCGGAAGCGACCAAGAACCAACTTCGCTGTTGTCTGATATTTTTAGTTTTACTGTTTTAAATTTTCCAGCATCACCGAAACAATGTACGAAATAATATGGGTAGCTTATGTCTTGTGAGAAAGTAGCTGTTGTAGCAAATGATTCATTATTACAAGACAGGGCAAATGAAGTTATAGCTAGCGTATCTGGATCGATAATGCTCATATTCGGCGGTTCCGAATTATCTATTTTATGATTGCCGACATATATCTTTCCGCCAGGGGAAGCCCAGGCAGTAATCGGATTGCCAGGCAAAGTAAGCTGCTGTTCCCAAGTATTAGTCGGAACATCGACTACTGATATTTTATTAGTAGCATTGTCCGGTGAAAAATATGTATTTCCATCAGGCGAAAATGCTCCGACGTTGGCTAAAGCACCGCCAGGATAATTAATTACATCTACCGGAGCTATGTTGTCGCTAATGTCATATTTGCTCGGCGGGCCCCCGGTAAAACTTCCAGCACCCATTAGGATATCATCAGATTGGGAAGGTATGTAGCCTAAGTTCGCAGTAGTAAGCGAAAGCGGATAACCGGCTTGGCTGTTAATTACGTTATCCGACAAGCGGAATTCATTTAGCGCATAGGTTGAGCCGTCCGGAGTGCTCGGGAAATAACCGTAGCCGTTGTTCTTGATTACTTTTGCCGTAATGGTATTGTTGCCATCAGGCAAGTTGTTCAATTCCGCCGACCAATTACCAGAGCCGTCCGATTTAGTGACGGCTATCGTTAGACCGTTGCGGATTAATGCTACGGTTGCGTTTGTTTCGGTTGTTCCAGAAACTGTAAAGCTGTTGCCCGCGAACTGCTGGCCGTTTGTAGGCGTATTAATAGTCAAAGTTGCAGCTTCAACCTTTTGAGTTGTAAGTACAAGCGTACTAATTCCGCTAAGCAGCAGGGCGGCTGATAATAGAAGACCCCGTTTAATATTGAGCGACAGCGAACTAGTAATCTTATGCATTAGCTTTATTTTACAATTATTAGTCAAACTTAACAATTATCTAGTACTTCATATTACCAACTATTTACAAATATATATTAAAGTTGTATGGTTTTGTATATGAGCGATATATATCCTGAGCAAGGCAGGGCTGACGACTTTCCTCCTGAAAGACCATTAGAACAGGTCGACCATGACGAAGTCATATGAGTGCAGAATGTCATCACTTATACCCTCTTAGAACTTGGCGTTGATTTGGCCCTAAAACCAAACCAGACATATCAGGAAAAATTGGTTGTAATTGAACAGGATAAGCACAAATACGGCACCATATCAGATCAAATGCAAATTAACTTGCTTTCTGGTAATGAAACCTTAAGCCAAAGATCCAACCGTTGGGATATTGAAGATATATATTCCAAATTAGAAAAAGAAGAAGTATTGCTTGGAATTGCATACGGCATTAACAACAGTCTTCTGGAAACGCCAGATAATGTAGCTGCTTCGGTACGTGGTCTCATCGAACAGATAGATACGGCATCCAGCTTGGAAATCTCCGATCATGAAAAAGCTGCTTTTATGCAGGCTCTTGAGAAGATGTTTGGTGAAGACGTTTATTTTCGGGCTTTAGTAGATTATTCGGATGAAATTGTGGCGGAAGGTTTTACAGCCGACGTAGCCGGCGAGCTGCCGGCCAAGCCTATCGAAGAGGGAAGACTGCGCGACCAAATAATTTCATGCTTG
>CAZWJA010000021.1:0-15577 GCA_964634445.1 uncultured Candidatus Saccharibacteria bacterium | reverse complement strand
GTATTGAAGGCTCGGCAGCGTTGGATTACGCAGGTTCTGAACCTTCTTTTTTTATACCATTATTTCTTTTTAGGAGATTTAGTTTTTGGACTATCAAGATTACTTGATTTGCCGGCCCGAGGTGAAAACGGCAGGTCTATATCGTTGTCGGCAAAAGCAGTATTTAACCGCTTCAACAACTCAGTCTTTACTTTCCATTGGGCGCCCGGAGCAGTCTCACCTAGAATTTTGACTATTATGCCTCGGTCGCCGAATTGTACGACTTGGGCGAAATAAGGCGTCCGTTTGATCTTCTTACCGATTGTTTCGTCAGCTGCCAGTTCTTCACCGACTTGGTTGACTACCTTTTCGACTTTTTCCAGGTCGTTGTCTATCCCGATCGTAATGTCCTGGTTTATGCCGCTGGTACCGTAGGTCATGTTTGTAGCCACTGTAATAGTACTGTTGGGTACATGGTGGACATTGCCGTCAAAGTCTTTCAGGATCGTAGTTCTAATTGTAATTGCTTGGACAACACCCGATACGGTTCCGAACTGGACAAAGTCGCCGACCCGGTACTGGTTTTCTATGATAATGAACAGACCGTTAGTGAAGTCCTTGATTAGGCTTTGGGATCCGATACCGATTGCTACGCCTAATACGCCGGCACTGGCCAGCAGAGGACCGGTATTAATACCCAGCTCGTCGACTATCATGACAACAGCGATACCCCAGACTGCAATTTTGCTTAATGCGTTCAACAAGCTGTCTAAGGTTGCAATCCGCTTCTTTCTATCAGCTTCGTAATCGAAGGGATGGTTCTTGAGCGCACGGTTAAAAAGCCCGATGACTAAAGTAACTGCGACTTTGCGTAGTACGAATGCTCCGAGCAGTATTATCAAAATATTTAGTCCGTGCTCCCCCAGCCAGTCGCCGGGATTCTGTATAAGATTCAACCTGTTTGAGTTTTCGATTGCCGAGAATAATATTTCCATTTACTAAATTATACCAGTACATGCATAAGCATTATTAAATGTTAGTATGTAATTAAATATGGCTGCCGTATTCGACAATATAACCGACGACAATCTAATTGCCTTGCTGCATAGGGGAAAAGTTGGCATACTTCCGACCGATACGCTGTATGGTTTAGTCTGCTCCGCTGCTCAAGTAGCTGCAGTTGAGAATTTATATAAAGCTAAAAACCGGGACAAAAAGCCGGGTACTATAATTGCTGCCGACGTAGATCAGCTGGTCGGACTTGGACTAAAGAAAAGGTATCTGACCGCTGTCGAACAGTATTGGCCTGGAGCTGTCAGCATTGTTATACCATCCGGTGACCCGAAAACGAATTACCTGAGACTTGGTGCCAGCGGTTTGGCTGTCCGGATTGTTGCTGACAAGAAACTTGCTAAACTTCTAAAGCAGACCGGACCGCTAATGACTACTAGCGCCAACCTGCCAGGCAAGAAACCGTCGGAAACAGTCGAGCAGGCTATGGCAGTATTTAAAAATACAATCGATTTCTATGTTGACGGTGGTAACTTGTCCAAGCGCAAACCGTCGACAGTAATCCGGATAGTCGACGATGCAGTGGAAGTGCTAAGAGAAGGTGCTGTAAAAATTAAGGAGGCAGAATGACGTTCGACGAATACCAAAAACAGGCTTTAACAACTGCCTATACAAGCGAACAGAACAAAGGCCTAATGGAAAAAACTATCTGGGCCATGGGTATTGCTGGGGAAGCAGGAGAGGTCGTAGAAAAGTGGAAGAAAGTAGTCGCCTACAACGATGGCAAAATGACGGAAGAGGAAGTTGCGGATTTTGGCAAAGAGCTTGGTGACGTCATCTGGTATATTGCCCTGATGGCTGACAGCCTGGGTCTGTCGCTGGACGACATAATGCAGAATAATGTCGACAAGCTGAAGTCAAGGAAAAAACGCGGCGTTATAAAAGGCAAAGGGGATAACAGATGAATACAGTTCTAATTACCGGCGCTAACCGCGGACTCGGACTCGAACTTGTAAAGAAGTATGCAAGTGAGGGATGGTGGGTATATGCTACCTGCCGGGATACTAAGAATTTCCCAGGCTTAGAAGAAAAACATAACGTAGTCGTGCTGGAACTGGATATATCCAGTCAGAAAAGTATAGAGTATCTAGTGCGTGGCCTAGATGATATTGATGTCATAATCCACAACGCGGGCTTGCATGACAACACATCTGCGGATGAGGATTCTGCTGACATGGTTACGGTCGATTCAGTATCTAAGATTTTCCAAACCAATGCCATCGGGCCAAAAGTAATTACTGAAATGCTATTAGCAAAACAAAAGAAGCCTTGTACTGTAGTTGGAATTTCTTCCGGTATGAGCCGGTTTAGCAAGATCAACCAATACAATTCTGCCCATTGGCCGTACAGCAGTAGCAAAACAGCCTTGAACTACATTACCAATAGTATTGCCGTTACCCATCCCCAAACAAATGCTTTTTGTGTTGATCCGGGCTGGATGAATACAAGAATGGGCGGAAAGAATGCCCCGCTGGATCCGGCTATTTCGGCTGCCAACATATTTCAACTTACAGAACGGGCCAAAGACCTAGAAAATGGGCAGCTGTACGATCTAAGCGGGAACCGGTTGGAGTGGTAACAAGTTAGTATGGAATTGAATATTAACTATCAGGATCGTACTGAAGTTACTCTTATCTACAGCGGTCTTATTTTTCTGATTATTTTAATAGGCTGGTTATTCATAAGATACGGTAATCGTGCTATGCAAATATCAAATACTAAACTAAGTAACCAATTATTATTGACCAGTTTGAATTTAATGAGAGTTACAATCGTAATTCAGTCGATAATATTATTTTTTCTTAGCGGGAGAATATTTACGGGTCTTGCCGCCGGTTTAGGAGTTATTGTTTTTTGGCCATTTCTAGCAGCAATGTCTGCATTCGCAATTTTGACTCAAAAGAATACGCCTACACTTTCTTGGATGGCTGTAATGCTTCTAATAAACCTAATATTAGTACGTATTGTGTTTGCAGTTATTTAAATTCTTTTCTTAGCCACTCATCCAAGCTGTTACCACCGCCACCGGCCATACCGACCACCATATCACCGTCTTTAATATGCTTAGCAATTATCTGTTTTAGCTTTTCGTCCCGTTCCATTGGTACTGCTATTTCCGGATTGGATAAGTGAGTAATTAGTTCTGTAGGAGTCAATATTTCCTGGTCAGGGTCTTCACGCGCTAGGTAGCTTGGAATCCAGTAGACTTTGTCGGCTCCATCGAAACAATCTTTGTAATTGTCCTTCATGAAGTGCTGGCGGCGGTTTGTCAGCGGTTCATAGACAACAATCACTTTCTGGTTCTTTTCAGCTGCAGTTTCGAGAGCTACGCTCATGCCGCCGCGAATCTTTTCCGGCGTGTGAGCGTAGTCGGAATAGAGGTTAGGAACAATCTGCTCCATTCGGCGCTGCAGGCCCGGAAATTGGTTCATGAGGGTAATTAGTTCTTTTATCGGAGTCTTGGTTACTTCGTGGATACCCTGGATAACCAGCCAAGCGTCTAGTCTAGTGAATTTACCGGCTAGCTCTATGTCTTGGATATGCGGGTGGTCGGATTCCAGAACAGTGATTTTACTGGTACCGTTCAGACCAAGGTAGTCGTAGTCTTCTGCCCAGACATATGTCCAGTCCGACTGGCTGATGAATTCTTTAAAGGCTTCCTGGTAGTCCTCGCGGGTTGGAAATATTTCATGGTGGTCCCAACTGACACCAGTGATTAGGCTCAAATGCGGTTCGTAAGCTAAGAAGTTGCGGTCGAATTCGTCGCATTCGTAGATGATGTATTCACTTTTTTTGTCAAAATGCCCCATGTCTGCGAAGTTAGTTTTGGCCGGCAGAATGTAGCTGACGGGAACTTTTAGGTTGGTCATTAGCCAGACAGCCATGGCTGTAGTCGTAGTTTTGCCGTGGGTTCCGGCAACAGCTATCATCTTCAGTTTCTTCTGGCTGATTATATAGTTCAAAAACTCATCTCGTTTGCTAAGTTGGATATTATTATCTTTGGCAAAAACTAGTTCCGGTGCATTCGGGTTTTCAATCGTGACAGCAGAAGAATAGACTACCCAGTCGATCGGGTCTTTGGCGTGCAGTTCGGAAATAAAATCGCCATCCTGACCAATATGAATATTAGTGATGCCGTGCTTCTTTAAATACTCGATGTACTGAGAATTCTGTTTATCGCTGCCGCTGACAGTCAGGCCGGCCTGTTTGGCAACCATTGCGATCGGCCCGATGCCGGCGCCGCCAATTGCTACGAAGTAAATATGCATATAAACATAATACCTTAATTGGTTTATGAAGTATTAATGCTTAACACCTGCTATATGACGGTTATGTTATATAATTGCGCTATGAAGATAATTCAAACAAACGATACGTTAGAAATAAATAATAGTGGTTACGGTACGATAGTCGGAGCATTGGTGTTCATTGTTTTAGGACTAGCCATGGCCTACTTTATCGGTACAAGTAAAGTCACCAGTCAAAACATTACCGGTTCTCCTAAGACATGGACGTTTGTAGGTATATTTTTTGCTGCCATGGGTGTACTAATTGCCTTTTCGGCTAGAAGTAAAAACGTCAGCCTGCAGAAAAACGGCAACTGTACGTCCATTACTAAAAGACTAATCGGTGGCAAGAGTGAAGAACAGACTTTCTTATCACAAGACATCAAATGCGTTTCACTATCTACCTACTTGGATTATTCAAATTCCAATAATAGTTCAAACCAAGGCAGTCCCAGAAAGAAAAGCAAACTGTCCCTAATTCTAAAGAACAATGACGAGCTGGAGCTAGCCAACGAAGCCAAGAAAGGCTTGTTTACCATCAACGGTATGAGTTTAAGTAACATCCAAAAAGCACCTTTAATAAAAGAGGCAGAACAGATATCTGGTTTCTTAGGCGTACCATTGCAATCAAATCACGACGGTGCACCGTCGCTAGGAGATGTTGTCAGCATACTAAAAGGGGAAGATCCGAACGTAGTAAATGAAAAGCTTTCGACAGACACAACAGGTATACCGAATAAACAAGATTCTTCACCCAGGACTTAAAGAATCTAACAATTTGTATTAGGAAAAGTATTATAATAATGTTATAATGACAATATGATTAAAAGTACGCAAAAAGTAATAAAAATTGGTTCTAGCGGCGGGGTTACTATCCCAGCAAAAGAAATGAAGCTAAATAATATAAAGTTTGGTGATGAAGTTGAAATAACAGTAAATAAAAAAACAGTCACAAACAAAGATAATAATGAAATTGTAGAGACCGCGAGGAAAATTCTAAACGACTATTACACAGATTTTAAAAATCTAGCTGACAGATGATAACTCTAACTGTCGATCAAATAATTATCATTAACACACTTGCTATAAAAGAGACCGGCGGTTTGGTGGGGATTAGAGACGTGGGTAGGTTAAAATCCGTAGTTGCATCACAGGATCAAGAAATTTACGGTGAAGTACTGTTTAAATCTTTTTATGATAAAGCAGCAGCACTAATTAGGGGCATAGTGCAAGATCATCCATTTACGGATGGTAATAAACGAACCGCAATGCTATGCGGAATAACTTTTCTAAAAAACAACAATATAGTATTTAAGGCAAATATACATGAGATTGAAAATTTCGCAGTTAAAATAGCCGTTGAGAATCTAGATGTACCGGCAATTGCCGAATGGCTTGAACGTCACTGCACACAATAATTGGCAGTTCTATAAACTTGCATCATAATAAGCATAAGAATAATTATGCTAAAACAAATAATATACAGACTGCTACGACACCGTCACCCATGGCGTGATATTGATTTTAATGAGCTAAGCGAAATCTATACCACCATGATGCTGCGTTCCTTTGCTCTTAGCATGACCGGAATATTCGTACCGGTTTACTTATACAGCCTGAATTATTCAGTCACAACAATTCTAAGCGTGTTTGCGGCCTACTTCACGACTCGGGTTTTTGTAGATATTGCGGCTGCTCATACGACGGCTAAGATCGGACCCAAGCATACCCTAGTTTACGGCCAGTTGCTACAGATATTATCTTCGGCAATTTTCCTGACTATTTCATTCACTCATATACCAGCCTTAATTGCCGGTGCTGTCTGGGGTGCCGCCGCCAGTTATTTCTTTATTCCTTTCCATATTGATTTCTCTAAGATTAAGCACAAGGCCCATGGCGGAAAAGAGATTGGATTCGAACAGGCAATGGAAAAGATCGGATCAGTATTAGGACCGCTAGCTGCCGGAGTTGTAGCCAGTTTGTTTGGTGCCAAGTATATATTTCTAGTTTCAATTCTGCTTCTATTAGGAGGACTTTGGCCATTGTTTCGGACTCGGGAGCCAACCCGGCTGAATCAGAAGTTGAAATACAATGATTTTCCGGTCAGCAGCATCCTGACGTACCTGCCGTCTTATATTGGATTGAACATAGAGAATACACTTTGTTTAATGCTTTGGCCTTTGTTCTTAGCAGCAATTGTCCTGCCTGGGGATTCAGTCTTTTTAAAGATCGGACTAATTTCATCTCTGTCGGTTGTTACAGCAGTGGTTTCTGCACGTGTTATTGGGCGCAAAGTCGACCAGCACAAAGGACGCAAAATGCTGCGAATAAGTGCCGTAGTAAATGCACTGGTTCATTTATTCAGACCGTTTGTTTCGGCATACCCATTGGCATTTGCTGTCAATCTTGCCAACGAAGGTGTGACCAGTGGCTACCGGCTGCCATACACCAAGGGCATGTACGATACGGCTGATGATTTTCCAGGTTTCCGGATTGTTTTCATCTCTACTATGGAATCACTAGGCTGCATTGCCAAGGCAACAATGTGGTGGATTTTGGTACTTATTAGCCTGCTTACCACCAGCCGGCTGTTGTACATTGTTGGCTTTTACATTGCTGCTGCCGCGTCGCTTTTGATTACTACTGAAAAGTTTAAGTCGCTGGACGTAAAATAAAATAAAAGGATTAGAATAAAGATATGGATAGAAAATGGTTCTTGCATTTCCGACGCATTCTAAAGGGTATTAATATCTTCGTGCCTTTAGTTGTCGGCATAGCCTTTACGATCATCTGTGCCTTTGCACTGCGCAACAACAATACGACAGCTTTGAAACTTAGGGACAATGTCAACAAAGTCGACGAACAGAACGGGGACGTAGAAACAGCTCTCAGGGAACTTAGAACTTACGTCTATGCTCATATGAATACTAACTTGTCATCCGGACCGAACGCCATTAAGCCACCTGTACAGCTTAAATACCGCTACGAAAGGCTAGTTCAGGCTGAGCAGGCTAGATTAGGTTCTGAAAACACCAAGGTCTACACCGAAGCTCAGGCTGAATGTGAGAAAAGATTTCCAAAAGGCTTGTCAGGCAGTGGCCGAATTCCATGTATTACTGAATATGTTTCCAGCCGGGGAGTAAAGCCGAATTCTATTCCTGACAGCTTATATAAGTTTGACTTTGTTTCACCGTCTTGGTCACCGGATTTGGCTGGCTGGAGCCTGGTAATTTCTAGTGTCGCTCTAGCAGTATTTGTACTACGTCTTATAATGGACCGCTGGATAAAAGCCGAACTTCGCGATATATAGAACTCAAATACCACCTTAAACAATCTATCTTTGATCAGGATAAATATCGCTAACAGTCTGATAGATGTCTAAAACAGGTGAAGGATTAACTGAAAACATAAAATTACTAGAATTCTTCATATTGTGAATATTAGTTACACCCAGCCTATCGAAAACCTGGATGGCTCTACTTACTTCGCCTGAAGTTACGCCAGTTTGATCACAAATTTCATATGACCAATATTTTTCTTCTGGCTCAATACTTGCAAAGAAACGACCAATAGTTAGCCTGGATATGTAAGAGAAAAGATAGAGTCCAGTTTTTTCATAGGGAATCTCAGTAGGAGTGTATGTGATATTTTCATCAATTGGGTTACCAGTGTAACTACTAAAGGCTGTATCAATTATTTTCCAGAGCACTGATTTGTTGGCTTGAAGTTCGTTAACAGGAGTCAGATTATCTTTAGTATTAAGCATATCTAGTCTAAAAAAATCATGTTTAGCTATTGAGTTGCCGGTATTTCCAGATGGAATTCCTATCGGTTCTTTACCTAAACCTTTAAGTCTAAAATTCAGCCCGGTTTTGAATCTATGGCGCGAGCCGAATACACCTTTTGCAAAGGTATTAAAATCAACTTCCAACTTTTCAGCTTCAGTATTAGACATAACCAATATATTACAATTTAACAGATATAAAGTCAATATTGTGGTAAAACATTACCACTTTTTTTGTAAAATATAACAGGGGTCACCGATGTAAAAGAAGTAATTCATATTGACAAGCTAAAAGCTAACAGAGTATGTTAGGGGTGCGTAAGTAAATCTAAGAAGGGGAGAACAAGCATATGGCTTACAAGCACACAAACTCTAAAGGAGTAACATACTACCTTAACTCAAAGGCTGTAGTATTACGAGGCGGCAAAGAACAGACAATTTATTACTTCAGCAAGGACGAACGGCCTGAAGCATCTGACCTGCCTAAAGGTTTCTCAGTAAACGAAAATCCACGAAACGGATTTTTGACTGTCAAGCGAGACAAATAAGACTGACTTTTAGTCGGACAAGCGGCCCGGGTACCCCCGGGTCGTTTTATTTGGTTAAATTATAATTGACAAAAAAGTCTAATGTATATACAATAGACTATATGAAAACAGCAACAATAAATTTTAAAACCGATGACGCAACAAAAGCTAAGGCACAAGCAGTAGCTAAACAGATCGGTATCCCTTTGAGCAATCTTTTGAACGCATACCTATTTGAGATTGCCAACACTGGTAGCGTGCATTTCACGACTACTGAACCAATGACTGACAAAATGGAAGTTTTAATAGCCAAAGCCGAAAAAGATATCACCGAAGGTAATGTAAGCGAGTCTTTTAATACAGTTGAAGAAATGTTTGATCATCTAGACAAGCTGTAATGATATTAAAAACTACCAAGACTTTTGATAAGCAGTATGCAAAGTTGAATGTTAAAGTTAAGGCTACATTTAAAAGACGCATAGAATTGTTTAAGGCAAATCCATTCGAAAGCAGTCTTCGTAACCATGCGTTAAAAGGCAAATATCTTGGATATAGAAGCATTAATATAACTGGTGACATCCGGGTTCTTTATACCTATCAGAATGATACAATTATCGTTTTAGGCTTTATTGGCTCTCATAGTCAGCTTTATTGAAGCTTCCAAAGCTTAACATCCTAAGCTTCAATTGCTATACTAAAATTTATGGTAAAAACTCCAAAACCAATTCTAGAAGTCAAAAATCTGACAAAAAAATACGACGACAAAACAGTCGTTAACGGCATTAGTTTTTCAGTTAAAAAAGGTGAAATATTCGGTATCCTTGGCCCTAACGGTGCTGGTAAGACTACAACTCTGGAGATGATAGAAACCATCCGTGAAATCGACGATGGTAGCGCCATAGTAGACGGGATAGACGTGTCTGAAGACCCTCAAACAGTAAAGTATATTATCGGTGTCCAGCCGCAGAGTCCGGCCTTTATGGACAAGGTAAAGCTGACAGAACAGCTTGAGCAAATGGCCAGTACTTACGGCGTTAAGGTAAACGCCATGGAGCTACTCGACGAAGTTGGCCTTAAGGAAAAAGCGGGCAGCTTTGTCGAAAGTATGTCGGGTGGCCAGAAGCAGCGTTTCAGCGTTGTCGCTTCGCTTGTGCACAAACCTAAAGTATTTTTCTTAGACGAGCCGACAACCGGCCTGGATCCTCAAGCCAGACGCAACTTGTGGGACCTTATACGAGATATTCAAAAGAAAGGTGTAACCGTTATACTGACTACCCATTACATGGATGAGGCTGAACTGCTATGCGACCGGGTCGCGATTATGGACAATGGCAACATTGTCACAATTGATACCCCTAAAAACCTTATAAAGCAGCTTCTAAAGCGCGGATTCAAAAAAGCCCAGCATGTCGAACAAGCTGATCTCGAAGACGTATTTATCGACCTGACCGGAAAGGACCTAAAGGACTAATATGAACAAATATTTCCTGCCTATTATTACATTCGCTAAAGTCGGGATCCGCAGGGCTTTCCGCGATAAGACTGCATTGTTTTTTATCTTCATGTTCCCGTTGATTTTCTTGTTTATCTTTGGCGGCATATTCGGCAAAAACAGCGGCGTGTCTTTTAAGATTGCCCTGGTAAACGAAGCTAGCAATGTCCAAGCAGCCAAGTTTGCCGAAAGTGCTACGAAAAACAAGACCTTGAAAATTGACCAGAAAATATCTTCACTGGATCAAGCCCAAGAAAAGATGCGCCGAGGCCAATTAGATGCAACTGTAGTTCTGCCTAAAAGCTTTGGCGAAACGGTCGACGGCAAGCCGGCAGGAGTTGCCAAAGTATATTACACCCAGAATTCAGAAGCTGCCGGCCAAACGCTGACCAGCGTTCTTAATATCCAGCTGGGCGAGCTAAACAAACAGTTTGTAAAAGTTGAAACTCCGTTCTCAGCCAAAGGCGAACAGTTAAGTACGCCAGGTCTTAGCCGGTTCGACTACACTTTTGCTGGGTTACTTGGCTTTTCTATTATCGGGCTGGGTATCTTTGGTCCGGTCAACGTCTTTCCTGAACTCAAGAAGCAGGGCGTGCTCAGACGATTGCATACAACACCGCTGCGGGTTTCCCAGTACTTCCTGTCCAATGTTATTTCCCAGTCGGCAATTGGAATCGTGTCAGTCGGCCTGCAGTTTGCAGTTGCCAGGATATTCTTTGACCTCAACATCAGCGGCAATTATTTTGAACTTATACTTTTTGTAATATTCAGCATTATTACAATCTTAGGAATCGGGCTAGCTATCGGCGGCTGGGCACGAAACGAGCAGCAGTCGGCACCACTATCTAATATTGTCGTTTTCCCAATGCTGTTTTTGTCTGGCACGTTCTTCCCGCGCTACTTAATGCCGGAGTGGCTGCAGGGAGTTTCGACCTATCTGCCACTGACTCCAGTAATTGACGGTATTCGTTTGATTTCTACCGAGGGCAAAGGATTGTTAGAGCTTGGTCCTCAGTTGGGAGTACTCGGTGTCTGGGTAATAGTAGTATATGCAATTGCCTTTAGGGTATTTCGTTGGGAATAATTGGTAGGATATAATAAAGCCAATGAATAACGACCAAAACCAGCCAGTAGTTCAGCATGATTTGGTAACTCCTACTAGCCAAACAAGCCAGGTAGATCAAAATAACAGCTTAGATACATCAGAGCTAAAGCCGGAATCAGCTGAACTAGACCAAGCCGGATTAGATGCGCTAGCAGACGCGACAAAGACCAACTCGGCTGACACTGAAATAGAGTTCCAAGTTGCACAGCCGCCTACACCTCCAAACGACCCAGTACAGTAAGCAACATACAACGTAGCTAATAATACCTTTAAAATACTTGTAAAATAAACATGCTTATGCTATAATATATATATGGCTAACAAACATAAAATAAGTCCAGATCAAGGTAGCATGTTTCAGCAAAGTGAATTTGCACCAAAACTTGAACTGCCTCAAGTTGAGTTTCCAGAAATACCGATAACGCCGCAACAGGATCTAAGCCAGACAGACCCAAACCCTGGCGTAGCAGTTTCAATTGAATCACACAGGAAAGACCTTATTAGCTCATTAGATTCTTTGGCTCAAGTAAGTAAGCGTTCCGGATTGGCAATGGCAGCCGAGTCAGGCCACCGCAGACGATTGGAGCAAAGATATGATGACGTCGATGCCTTAGTCGGCCGAGCGGTTGAAAACAAGCAGAGTATGTACCGTGAATCTAAATCAAGTTTTGAAAGAGCTTTGGGCAGTTCAGCTATGGTCAAAGCAGGGCTGATTACTCCCGAAGAAGCTAAAACAGCAAATCAAAAAGAATTCGATGAGTTTAAGAAGCTATACGCTGATAGCCGAGGTAGAAAAGCTCGCGACAAATACCGTAACAAGCTAAAGAAAGCGCTATAAGATTACTACTAAACTTTGAGTAAGTTTAAGACTATATACGTATGCATATAAAATGTTGTATAATAATAATTTGCTGTCAGTAATATAACGCAATAAATAGTTTTTATCATTATGCCAAGAAAACCAGCAACAATTGGACAACTAGGAATAGAAGGATTAGGCCTACCGGCTAGGAATTTTGAATTAAACGACACCAAGATCGCCTTTGGGCGGGTCCTGATGCCAAGTTTTTTCCAGCTGGATGAGTTAAGTCACGAAAGTATACCAGATTCAGTGGCTGAGTATGCGTCACCTGAGCACTTTTACCCTCATCTTTTTCCGGGCGGTTTTCGGGGCAGGTTTGCTGTCGACGGCGTAGCGATGTCGGCGGCCGACTACATTATTTTACCAAGATCCGTAAGCTCGCTAATGGCGACAATAGCTAATAATACCGAAAGAAAATATGCACTTGGTAGCGAAAATCTGCAGAGGGCCCAAGCTAAGCAGAAACAAATGGACGATCTTAGCAAGCGGCTAGAGAAAATGCAGCAACGAACACCTGTAATTGAAACCAATATCGAACGGATTGAGAGATTAGACAAAGAAGCAAAGGCAACTGGATACGCGCATGTACCGGGTATTAAATTGTTCGGTATGGCATTTTCTGTTTGGTCTGGCACTTTCCGACAAATATTAGAAGTGGTTGGACGAGAAAAAAGCTGGACCAGGGAAAAGTCAGAACTTGCCATGCGTTCATTAAATAAGCGTTTGTTCTTTATGGAGCAAAAAGACAAGATTGCTAACTGGCGAGGCATGAATGAACTGGGCATAGAATACGAAAGCCGGGTATTAGGCGTATACAACGACCGGATTGCCGCCACCTCAAGAGCCTTGGACAGGCTTCGCAGTGCTGACTAGTCTGCCAAAGCCATTTTTTGTATTGGCACCAATGGACGATGTTACCGATACGGTTTTCCGGCAGATAATAGCCGGTACAGCTGCACCGGACCTATATTTTACAGAGTTCGTAAATGTCGATGGATTGCAAAGTCCCGGCCGGCCAAAGCTGCTGCCTAAACTCAAGTTCACCAAATCCGAGAAGCCGTTAATTGCCCAGGTTTGGGGCAAGAACCCGGAGAACTACTACAAGACAGCACAGGAAATAGTTGAAATGGGCTTTGACGGCATTGATATAAATATGGGCTGTCCGGCGAAGCCGGTGATTAAAAACGGTTGCTGCGCAGCACTTATTAATGACAGGGGTCTAACAGGGGAGATTATCCAAGCGGTAAGGGAAGGGGTACAAAATGATAAAACTGGCTTCCCTGTTTCTGTCAAAACCAGGCTTGGGTTTAACAACATTGATCTTTCATGGCACGAATTCTTATTACAACAGAAACTTAACATGCTAACTATACACGGTCGGACTGTGAAAGAAATGTCTAAAGTTCCAGTTCATTGGGATGAAGTCGGCCAGATTTCCAAACTGCGCGCTTCCCTAGCCCCCGATACTCTGCTTGTTGGCAACGGCGATATATTAACCAGATCTCAGGGTTTGGAGATTGCCAAGAAGTACGACCTGGACGGGTTAATGATCGGCAGGGGTGTTTTTCATGATCCGTATGTATTTGCTCAAAGCAGCTCACAAGAAAACCCATGGCA
Source organism: uncultured Candidatus Saccharibacteria bacterium (assembly GCA_964634445.1). Lineage (GTDB taxonomy): Bacteria > Patescibacteriota > Saccharimonadia > Saccharimonadales > AWTP1-31 > CAZWJA01. Next base: position 1,853 of record CAZWJA010000021.1, on the reverse strand, counting down.
GGACTTAACCAAAAACCAGAAGATCGACCTTTATACTTCACACGTTAAGCTGTTTGCAAGTACATGGACCAATAATGAACGAAAACTAATAACCTTGAACAAATTCTGCAAAGTTTACGTCGAAGGCTTCCCCGGTGCTAAAGAACTCAGGGAAAAATTAATGGATGCCGAGTCTATTAGTCATCTTTTAGATATGTTTGAAAAAGCTAAAGATGAAAGCTAAAAGCAATTAGTTAATTTGCTGTTTTAGCCGTCTATACCAATAGGTACTGACGGCTTCGCGTTTAGGTCACCTGCACCTAGCTCTTCTAACAGCTGCTGAATCGGAACGGTATTCGCCGGCTTCGTACTGTTGATGTCTCCAGTAAATGGTTTGGCTTCCAGGTTGGCATCGACTTCGACCGCCCCGCCCTCGCTCTTGTACTTGAGAGTACCTTTTGTAAGGTTGGTTTTTACGTTTGTGTTTATCGTGCCGTTGAAGTCACCAGTCTTGTCATGAAAGTTTACGAACATTGTCAGCTCGTCGTCGCCCTTATAGTTCTGGCCGATCTCGCTGTATGAATCGGCATTGCCCTTGTCGGTGAAGCGAATCTTCTTGATCAGCTTGTATTTGGCGTCTACCCACATGTAAAAAGTTTCATCTTCCTGGATATTCTTGCCGGCTTCTTGGCAGCTTTTTAGAAATTCTTTCTTAGTGTTGTCCTGATCTTCTTTGCTTTTAATGAGCTTTTTGTATGCCGACGTTTCAGATATTTTGCTTGTGAATTCGTCGCAGAAGCCGTCGGCGTTGGCTTTGTTTAGGCTCATCTTGTACTGATAAGCGTTTTCTTTCTTGTCCTTGCCGACAAAGCTTTTCATTTTCAGCATTGATTTAGTCTGGTCGGATGTAAAGATGCGGTCTTCAGTGATCTGGGCTATTGCCTTTATGACTCCGGCGTAGTCATCCGACGTCAATTGGTCCTGGCCGGATAAATTCAAGGATTCCGCGCTTGTTCCCATTTGGTCCCAAAAAGTTTTGTCCAGCACGAACCAGCGGTTTTCAACTTTGTCCTTAGGAATAAAAGCATCCAGTCCAAAGGTGCTTAACCCGGTAACCTGAAAGTATATGTTAGGCAGCTTCTCGCCTTTTATCAGCTCCGACTTGTATTGGACAGTGAAGGATTCTTTGTTGTCGCTGGTCTTTAACTCCAGCTTGCCGTCAGCTTTATCCGGATCCATTTTCGAATTAAAGGTACCAGAATATGTTTTGTTGTCCATTTTGGCGGTAATGGTCGAACTAATCTCGGATTTTTTAAGTTCCTTGATACTCTGTTCTTTGTCGACGTTGGCTAAGAGCTTGGTTAGGGCTTTTCCAGATCGGTCTAGTCCAGTGTTGTAGACATTATTGGGTTTGTTAGGAATGAAAATACCGAAAACATAACCGACAGCCAATAGAACTAAAACTACAGGCAATCCGATCAGTAACAGCTTTTTCTTGTTGCCGGGAGCTTTGAATGAACCGCCGGAGACATCTCCGCCGATAACAGTCGCTGGTTGTTCGAAAGTCGAACCGACGACTGTCTGGCTGGCACTTGAGTTGACCGGATTAATACCAGGATTGAAAACTTGCGGTCGTACGTCTGATGTCTGTGGAGTAGCAGCAGAAACTGATTCTACTGGAGTAGCAGCTGGCGCAGCTGGTGGCGACGCAGCAGGGGCAACTGCTTGCGGCTCCGGACTAACAGTCGGCTGAATTACTTGTTCGTTGATTTGGCCGCCAGGCTGGGCGGCAGGTTGGTCTTGGGGAACAATATTAGGGTCCATTAAATACCTTATGGTTAGTTTTTAATATTGTAACAGACAGGGCATAAGTT
>CAZWJA010000020.1:0-15669 GCA_964634445.1 uncultured Candidatus Saccharibacteria bacterium | reverse complement strand
ACTTACAGTGTAGGACGCCTGCTATTTATGTTGCAAAGGTCTTGGATGAGTACGACGGTATTGACAGACAAATTTAATGTGGTCTGGGATAATTAGAGTATAACCATTTAAGTTAGATAACTTGGTGGTGAAAAACTAATTAATAACGAACGAAACGGTACAGCATTGTGCTCTACCGATCTGTTCAGTGCGTCTTAAGAAAGGACGGAATCAAATGGGCAAAGTAATAAGAAAAAAGGGTGAAGGAATGACCTCCTACGATACACATGATCTAGGATTGGCTATCGCCTTTCTCACAAAGGGACATGAGCTGATCAATTTACACCCTGTACCTGAATGTGAGTGCAATGGGTATGTTTTTCACTTCAAAACAGCCCCAGAACTTAAAAAACTTGAGGAGGCTTACTGGAAGGGACATCTATTCGTAGATGCCAAACATCACAACGATGTATCACTCGAATTATCTGAACGCTTCGCTGAAGTAGAGAAAGAGTATAGCAATGACACAGACAACTAAAGAATTACTTACAAATAACAATATTGATTTCCGTGAGCACGGCGATGAGCTTATCACCCACTGCATCTTTAATGACTGTGACGCTGATAGTCGTGGAAAAGAAGCTCACCTATATATAAACGCCAACACAGGTCAGTATTTCTGTCACAAGTGTGGCGAAAAGGGCGGCAGTAAAGGATTACGTGAAGCACTCGGTGTTCGTCCTGAATCCCTGCCCCCTCAGACATATGATCAGTCGCCAAACCTAAATAAACTAGCTACGAAATATCATAACCAACTCCCTATTAACATTCGTGAATGGTTGAAGAATGAACGCTTACTGCTAGACGAAGATATTGATGACTTTGAACTAGGTTACGGTGAATTCTACGGAAAAAGCTGGATCACCATACCTGTACGTGACGCTACTGGGAGTGTCCAATTTATGAAACTACGCCAAGACCCGTTCGTGCCTTCTGGGGGTGCTAAGTACATGCACACTGGCGGAGAAGCAGCAATTTTTAATGCGGAGGTATTAAAAGATAAACCTGATCAACTTGTGATTTGTGAGGGTGAATTTGACTGCTTAGTATTACGTGCTTTTGGAATTCCAGCGATCACTTCAACTGCTGGTGCTCGTACCTTTAAGGAAGAGTGGATCGAGAAACTAACATCTGTGCGTCATTTATATATTTGCTTCGACAATGATGATGCAGGAGAACAAGGAGCAAATGATCTTATCGGGAAACTTTCTGAAGCCCTGCCCTCAACGTCTGTACTGCAAATTACTCTACCGAATGAAGTTGGTGAACATGGTGATCTTACAGATTACTTCAAATTACCCTATGCCGATCCTGAAGATTTATTTGAGAATGCAGTACTTCGCTCTGGTCCAAAACCGATAGATGTTAGCACATTCGAAGAAATAACCACCAAAGACTTGGCAAAAGTACTAGACCTTACAATCAAACACGATAACGAAAATAAGCTAGTCAGCTTCTTGTGTATGCTTTCTGCTTACACTGAAGACAGTCAACTAAATGTCAGCTTCAATGCTCCCTCCTCTACTGGTAAAACATACATCCCAACACAAGTGGCTCAGTATTTCCCCGATGGCGATGTGCGTCAGTATGGTGGTGCATCCCCAACAGCATTTTTCCATGACAACGCAAGCTTCGATAAGGAGCGTAACGCTTACATTACAGACCTTGAACGAAAAATTCTGATTTTTTTAGAGCAGCCAAACCCTAAACTTCAAGAAAACTTACGCCCTGTATTGTCGCACGATAAAAAAGAGATTAGTTACAAGATTACAGATAAGGACAAAAAAGGATCGAACCGTGCTAAGAACATATTTATTCGTGGCTTCTCTGCAACAATATTTTGTTCAGCAGGCATGCGTCTAGATGAGCAAGAAGCTACTCGTGCGATTCTACTAAGCCCTGAAACAAGCAACGAAAAGGTGCGTGAGGGCGTACACATGGCTACATTGCGTAGTGCTAATAAAGCTGAATTCTTAGCTGAAATCGAAGCCAATCCTGAACGTCAACAGCTTAAAGACCGTGTACTAGCAATCAAACAAGAACATGTAGATGACATCATTGTTCCCGACCCTGCTAGTATTGAGCGTCGCTTTTTGAACCACGTTCATTCCACTAAGCCACGTCATCAGCGTGATGTGAGCCATCTGCTATCAATCATAAAATGCATTACGCTACTCAACGTCTGGTTTCGTCGTGACACCAATGGAAATATAGTTGCTACTCAAGCTGATATTGATCAAGGCTTTGATGTCTGGCAGAAGATAAATAAGAGCCAAGAGCATAATTTACCACCGTATACTTTTGAATTCTATAAGAAATACATCGTGCCAATTTACGTTCAGAAGAATGTAGGTCGTGCACCCAATTCTAAGATAACTGGTAATGACATTGGGGTTAGTCGTAAAGAAATAATTCACCGCCACTTTGAACTTGAGGGTAGCCTGCCGAATGATGACATACTACGCCGTCAAATCTTGCCCATGCTAGAAATGCAGGGGCTGATTACACAAGAAAAAGACCCTAATGATAAACGCAATAAGCTGATCTTCCCCCAACTGATCGAGCCTGAACAATATAGTGGTGAGCATGGTGGGTCTGAGCATGTCTAAAAAGCCCGCACCACCACCAGAAATTGAATACGAGTACGTCGATGACGGCGATACTCGCACTATAGAGGAAGCATTCAACTATTTGTTTGATAAATATTTCGAACACATTGAGAATGCTTCTAAGGAGTAAGTATTGATAATTACTTATAAAAGCTTATAATGGAGATTAATATGACAGATAAGAAATACTACACAGTCCAAGAAGTCGCAGATTTACTAAAACTGCACTGGCAAAGTGTACTCACTTACATCAAAAAAGGAGAGCTAGAAGCTATAAAACTCGGTAAGGGTTATCGCATCAGCCAGCAAGCTCTAGATTCATTCATCGCAAAACGCACAACCAAAACGAAAGGAACAAAATAATGTTACGTGCTGCACTTTACGCAAGAGTAAGTACTGAACTTCAGAAAGATGAAGAAACAGTACAAAACCAACTATCTGAAATACGCCAAGCCATAAAAGATGACGGCAACACCCTCATCGAAAGCTGTGAGTATGTTGACGAAGGTTGGTCAGGTGCAATACTTGAACGCCCTTCTCTAGATAATATGAGGGCTGATGCTCGTGAGAAGAAGTTTGATATTTTGTATGTCTACGATAAAGGTCGTCTAGCCCGTAAGTACGTATACCAAGAGATAGTAATTGAAGAACTGACCAATTTAGAGATCACATTTAAGAGCTTGCACGACATCAATGGAATTTCTGCAGAAGAAAAACTCATGGGTGGAGTAATGGGCATCTTCCATGAATATGAACGTATGAAAATTTCAGAACGCTTTCGTATCGGCAAACTCAATAAGGTACGTTCAGGTAGATTACTTGGCTATCAAGCAGCTTATGGCTATGACTACATTCCGATAAAAGGTAAAGGATTAGATAAGGTTAATGGCAAATTCGTTATTAACGAAGAAGAAGCCAAAGTAGTCAGGATGATCTTCGAATGGATTGGTATTGAATGCGTATCAATAAAAGAAGTGATTCGTCGCTTATACGATATGGGTATTCCGCCAAAGAAACAAAAGCGTGACGTGTGGTCTAATGGTCCTCTGCACCGCATGCTGAAAAATGAAACTTATATTGGTAAGCATTTTTACTACAAGTCAGAGAGTGTAATTACTAAAAACCCAATGGCTAAAACACAGAAGAAGTATCAGCATCGCCACACAATGAAAGGTAGCCGTAAGACCCGTCCTCGTACTGAGTGGCTGTCAGTAGAAGCACCACGAATAATCAGTGATGAACTGTATGATAAAGCTCAAGCTCAGATAAAGAGTAACGGTAAACTCAGTCAACGCTTTAAAAAGAATCCATATCTATTTGGTGGGTTAATATCTTGTACTTGTGGTGCAAGCCGTACTGGTGAGGGGCAGAATGGTCACTTCTACTACCGTTGCACAGATCGCTTAATGAAATTTCCTAAACCTCGTGCTTGCTTTGAAGCTGGGGTAAACGTACAAGTACTAGACACAGTAGGTTGGGCTAAACTCTGTGAATTAATGACAGACCCTACCCTATTGCAACAACAGTTGGATCGTTATGCAGAAGAAAAGAAGCTACTTGCAGGTCAAAGTCCGAAAAAAGATGAACTGAGAATGCAACTCAAAGCACTAGAACAAGAAGAACGTCGTTATGTAAAAGCTTGGGGTATGAACACAATGTCTGAAAACGTATATATCGATCAGATGAATAGTGTCGCTAGACGTCGCAAGGAGCTTACAGACTTGATGAATAAGCCAGAAGCCGACAAGTTAGCACAATTGCGTGAAATTGATCTAGAAACCTCCGCAGAGCCTTTCAAGCAGTACCTCAGTAATCTGGGTTATGAAGATAAGCTTTTTACTGTGAGGAAGATAGTTGATAAAATAATAGCAACGAAGGAGAACGTAAGGATATGCGGAAAAATACCAGCATATGCTACTTCATTAACTGTAAACAAGGTAGGGTTAGATGTTGAGCATAGCGATACAAGAGACACAACACAAGCAATTAAACAAGAACAGGTTGGGTTAAATGCTAAGTATTGGCATTGTCGGCTTGCCTAATGTCGGCAAGTCTACCTTGTTCAATGCATTAACAGATGCTGAAGTACTAGCCGCCAATTACCCTTTCGCAACTATCGAGCCGAATACCGGAATCGTACCGGTTCCTGATATGCGGTTGAAGAACCTAGGCGAATTGTACAAAACTAATAACATCAAGCCGGCGACAGTAACCTTCGTAGATATTGCCGGCCTTGTAGCCGGTGCCAGCGAAGGTGAAGGACTTGGCAACCAGTTCTTGAGCCACATAAGAAGTACCAACGCTATTATTCATGTCGTCAGAGCTTTTAGTGACAGCGATGTCCTGCATGTCGACGAACAGCACGATCCGAAAAAAGACATTGAAGTAATTAATACCGAGCTGGTTCTAGCCGATATCCAAACACTTAACAAACGGCTGGCTAAGTTTGAAAAAGAAGCCCGGGCTAATCCTAAGCTCAAGCCGGTGCTTGAAACATACTTAAAAATTCAGTCGGGCCTAAACGAAGGTAAGCTAGCTAGCCAGCTGGATATAGTCGAAGAACATATATCCGACCTACAGCTAATCACAGCCAAGAAAGTAATCTACGTCTTTAATGTCGACGAAGAAACCCTGACAAATAACGACAAAAAGAAAGAGCTGTCTAGTTTAGTTGCTCCGTCTAAATCCGTATTCATCTGCGCAAAACTGGAAAGCGAACTTAGAAGCCTGGAAGAATACGACCGAAAAGAAATGCTGGAAAGCTACGGCCAGGAAGAGTCTGGACTTATTCAATTAATCCACGCAGCCTATGACACTTTGAATCTGCAGAGCTATCTTACGGCTGGAGAAAAAGAAGTCCGGGCTTGGACTATCAAGAAAGGCTTCACTGCCCCGCAGGCAGCTGGTGTAATCCACGGGGATTTTGAACGCGGTTTTATAGCTGCCCAAATTGTAGACTACCAAGATCTTATTTCTGCTGGAAGCGAGCAAGCTGCCAAAGCCGCCGGCAAAGTCCGGACCGAGGGCAAAACTTATGTTATGCAGCCCGGCGATGTAGTAGAGTTCCGGTTTAACGTCTAAAGGCTTATATAATCCTGCTCCTATTAACTAAGCCCAGTTCATCAGCATGTATTGGATAGTACTGACTACTGTTTCGTGAGTCGGCACTGAATTGTCGTCGTAATAATGGTCTATTCCCATAAAGTTGTCGATAACGCTCAAGCAGACTATTTCATCTGCTAACAAGTGCATTCGGTCGACAACATTGATAGCTGCAAACGGTGCGGCAATAATGAGCCGTTTTACTTTAATTGACTTTAAAAATACTGCAGCCGAATCAATTGTCGACGAGCTGCCCATGCCTTCCGAAATTAATATTACAGTCTTACCTTTTAACAGGCTTTTTTTAATCAGCTCATTCTTGCCTAACTGCCGGTGCATTTCGCTCAATTTGTCACGTTTTTCCTGTTCGAATATGCCATGGTATTCCATATCGAACTCTTCCTGCTGGCCTTTGGTATAGTAGCTGTTCTGACTGTAGGTTCCTTCTTGGTTGATACTGGCAACTTCAGTAGTCTCACCGGGTGCTTTGATCGGCTCAGCCAACAGCATAGTAATCGGGCACTCCAGTTTCTTTGCAACTTGAGCGGCCAAAACTACCGCCCCGTCCGAAAGCGCGACGATCGTACAATCGACTCCTTTGTACTTGGCTAGAGATTTGGCAAGTTTTTGGCCAGCTTCCGCCCGGCTTTTGAAATACATATAGATTATTTTAACCCGAAACAGCTTATGCTACTAAAGTTATTGGTTCATTAAGTTGCTGATCTTGCGGGATAGATCTGCAATATTACTAAAGCTGGAACCGTTAGACATTACGACTAAAACGTAGCTTCCTTTCGGGTGATATACAACACCGGCATCATGGTTCAGCCCGTCCAAGAAGCCGACCTTGTTGGCAACGCTGCCTAACGATCCAGCTGGTATACCTGATCGATATATGTTTCGACCCATATATCCAAGAAGCAGGTTTTTATGGTCGCTTGAAATTAAACTGCCGGCCATTAGCTTGCTTAGAAGCTTAGCAGTATCATTGGCAGTAGTCAGGTGGCCACTGGAAGCAAAAGTAGTCGAGCCAAATCCTTGGTTATGTAGGTAGCCGTCGTTTGCACTCCAGCCGACTAAGTTGCCCAAGGCAATAGCGCACGAGTTATCGGAACGGACTATCATGACTTCGATACAGCCGCCAATGGTACTACCATTGATTGGGTCGCTTAGGCTCAGCTGACCGCTAGCAACCTTGTTGTAAACGATATCGGCAAAATACAACTTGTAAATACTGGCACTGGTGAATCTTGTACCACCATTGACGCTGGCAGAAATAGATCCGTCAAGAGATGCCATGGATACGCCGTACTGTCCGCCGTGGCTTTTTACCCATTCGATTATCAGCGCCTGCATTCCCTTAGAAGATTTAGTGTAGCTTCTAATATATTGGGTAGACGCATTCACCGGAGATACTACACCTGTAGACTGTGTCCTACCTGCACTGGTATCGGCGATAATGGCATCGACTGTTTGTTCAAGATTAAGTATTTGGCCTCGTTTGCCAGCTGTCGATCCGACTGCGTCACCGTCGACCAGCGTTACTGTATTAGCTACTTGGGAAATATATATCTTTGACTGCAATGATTTAAGAGTTTCTTTTATTTGATCTCGGTTATATGTAATTACAAGGTCACCCTTGTCATTCTTAACCGGACTTATCCAGGCAGCCATCTGTTTTGAAGTGACGTCCAATTTGTCACCATCTATGTTAATAACAAGCGGGGTTGAGATCCGCTGCTTTATGATTGCAGCAATTTTTTCAGCTTCAGACGTAGTGATTTCAGGATCACTATTTTCAACTGGTACCTTGATTGTTACTTCGTTAGTCAAAGTAATATTCTCTAGTGCGTTATTGACAGCCTCTTCTTTATACTTAGCTCCAATTACAGCCGGCTTTACCTGCACTTCACCTTCAACCAGCTTTACTTCAGCATCGGCAGCCGACGTATCAAAGTTTTTTATGCTAGTTACAAATTTATTGGTTTGGTCAGGATTAATTTTAGACAGCTTAATTTCAGTAAAGTTCTTGGAAGCAAGAATACTGAACGGAATCAACCTTTCATACCACTTGTAATCTATAGCCTGGTTAGCAATGTTTTCGCTGTTTACCTGAAGTCCCGTATCACTAAGTTTGGTAGTGATGTCTCTCCCAGCTAAAGCGACTTTAACCTGTTTGCTGTTAAGCTGATTCAGTTTAGAAACGGTGGAATCATATGATTTAAACCCGTAATTGTTGTTGCCGATAAATGTCCTAGGACGAGCGAAAGTAACTGGGTACAGGAGTTGTATAGCGACTAAAACGCCAACTGCGATACCAGCTTCCTGAAGTACATGTACGTAATGCTTCTTGATAAACCACTCAAGCCAGTGAAGCCTGATTAAAAACAAAGCATATTGCTCGTGATACTGGTGGCTTAATGTGGTTTGAAGTTGAGACATTTTGTTTTTTAGCAATAGAAAACAGAGGCCGATGCCGGCTGATCTGTATTTCTAAGTTATTTTTATGTTAGCTAATTGCTATAGATATACTAGCAGAGAATTTGCATTTTGTCAATGATATGACACTGTTTATATACAAATTCTTGTATTATTTTTTTGTATGTTTTTTAGCTTTGGATTTTAAGAAGATAGAATCGTTCTAAATTACCCTTGCTGCCACTTACAGAAGAGTCTGCTTTATCTATTAAGACAAACTGTTGCCTAACCCAATTTTCAAAGTCTTTTAATACTTCACGGCGGATTTTTTCATTCTTGATTACTCCCTTGTGGAATACGCTGCTCTGTTTAGCTTCGAACTGGGGTTTGCACATGGCAATTATCTGAGTATCTGATGTGCACAGTTTTGCAACAGAAGGCAGGATTTCACGAAGACTAATAAAAGACACGTCGATGACTACTATGTCTATTCTGGCCTTAGTTTTAAAAGCCCTTATATCGGTCTGTTCATGCAGTTCTATTGCCGGGTTGTTATGAAGGCTGGGGTGTAGCTGATTAGTACCAAGTTCGACAGCGATTACTTTACTGGCTCCGTGTTTTAAGGAGTAATCCGTGAATCCGCCAGTACTGCTTCCGACATCTAGCACAGTCTTGTTTCTAAAGTCCAGATTAAATCCTACTGCGACCGAACTTAACTTCAAACCGGCACGTGATACGTACTGCTCAGAATCCAACTTTATATCACTTCCGATATTAACGAGCGTTCCAGCTCGCTTAATTACCAGTCCGTCTACCTTAACTTTACCAAGTTTAATATAACTTTCAGCCTGGCTTCTTGATAGAACCATACCTTTTTCCAATAACAGGACGTCTAATCGCTTTTTCACTACTTCAACTCCAATTTCGCCCTAACTAGCTTGTCGCCAGTCTTCAAGTCGCCGATACATTCAATTAAGTAAATGGACGAAACTTCTGAGCTTCGGGCTTCAGCTAATGTCCCGTTTGGCTGCAAGGAAACGTGCGGTATATAACCATCTCGATTAAATTTAGGTTCAAGAAGCGTACCATTTATGTGTTCAATAAAATCACATAAATTCTTATGCAAATTCATAATATTGTCATCAGTTTTGACAACATTTACCTCTGTATCAGTCAAAAATGTTCTTTTTCCGGCAGTAATTGTGAATGCTTTATAGTTATAAAGTATTGGCGTTAATTGCTTAGCTAGATCTTTGTATTTTATATCCGAATTAAACCAACCTAAGATCGTGCAGTGCCTGACTGGCTTGTAATGACGCCCAACTTCCATCGGGTCTATTTCAAGCACTAAAATGTAAGTGTAGTTAGTCTTTGACTCGCTCACGATAGGCTCCCGTAGCCGTATCTACGCTAATCAAATCCCCTACTTTAATAAAGGCTGGGACTTTAACTGAAATTCCGGTTTCGAGTTTCGCGTCTTTTAATACGCTGCTAGTTGTATCGCCCTTAACAACGTCTTCTGTATAGGTAACAATCAACGGTACGTTCTTTGGTAATACTACGTTGATTATCCTGCCATCGAATATCTGGGCTTGGACCTTGTCGCCTTCTTTAATGAATCCTGATTGGTCGCCGATTATATCGGCTGGGACTTCAAACTGTTCGAACGTATCTTCGTCCATAAAGTAGAAGGTTTCACCGTCATTATAGAGGTACTGTATGTTCTGATTAGACACGTCTGCGTAATCCAACTGTTCGTTGCCTTTGAAGGTTTTACTAAGTACGCTGCCATCTATTAGGCTTTTAATCCGTACGTTCACTATGGAACCACCCCGGCCCATTACTTTCTGCGAGTACTCTAAAACCCTGTATGGAACTCGGTCCAGTTGAAATATAGTCCCTTTCTTTAGATCAGTAATGCTTAACGCCATTAAACAGCCTCAGATAATGGGAATTCCTGTGCTTGGACTAATGTCGGCTTAGGAATTTGAGTGACTCCAGCTAAATCGTTCTGTAATTGATCCATTTCTTCTGCTCGACGAGCATCTGCTGCTTCCCTAAAACTTTCAAGTAAGGCAGATCGCTGTTCTGGGTCAATTACTAATCTCTCCAGGCCTAAAGCTAGGTCTTCTTCTTTGAAAATGTTTTCACCCACTTGATTCTCCTTAGTTATTAGCTACGAATGGTAATAGTGCAATGTGCCGGGCCCGCTTGATAGCGACTGCCAGATGCCTTTGCTGGCTTTCTGTCAGTCCTGTCTTCTTGCGTGTTTCGATCTGTCCATACTGGTTTACATATCGCTGCAAGGTCTTGAAATCCTTGTAGTCGAAATATGCTACGTCTGTCCGGTTCTTAAATATCTTTGCCATCTAATTTCTCCTTAATTCTTAGAACGGGATGTCATCCAAGTTAATTGGTTCATCCCCGATGTCCTCAATAGCGACTTCTTGGTTATCGTCTTTCTTACTTGATTTCTTTTTAGCTGATCCTGATTCTGGTGCAACGTCTTGGTTGATCTGGTTGTCGTAACCGCCACTACCATTTCCTCCACCGGATCCGCCTTCAGTTCTACCGCCTAGAAATGTTACGTCCTGAGCGTTTACTTCTACCTTACTTCTCTTCTGCCCGTCTTGTTCCCAAGAACGGCTCTGCAAGCGTCCATTTACAAGCACAGGACGTCCTTTGGTGACATATTGGGCTACGCGCTCGCCTAGTGGTCCCCAAGCGACTACATCTATGTAATCGGTTGCTTCCTGCCAGTTTCCGTCTGCGCCCTTGTAGCTGCGGTTTAACGCTAAGCTGAAGGTACAAACGCTCTGTCCGCTTGGTATCTGCTTGAGTTCTGGGTCCCGAGTCAGGTTACCCATTAATATTACTTGGTTGAAACTACGTGCCATGTGGCATTCCTCCTATATCGGAAACTAAGTCCGTTTAATTAATTGTATTGTTACGTTACTGCGTATATTTTTATACGTCAAGTGAATAAGTTTACAAATCTACTCTTCGTCTTTGTCGTCTTCGTCGTCGTCAGCGTGTTCGCCGCGTTCTGCTTGCTTAGCGGCTTTTTCAGCCTTGGCAGCATCAGCTTTAGCGATTGCTTTTAGATCAGGCTTGGTAATAAGAAAGCGGATTACTTCATCTGTGATGTTTAGCAGTCCTTCTGTCTTAGCAACGCCTGCCCCAGGCATTTCGACTGTATATATTACGTATACAGCGTGTTCTTGCTTAGCAATTGGATAAGCTAGCTTGCGCTTGCCCCAATTGTCGGCATTTACAACCTTACCGCCGTTGTCAGTTAATATCTTCTGCACCTTGTCTTCGGCTTTGCTTAGATCTACTTCTAAATCGGGGTGATACAATACAGCAATTTCATACTGGTTCATGCATTTCCTTTCTCTGGTTAAAGCCCGTACTCACTAGGGGATACGAGCCAAAGTTAATATAACAGGGGTAATTATATCTTAATATGAATTATTTGTCTACAGTTAGTATCACCGACTGTTTAGACTTGCTCTTCATCCGGCATGTCATCATAGACATCGCCTTCACCTGCTTCTGTATTGCCGCCACCAAAGACTTCCTCGACAGATCGCACCAGTACTTCACGAGGTCTTGACCCGTCGGCTGGCCCAACTATGCCCTGTTCTTCCATTGATTCGATCATTCTAGCTGCTTTGCCGTAGCCTATTCTTAAACGTCTCTGCAGCAAGCTTGTGCTAGCTTTGCCGGCATGCACAACTGCTTCTACAGCTTGTCGGAAGACCGGCTCGTCAGCAGCGTCTACATCTGCTACTATTCCACCCTTGCCGTTTAGCTGGACAGGTTGGCTAACGACTTCGTCGTCGTAGTTAGGCGGTCGCTGTTCGCGAATAAAGTCGCAGACTTTATTAGTTTCATCATCGTCGATAAAGGCACCCTGAATACGCTGAGGCTTAGGCATACTAGCTGTCTGCAGAAGCATGTCACCCTTGCCTAGCAGTTTCTCGGCACCCATTTGGTCGATAATAGTTCGAGAGTCGATTTGGCTGGCAGTAGTAAAAGCAATTCGAGCCGGGATGTTAGCCTTGATTAGACCGGTAATTACATCTACTGACGGCCTCTGAGTAGCAAGAACCAAATGAATTCCGACAGCTCGGGCCTTCTGAGCAATTCGGACGATTAACGCTTCGACGTCACGAGCTGCCATCATCATAAGATCGGCCAGCTCGTCGATCACTACCACGATATAAGGCATACCTTCTTCTTTCTTAATGGCGTTGTACTCGATAATGTTACGGCGTTTGACTTCGCTCAATGCTTTGTAGCGTCGTTCCATTTCTGCAACAGTCCATTTAAGTGCGCTTATGCACTTCTCCGGCTCGGTAATAACCGGAGTAAGCAGATGAGGAATGTCGTCGTACGGCTTTAATTCAACCTGTTTTGGATCTACAAGTATTAGCTTCAAGTCGGCTGGACTATTTCGATACAGCAAGCTGGTTAGAATCGTGTTGATCATAACTGACTTACCGGATCCGGTTTGTCCAGCAACTAATATGTGCGGCATTCTTGCCAGGTCGTTAATAATCGGATGGCCGGCAATATCACGGCCGATAGCAAAAGTTAACGGCCCGTTATCTGTCTTTTTCCATTCTTCAGATTCGAGCATACCGCTCATTCGGACGGTTGCCGGCTTAATATTAGGAACTTCAATTCCAACCAGTTTCTTACCTGGAATTGGGGCTTCAATCCTAATTGAAGTCGCCGCCAGATCCAATGAGATATTAGTTTCCAAGGCCGTTATTTTATTCAGCTTAATTCCGGCTGGCGGTTTGAGCGTATATTGAGTAACACTTGGCCCGATATTCGCCCCTTCCATCTCAACACCGATTCCAAAAGTATCGAATGTTTCCTGGATCATACGAGCATTGCCTTCTACATCTCCGGCGTCAGCTTTGTCCTGCTTGTGCGACAGCAAGCTGGTAGACGGCAGCTTCCAGTTAGGATCGCTGGCGACAGTTAGTGCCGAATGGTCCTCATTAGGAGTCAACTTCTGAGCAGTATTTCTAAGAGTCGTCATTCTAGCTGCAGACGGTCTGGCACCATGCCGTTCTACCGGAACGCCTTCATTTAACGTAAACTCATGCCCGTCCGCCCTGGCCTTTAGTGCGCCAATGCCGTCGTCTTCAGGCGTTTCTTTCTTTAATTTGCCGAAAATCGTCAGAACCGAACCCGGGTGTATGCCAAAGGCCAGCATAAATGACAAAACTGCAAATACGAAGAACATTAACCCGGCTGGAACTTTGTCGACTGCATTCAAGACTGCGCCACCGATTAGTTCGCCGATTTTACCGCCCTGCGTTCCGGTAAATGTACCTAGTTCATCTCGGGTAACTAATAAAATATTCAGCCAGCTGGCTGTCAGGATTAGACCAGCTAGCATACCGACCAATTGGCCGAAAGGAATTTCATGTTCTTCCGAGTTGAACTTGAGAATTCCAAAGTAAACCAAGGATATTGGAGTCAGATATGCTGCCCAGCCAATCACCCAGTAAATACCTTTGAATAAACCAAGTGGAAGCGGACCACCGGTACCAAATCCTCCAAGAAGGATAAAAATTGCCAGCAGCATCATAACCACGCCGCCAGCCATTGGCCAAAACGGAGATTTGACTTCTTCGACTGCCTTTTTTCTGCTTCTAGTTTGTCTTTTTCTTTTTGCCATAACGCCCACCAATTATATCATCTGTTATTCGTTTTCTCTTTTTCTTAATTCTTCTTTAGCTTCAATATGTGCATTAATTTTTTCATCCATAACAGTCTGGTCTAGTACTTGTCCTTCACGGATCTGGTCGTGAGTAGCATCCATATCTGCTTCAATTCCAGCTACTTCTCCTTCTAGGTCCTTTACTGCATTTTTGTCCGCTCGATCAGAATCAGGTTCGCCTACTATCCCCTCTGCCAAAATTTCACTTATGTGTTTTGGTTCTTCACCGCTTTGAGAGTTTTCATTTGTCATACCTATACTATAGCAAATTTTACAACGTATGTCAATATTGTAATCTAACTCAGTAATTACATTTATGCTTATTCTGTTATTATTCTTGTATATTAGATAACTACGAAGGCCTGACAAAATGGCTATGATAAACTCCCTGAAAACTCGCAAAAGATTCAATATGAAGCGTTCAATAGTAATAGTTCTTATTCTTGCCGTAGCTGGATCAATACTACTTTATACCAGCAATGCCGCAACTGTTGCAGAGCCTTCCCAAGGCTTAATAATCCAAGTGTCTAGCCTTGCGCCGACTACTACGCCTGCACAGCTAAAAGTCTGGTTGGATCATGTCCGTAACAATCACCGAGACTACACAAAGCCCGGTTATATAAATAATGTTGTTTTACAGGACATAGCCGACCAAAACGGTAACTTACTAACTAGTTACCTAGACGTAATTGTCCCCTACCTCCCAGGTGGAGCTAAACAAGCTTTTAGTACTGCCTATCTTGGAACTGTAGATTTGCCTTGGACCGGAACAGGATCCAAGTATATTGAAGGCATTACGAATGCCGACTTCAGGAATAAGAACGTTTCTATGTCAGTAAGTTCTGCCAAAGCCTTCAAAGCCCGCTACCCGAAAGCCAGTACACACTGGTACATAACCTACGAAGCAAATCTGGCTGGTTTCTGGCAAAAGCCGACCGAAGAAGCTTACGTAACTTATATAAACCAGTTAATGGCTTCATTGTCTGCGGTAACTCCCGGCAAGACATTTCTATGGTCACCAGCTTTCTGGACTCCATACCGAAATCAGTTCACTTGGGCTCTGCCGGATATGAAAACCAACTTAAACGATATGTTTAACCGTATTAGCCAGCCGTTAGTTCTCGACCTGCAGGATTTCGTCGGTCAGAGCAAAAATGCATCTACTAAAGAAGATGCCGTGGTATGGATAAACTATATTAAACAGAATATTACTAAGCAGCCTAGTGTACTACAGCTAAATACCGAGCAGTTCACAATTAATTCAAGCGGAGCTATTGTAGCTGGCACAAATACTGAAGTTGCAGCGCGGGAAAACTATTATGCAAAGAACGGTATCAAGCTAGGTCCGTCTTGGGAAATTCGCTACTGGCACAAGCGACTCTACGGATACTAGAGTGCCAACCTAAAGTGTTGTCGGCTTATGATAGTCAGAATTCACTGCAAACTTAGAATTGTAAACTTGCAATGCTTTTTCTCGTAATTCGGCAGGATCTGCAGGAATTGGTTTTTTAGCTTCAGGGGGTGCTTCAACCTGATCAGCAATTACTTTTTCTCCAATCGCTCTAGCTCTATCGTCTAGTGTTGGCGGTAGTTCAGTTAAGTCTGTTGCTTGTGGGTTGGCTAATGTATTTGGCATATTTTTGTTTTTTAATTTATGCCTTTAATATAACATGCTTAAGCTAATCTGTCAATATACTTGAAGCGGCGAGTATCCCCTAACAACAAGGAATAGATCAGGCTTGGACAGTTTGTCTGAAT
>CAZWJA010000019.1:0-16235 GCA_964634445.1 uncultured Candidatus Saccharibacteria bacterium | reverse complement strand
ATAGGATAGATAGACGACCTGCTAGCTATTACTTGGCACCAGCTGGCATACGCTATCTCAAGTCACGAGATATCCCACGCACCCAGATCCACTACAAAAACAAGGACTTCACAGAACACCAGATAGACGAATACTACCGCTATCCGAAGTTTAGCCTGAACATACACCGCAACTACCCACAGACATTTCGCACCTACACAAAGTACCAGCTTGACCCAGAAACCTACCTCAGCCCTATGCCATGGCTATTGTTGGCGCCGGACGACGAAGATGCCCCAGAACTCTTTATAGAATACATCCCCGCCGGAGAACAAAGCTGGATTATCCGTAAACGTATCAACCAACATATTGATTATTCAGACGAAGTAGACTACCGCTACCCGTACCTATTACTAGTGGCTGGAAACGACAATACCGAGAAACGCATTATTAAGATGTCAACTGACCTCATATGGGATTCTGAACTATACACTACTACTGAAGAGCATCTGCTCAGCGGCAAAAAAGAAATCTGGCTGCGACCAATTGAAGTAGATTGGGATGAGGAGTTTAACTACCAGGGTCTGCCACAGGAGTTTGTGAATTATGACTAGAGCGTGGATCCAACATAATATTCATTTATTCTCCCATAACAGCTGTTTGAACAGGATGCCCCACAATGGTTACTGTAGGCATAAATTACTCAAGTATCTGCACAGAAAAACTGTACTTGATTGAATGGAAACAGTGTTTCGTGATTAACTTATGTTAAATGAACAATGACATGAATACTCCAGAAAAACTTGGGTATGTATCAGATATGACCAAACCTAGACCCTTAGTGATTGACGTACCTGAGGCTTCTACCTACCCCCAATCAGGGACGTCACGAAGCATGTTACCAAGATTAACATTGATATCAATCACAGTAGTTACAGTAATCGCAGCGATAACCCTGGGATATTTTCGGATGCGAACTGCCAATGTGACAAGATACGATAATAGCTCTAACCAAGTACCACACAGTCAAAATTCTACCGATCCCCAGAATAACCAACCACAACCTCAGGAAACGCCTAAAAACTCGGGTAGCACGGCTCAGCGTGAGACTACGCCAACTACTAACAATGCAGGTTCAACTCCAGGACAAGATGTTCAGACAATCGCCTGCGGTGTTGTCGGGATGCCTCCTGGCGTATGTGACCTCATAAATTCAATTGAAAGTCAGGGCCTAAAGAATAATTACTATGTTAATGCCGATACGTCCCAAGTCCCCGACAGTAATAAAGTGATCATTGAAAACGATACTTGGAAGTCTGGAGCAAACGATAAGGGTACGATTCAGTTTAGGGCGCAACTTGGAGATAATACCTACAACGGCACAGCCAACTTATCGCTCACCGCATCTGGATGGCGGGTCATTGACTACACACTCAAGTAACTCACTTGTCACATTACTACCATTAAGAAATGTCACGATACACTTTGCGCGGCAACTAAGCTTAGTTACAAAAATAATATGTTCTTCAGGTATATAGTGCACGTTTTCCTGTGCGTACTGAAAATATGACCTTGCAAATCAATTTATATGTATTACAATCTGAGACATAAACTAACCATAAGGAAAATGATAATGTCTTCTCCAAGAACTTCAAATAAACAAAAACCATCATTACTATCTAAGCTTCAACTTAACACATTCAAGGGTCGCATGATTGCCATTGTAACGGTCTTCGCTCTGCTAGGTGGAGGCATTATGGTGTATAAGAGTTTTGCGTATAGCTTTTCTAATCAGTGGACTTATAATCTTGTTTCGAACAATCTGAAACTTGAAGCTAACTCTTCAATATGTACTGCGAGAGATGTAGTTGATCCTTCAAAAAATAGTCAACGTGTTGCATCATTAAGTTGCAATGGAGGTTATGGCGGTGCAGCAGGAGCAACAACAGTTGGCGCTTACCTGGACGTTACTCAATCAAGTGGTAAAAATTATGTTCTTTGCGCAACAGTAAAAGGCACCGCAAAAGAGTTTATCCTTGAATCAAATAATCAATCATTTGCTTTTGGAAATGCCAAATCAGTATCAAACCTCAACTACAGCTCGTATACTGAGATATGCAGTGACAAGGCGACGGCACTGGTTAAGACTGGGGATCTTCTCATTAGTGCAAAAGTATACGGGAGTGGGGTTGCAAGTGTTCTGAACATCACCAATATCAAGCTGAAAGAAACTGTTGGGCCTACTGCCCCAGCCCCAACCCCAGCCAAATAATGAAATGTTTCTAGATTGTTAGGATATAGCGGCCTAAACCGCTATATCCTTTTCTGTAATTAGTCTTGAAAAATAACATTCGATGAGTAAAAAACATAAACTGACTAAAAAGTTACAACATGGGTTTTATAAGCTTATGGGTTGGATTAAGCTAAACAAACTGTTGCTTGCTGCTGCTTTTTGGTACACCTTTATGTGGTCATGGAGCATGCAGACAGACTCGCTCGACCTGACTGGCGACAAAAAGCAAGGACTTGTTATCGCAATCATAGTTATGGCCATAAACATTGGTATTTCATTGTCCATTATGAATTACTTTTTTAGGCGCGCCCAGGGCTTTTTGGTCAATATGAATCAGGCAGTTGGTGTCTTGCTTCTGATTCCGTTTTTTGCATTAGCAGATTACTTGGTGGCATGGCTTATGGCGCTGTTTTGGATAGGCCCACAAGCCCAATGGGATAGCATATTGCCTATAGGGTCGGCAGCATTCTTAGTATTGGGAACGCCGCTTATTTTCGCCGCTAGAATTGTTGGTTACTTCGGACTGGCTGGGTTTGCATGGACAGCCATCTTTTTGGCTTTCCAACAAAAACATCGAAAATGGGCCGCTTTACCAGTCGGTATACTCTTATTAACATCGTTGGTTGGATTTGCGGTTTTTTCATCAAGACCATCACCAACTCATCAGGCCAAGCTGGTTAGTGAGACACTTACTGAGCGTGTGCCGACCATAAAACCAAATCGTGAAAAACTAATCTTGTTCCCTGAATATGGCTTAGAAAAAATAACCAACGATAACCTTAAAGACCGTATTCAAATGAACTCTAAATTAGCACCAACATTTTTTGCTGGTTCTGAGCAAGTCTACAAACAAAATCGATATGGCCACGAAAACAGAATACTCTATGGCAACACTCGGGCTGGCATTACCTCATTCCAAGATAAATATCGCTTGATTCCAGGTGGTGAGGATGCCCCATATTTAATGCGAGTCGCACTGCGAGCGACCGGTCAGGTCAGTGTGCTCAACTACTTTAGTTATGCCAAGGCTGTCATAAAGGGCAAAGATCAGCTCAAGGTGTGGAGTGTCGGAGACGACGTCCGGGTTGGTCTGGCAGTCTGTTCAAGCATTATTGCGCCACAAGATTACCGCCACTTTACTCAAAATGGAGCAACTGTATTGGCAAACTCTGCCTCGCTCAAACCGTTTGGTGGCTCTAGACTATTTGCCTGGATTCAGCAAAGTATGGGTCGCTTTATGGCCGTAGCTAATAACCGATATTTTCTACAATCTGCCAACAGTGCCAGTGCTTATGCCTACGACAATAACGGTAATCTGCTAGGACAAAAGTACGGCATCACTACCTTACCAATAAACTTCGCTGCTATTCGGGCACGAACGCTGTACACAGTGGTTGGCGAGTGGATGGTCTGGCTCGGTCTAGCAGTCTATGGATGGCTAGTATTACGTCGAATTAAAAAACCATTGCTACGAAAAATACCTTGTCTCTTTAAATGAGCAAAACCCTAATGGGTAGCTAATTGGGACATGTCATAATGAAGGGCCAGTACTTTTAGAGTTTTCAACTAGTTCCACCTGAATAAGACTACTAGATGGACTAGACATAAAATTTTAGTTTTGTTTACTTTGATACATGCTGTAATGGTATACTCGTGATATTTAGCTATTGTGTAAGCATTAATATTATGATATAATAATCTTTAATGAGTGAAGTTTTGGCGAACAGTCCTGCTTTTAGGGCAAATATTATTAGAAAAGCCGCCGTTGCAACGGCTATGGTACTGGCTTTAGTTGGCTGTAGCGATAAAGAATCTGCTAATGCCGAGAAAGTAACACCAGAAGATGCTCCAGTTGAACTTTCTGCAAGGCAACTTCAGGATGAAGCTACTGTACAGATACGAACTGTTAACAAAGAGATTGAAGGCAAGGGTGGTTATGATCCAAGCATGACTCAGAGAGACCTGGATTATAATTCGTCAAATCCAAGCTGTACTGCTACCCATCTGAATGTCGCCGATAAAGGATGGTTTTTATTTGCCGGACACTGCATAAGCGAACTGCATGCCGGTGCTCAAATTTACGACGATACTTACGATGCAATAGATGAATACCCTCGTTATTTAGATATATGGTCAGGAGATCAGCCTGCGTCAATGAAAAAGATTGGCCGAGCCGATTCTCTGATTATCGATGGCGACTATACTGAGGGAGACTGGGCTCTGCTACATGTACCTAAGGGTAGAAAGCTACCTGGAGTTAAGCTCAGTAATGTATCACCCGTAGATTATCAGGAAGAAGGCCGAGAGTTTTATATAGCTGGATATCCTCAAGGTGACAACTTTGTAAAGATTCAAGACGAAATCAAGTATAGCGGTCTTACCAGCGGTCAGTATTTCAACGACGCCTACGGTTTAGATTAAAATTACTCTCCTTTATATACTTTTTTTCACCCAGTTTCAGACAGCCCAGATAGTAAGGGCGACTTATTCTTTACTCCGGGCATGAGCGGCAGTTCAGTAGTAGATGATCGTGGAATCCTACTAGGTGATCTCTCTCGATATGATATTCCCGGCGGAACAATATGGCAGTAGCAACTAGATGCTGGCTATCCGCTAGATGCGGTAGGCAATATTGGTGTTTTTCAGCCCGTTACTCTTAATATGGTGCGAGAAGCAATCAGCCAAGAAGGTACTGAGCCTGCACCTGGATCTTCTGTAATATATAAGTAATGGAAGAAATCAGTCTAATAGACAAGTCAACAGGTTTGACCTTCATTGACAAAAAGTTAAAAATCTGCTAGAATATTGTAATGTCAGAACCGGAATTTACTAATTCGAGCCATGTTCCCGAAGTCTCAAGTATTGCTTCTGCATATGGTGAAATCGTAAAACATAATAACCAACGATCAGGATTCGGATCATTGTTTTCTAACATTTTTAACCTGCTTCCAATTGAAGAACTTCCTGGCGTAGATTATGGAGATGAAACTCCTGCACTAGCCTCTGCTCAAGATATTTACACGGGTGTAAGGGATAAATTCGAAGAACAAGTTACCGAAGGCGATATGGAGGGCGAAGTATTAGAACTTGTGCATAATGACTTGTTCATGCGCGCAGGAGTAGAAATCGCACCAATTGGTGGTCATATTGCCAGTACATCTGGCACTCGAGCCACAAGTACTGAACTCTTGCCAATTGTAAGAAATAGCATGTTGTTAAATGACTTTCTGAATGAAGCTAAACCTGAAGATACAGAAATAGACGGTTTCAGCCCGTTTGTTGATGCGGTACTCGGAACTTTAGATAAACAAGTGCAACTAGCTTTCGATCCGGCTGCAATAGGTGACGGCAGTGATGATCAAGTTCTTAGTGACGAAGTAAGAGGTTTAGGTGAAGACGCACTGCGTACATATGTAACCATCGAAGATCAGCTAAAAAGGCTTGGCTTGGATAAAAGCTATTCGGCTAAACGACTACAAGAATACCTAGAGTATTGGGGAAATGATATTTTACCTGAATTCTTTGTTGCCGATAGTACTGGTGTACTTAGGGATGTCAACAGTAATACTTTTGGTCCATCGGAGTGGCAGCGGGATGCATCTCCTGAATTTTTATCTAGTAGATGGAATCAAATTATAAAAGCTATTGAATATGCAAAAAGTAATCCTAAGGCACAAGATTTTGCTAAAGAGCTAGTAAACCGTGCTACAGCACATTTACGATTTGCTCAAAAAGACTTTAAAAAACTTGAAAAACAATATAACACCAGGCAGGTACGAAAAAGTGCAAAACGTGGTGAAAGTGTTTTAATATACGGAACTGGATTTACTGATATTTTTAATGATGTAGCTACACGCTTGATAGAACTAGCCAGTTAGCGCTTATTTATAATTTTCAGAAGTAACTAATTTATAAAACATAGTTCAATATCTCAGAAGTTGTGCCCCTATGTTCGAATCTTCTGTAATATATAAGTAATGGACGAAATTAGACTTATAGACAAGCCAAAAGGCTGGACTAGTTTTGATGTCGTAGGCAAGATACGCTCAAATCTGCGTAAAGAAACCGGAGAAAAGGTAAAAGTCGGCCATGCCGGTACTCTAGATCCATTAGCTACCGGGCTATTAATTGTTTTAATCGGAAAAGCTACCAAAAGACAGGATGAATTCATGAAGCTGGATAAAGTCTACGAAGTCGTAATGAAGTTAGGTGAAACATCAACGACGGCAGACGACGAAGGCGAGAAAACTGTAGTATCAGATAGGAAGCCTAGCGAAAATGAAGTATTAAATGCAGTAAATTCTTTTGTAGGTGATATATCACAGATACCACCAGCTTATTCGGCTCTTAAAGTAAACGGTCAGAGAGCGTACAAGCTAGCCAGAGCTGGCAAAGAGGTAGTGATTGAGCCTAGAAAGGTTACAATCTACTCTATTGAAGAAGTCAAATATGAATATCCAATAGTTAGTTTTACGACCAAGGTTTCTAGCGGGACATACATCAGAAGTTTAGTGGGGGATATTGGAGTAAAACTGGCTACTGGGGCTTATATGACTGAATTAAGAAGAACTAGTATCGGTGAATATTCAATAAAAGATGCTGACAAAATAGAAGCTACAACCATCTAATAGGGCTTGCAAATATTTATTCAATCTGTTAAAGTGTAGCTAACGTATGATTACAACGGAGAAAAAACAAGCAGTTATTAAAGATCTGCAGAAGTCTAAGAACGACACTGGCAGCAGCGCTGTCCAGGTTGGTATTTTGACCGAACGGATCAAGGAAATAACCGAACACCTTCAAATTAACAAAAAAGATTTCATGGCCCGCCGTGGACTATTACAGATGGTAGGCAACCGAAAGCGACACCTGAAGTATATTGCCGACCATGACAGTGCCGCATATTTAGCTCTAATTAAGAAGCTAGGCATCCGCCAGACTAAAGTCCAAACCAGAAGCAAATAATCTGCTCAGACTATTCTGTCCTCAAATGAGGCCAGCAGCTTGTGCACATTAAACATTAACCTCTTTCGTCGTAGAGACACAGATATATCAAAGTTCTAGCACAAGTAGTACTTATAGGTATACCTGAACCCTGCGACGAAACTATAGAAAAAGGAGACAGCTTTTGTCTACTATCAACCCATTTAACAAAGACATTATCAAAGTAGAAACAGATTTCTGCGGACAGAAACTTAGCTTGGAAGTAGGCCGGGTAGGCTTCAGAACCAGCGCCAGCGTGATAGTACGCTACGGCGATACGGTAGTTCTTGGAACTGCTATGGTCGGCAAGAAACCATTAGACGGATTCGACTATTTCCCGCTTAGTATCGACTATGAAGAAAAAATGTATGCAGCCGGCAAGATCAGCGGCTCTAGATTTATCAAGAGAGAAGGCCGGCCAAGCGAGGACGCAATTCTTATCGGGCGACTTATCGACCGACCGATCCGCCCACTATGGCCAAAAGGTTACCGGCATGAAGTTCAGGGTGTAGCCACAGTCCTGTCTATGGATCCGGCTTTTAGGCCTGACATGATCGCCATGATCGCCATGAGCACAGCCTTCATGATGACTGGTGCACCGTTTGACGGACCTGTTGCCGGACTTAGAATTGGCATCAAAGACGGCAAGTTTGTCGCTTTTGCAGACGCTGAAACATATGACAAGGGTGAGCTAGACCTAGTTGTAGCTGGAACTGGGGACGCCGTTATGATGGTTGAAGCTGGAGCCAACGAAGTAACCGAGGAAAAGATCGTCGAAGGCATTGAATTTGCTCAAAAAGCTATGCAACCGGCAATCAAGCTGCAAGCTGAACTAATTAAGAAGTTAAAAGTAGAAAAGCAAGAGTTTGAACTTACTCTTCCTGACGAAGATATTATCAAGCGGGTTGAAACTTGGGTAGAAGGCAAGCTAGGTGCCGGACTACGTAGTCCATATCCAGAACGAAACGAATTAGTTCACGCACTACGTCGACAAATGGAAGAACACTTCAAAGAAGAACTCGGAGAAGACGCATATAAGGATCTGCGACAAGAATATGACGACGCTCTGACAATGGCTATCCATAAGGATGTCCGTAAGGGAATCGTAGAAGAAAAAATCCGGCCTGACGGACGAAAACTGGACGAAATCCGTCCACTTTCTAGTGAGGTAGGAATACTCCCTAGAGCCCACGGCTCAAGCCTGTTCACTCGTGGTATGACTCAAGCTATGAACATTGTGACTCTAGCCCCAGTCAGCTACTCCCAGATGATCGACACAATGGAGCGAGATACTGAAAAACGCTACATGCACCACTACAATGCTCCAGGCTACACTGTCGGGGAAATCAAGCGGCTTGGCAGTCCAGGACGCCGGGAAATCGGCCACAGTGCTCTTGCAGAGCGGGCACTGCTGCCAGTAATTCCTAGCGAAGCTGACTTTCCATATGCTATTCGATCCGTAACCGAAATCATGAGCCAAAACGGTTCGACTTCAATGGCGGCAACTTGTTCTAGCTGTTTAGCATTGCTAGACGCAGGTGTTCCATTAATCCGACCAGTCAGTGGAATCGCAATGGGTCTAATGCTCGACGGTGACAAGCCGCTGATTCTTTCCGACATTGCCGACGCTGAAGACTTTGCCGGCGATATGGACTTCAAGGTAACCGGAACATCTAAAGGCGTAACAGCCCTGCAGATGGATATGAAGGTTCACGGTCTGCCAGTTAAGACACTGGCTGAAGCATTGGCTAAGGGCAAGGTTGGACGTCACAAGATCCTAGAGCACATGGTCAGCGTCCAGAACGGACCAAAGAAAGAAATGAGCCCATATGCTCCACGCGTCGAGTCGATTACTATTAACCCAGACAAAATCCGGGAAGTAATCGGTAAGGGCGGGGAAGTTATTCAGAAGATCACGGCTGAAACCGGTGCTGAAATAGACATCAAAGACGACGGTACTATTATGATCGCTAGTCCAGATGGCAAGAGCATAGATGCTGCCCGAGAATGGATACAGAGTATTGTTGCCGAACCAGAAGTTGGCAAGATCTACAAAAACGTACCAGTAGCTACGGTTATGGACTTCGGTGCTTTCGTAACTATCATGCCAGGCAAGGACGGTCTAGTACACGTTTCAGAAATGAGTGAAGAACGGGTCAACAGTCCTAGCGACGTAGTAAAAGAAGGCGACCTTGTGACCGTCAAGCTAGTGGCAATAGACGACCGAGGAAGACTACAATTAAGCATGAAAGCTGCAGCCAGAGAATTAAAAGAAAAGAAGTAATATGGTTAAAAGCAAAGTTACTAAGAAGGTTCAGCAAAAAAGATACAGCTTGGCAGCAATCGGGGTAATCTCGATTATTGCCAGCTACCTGGTATTCCTGCGAGCTGCAGATACAGGTAGTCTTCAGCAATACGCGATATTATTAGTTCTTTTGTTCTTCGGACTAAACAGACTGTATAAGGCAGCTTTAAACAAATAGTTTGGTAGATGAACAAGGCTGACTTACTCGACCGGATTAAGGCAGATATTTTAGCAAAAAATATTTGCCCGGATCTGGCCGAAACAGCCAACCAGCTAGTTTTCGGATCTGGCAACCCAGATGCGGAAGTCGTATTTATCGGCGAGGCGCCTGGGAAGAATGAGGACCTTAAAGGTGAACCGTTTGTCGGAGCCGCCGGAAAGTTCTTAGACGAAATGCTGACCAGCATCAAACTGAACCGTTCGGACATTTACATAACCAACATCGTGAAATATAGGCCACCTAATAACCGGGATCCATTGCCCGAGGAAAAGGAAGCCTTTCTACCGTTTTTGTACGCCCAGTTGAGCGCAATTGACCCTAAGGTAATAATTACCTTAGGACGTCACAGTACCAATTGCTTTCTACCGGGTTTGCAGATAAGTGCCATACACGGCCAACCCAAACGGATCAAAGTTAAAGTTCACGGCAAGGAAATATCTTGGGTAATTTTACCCTTGTATCATCCAGCTGCCGCACTATATAACGGATCTATGCGTTCAGTACTGCTAGAAGATTTCTCGCTAGTACCGAACATAATTAAATCGATTACAAAAAATTAAACACTCTTTTTACTAACAGAAAGGAAAAGAATGAAACCAGAACAAAATAAACCAAGGCGGCCTCAGAGCCGACCTAACCAAAACAACGGTCAGAATCAAAACGGCCAAAATAATGGTAATAACAATAACAATGGGCCAAAAAACGGCCAAAACAACCGGCGCAGGACTAATAACAGTAGCCAACCTATGACTAGTTCGACTGGCCGGACAGTTTCACGGGGTGCCGCTATGCGGGCTCAGAAACGAAACCAAGATGATGCACTTCGTATTGCCAACCAGTATTTGGATGCATCATCTAAGAATGAAAAGCCTAAGCGGGCTAATTTTATCGACGACAGTCCGCGCTTGAAGGTAATACCCTTGGGCGGAATGGACAGCGGCGGGTCCAAGAACATGATCGTAGTTGAATACATGAACGATGCAGTTATCATGGACTGCGGCAACGACCTTGGAGTCGATCTGCCAGGTATTAACTACGGTATCGCCGATACTACCTATCTTGAAACTATTTACCCTAAACTTCGGGCCTACATAATTACACACGGGCACCTTGATCACATAGGTGGACTGCCTCATATCGTGCCTAAGTTTCCGGCACCGATTTACGGTAGCAAGTTTACAATTGGCCGTGTCGAGGAAATTTTCGGAAACTTCGGTCTGCCAATGCCTGACGGCTTTGAACTAAAAACCGTCATGATGAATGAGGATACTCACGAACGGCTAAAGATCGGCAACTTCTTTGTCGAGCTTGTCCGGGTAACCCACTCAATCCCAGGCAGTACCTGTATTGTATTGGATTCTCCGGTCGGACGGATAATCAACACCGGAGATTTCCGGTTTGACCCCAATCCGCTGGACCACGAAAAAACCGATATGGAACGGCTTAAAGAGCTTGGCGACGAAGGTGTATTAGCGCTGCTAAGCGAAAGCACGACTACAGAGCGTCCTGGTTGGACACCAAGCGAGAGTACTATTGAACAAACTATTGTGGATATCATGGATAATGCTCCAGGACGGATCTTTGTCGGATTGTTCAGTACTAACATGAACCGCGTCCAGATGATCATTAACGCGGCAGTCCACCACGGCAAGAAAGTCGCCATGGACGGGCGAAGTATGGTCAGTACGCTCGAAATGGCAGTCCGCCACGGCTTCGTCAAGATACCTAAAGGCACATTCGTACCGATTGCTTCAGCCGCTACTATGAAGGACGAGGAACTAGTTGTCGTCTGTACCGGATCACAGGGTGAGCCAAGTTCAGCACTACAGAGAATGGGTACAGGTGACCACAAGCATGTCAAACTTAAAGAGCAGGATACTGTAATTCTTTCCAGTTCACCGATTCCATATTCCGGCAACGACTCTAAAGTTAGATCAATGGTCGACGACTTCCTAAAGAAGGGCGTCCATGTCTTCCAGCACATTACTCGTGATGTCGACGAGCACGGACCGCTGCACGTTTCTGGCCACGCATCTATAGATGAGTACGCTGAGATGATACATATGACCAAACCGAAGTTCTTTATTCCAATATATGGAGACTACACGGCTAAGAAGCGGCATATAGATATTGCTATCAACAATGGTATACCACGCAACGTAACCTTAAATGCCGAAAACGGCGATATTATTTCGCTGACTCCTGACAAGATGGAAATAATCGGCAATGTGCCTCATGGTATTGTCCTAGTCGATCAGACCGGTGCCATTGTCAGCAACATTGTCATTAAAGACCGGCTAATGCTAGCTGAAGAGGGCTTGGTTGCAGTCGTCCTGACTGTCGACAAACGGACAGGCAACCTCGTTACTAGCCCGGATATTATTTCCCGAGGCTTCATCTATATGCGCGATAACGAAGACCTAATGAACTTGTTCAGAACAGAACTTCGCCGAGCTGTTGGCCAGCGGTTCAAACGAGTAGATCTTGACCGATTCAAGCAGGAACTTCGTGAACACGTTACTCACTTCTTGTTCGAACAGACTCAAAGAAGCCCGATTGTTATCCCGGTCGTAAACGTTATTGGCGGCAAGCCGTCTAATGACAAAAACGGAAACGACAGCAACAACAATTCTAAAAGCAATAGCAATGGTTCTTACAATGACGGTCCACGAAACAACGAACCTAAAGAAGAACCTGCTCAGCTAACTCCAGAACAGGAAGCTGAAGAAGTGCAGAAGCGGTTCCAGCAAATGCGGGCTAAGCTTTTGAATCAGGACGCCCGAACAGACTAAGAGCTTCAAGGGCGACTATCCCTTTACATCAAGGTACCAGAGGTGTAGACTTAAAGTATGAAAACTCCACACTACACTGTCGACTCACTGCACGAACAGTTCCACGATGACGATGCCTGTCTGGACTATATGTTCCAACAGCAATACGGTGAGCTCAAAGCCTGCCCTAAGTGTGGAGTAACAAATCCTCGCTTTTATAGGGTTAAAAAACGTAAATGTTATGCTTGTAATGACTGTGGTTACCAAATAAGTCCCCTAGCCAATACTATCTTCCATAAATCTGAAACATCACTTAAGAAATGGTTTTATGCCATCTTCCTATTCGGTGTTGGTAAGAATGGTGTCAGTGCCAAAGAAATAGAACGGCACCTGGGTGTGACCTATAAAACTGCGTGGCGAATGGCCAAACAAATCCGTCTCATGATGCAACAAGGCGACAGCCCACTATCCGGTATTGTTGAAATTGACGAAACCTACATTGGTGGCAAACAGAAGCGGGAGAACTGGCCAGACAAGAAGACAGCCGTTATTGGTATGGTTGAGAAGCAAAAAGGTACAGGCCAAGTGAAAGCCATTGCTACGAAACGTGCAGATGCAACGGTAGCTTTACCGTTTATCCGAGCCATGGCTAAGCAAGGCAGCGAGATACAGACCGACGAGTCCAGGATTTATCACCGAGTAAAACGTGAGTACTTTCACCGCTTCATTACACACAGCAAAGAAGAATATTCAAAAGACGGAATTCATACCAATACCATTGAAGGTTTTTGGTCACAGATGAAACGCTCTATTGACGGAACCTACCACTGTGTTAGTCCGAAGTATCTCCAGTTTTATGTGGATGAGTTTGTGTTTCGGTATAACCATCGGCATCAGCCAGCGTTTCCGGAGCTTTTGAAAGTGGCTGCGAAGCACGTTGTATAAGCTTTTCGGTATCTTCTTTAACGTGAGGATTTTTCTCAGAGTCCGGTAATGACTTCTGATACTTGTTGATACTTTTCCGGATGTCTTCGTCACTCTTAGGCATGCTATAAGTGTAGCATTTTACTCTAGGCTCTTTGCCAAAACCCTCGGGAGGGGTACACTATATGTAAAATAACCATGAGGGTAATAAAAATATGCTGAGTGTATTAGATATACAAAGAGTAACTATTAAACAAAAACTTCTAATGGCAGCTTTATTGCTTTTAGGGGTGTTTATGCTTGGTGGTGGACGGGCACAAGCCGCCACACTGACTGTAGCTGTAGGTACAGACGAAACCACCACCAATAGTTCTTGTTCTTTGTCTGAAGCCATAGGAAACATTAACGACCAAGCAGCAACAAACACCGATTGTGCGGCTGGTAATGGAACAAACGACACCATAAATATTCCAGCCGGAACCATAACGCTTGTTTCGAACTTAGATCAGATAAATGTTCCGATTACTATTGTCGGAGCGGGGATGGGTCAAACCATTATCAGCGGCGACAACGGTCAGTATAAAGGCTTTCAGGCTGAGACAACGGAAGTAACTATCCAAGACCTTACTGTGACGCAGTTCTACAGCGGAGCGATCGAGATAGATGGTGCGAACACTATCTTGAGTAATATTGAGATAGATGGAGCCGGAATCGATCCAGATAATGGTATTACGGCGATTTCGGTCAGGAATAACACTGGTGACCCTATGACCTTAGTCTCGGATAATATTTATATCCATAACGTCAACGTTAACACCAGCAGCTATTCCCATGCTTTTGTAATAACTGGAGGAATTGACGCAGATGTTTCAAATACCACTCTTGCGGACTTTCATTCAGCTGGAGGTGGCGGCGTGAACGGTATTGCCATGCATTTGGGAACCTTCGGGGACAGCGGTAGTAATCTAAACGTAAATATTACAAATACCACCATTGATGATGTGACGAGCGAAGGGCTGACTGCCCCATTTGCTGGGGTAGCATTTGCTCAAGATGAAGAAGTAACCGTAGATGCGACTATTACAAATATTACGATTACCGGCACGAGAGGAATGCCTGGCTCAGGGCTGACTGCAGGCCTGGAGTCAGCAGCGTTCTATGCTGCTGGAGCTGCTTTTGACGACGACGGTCATGGAGTGGTGACTATGCACGTATCGAACAGCCTTATGGCAGATAACCAGAACAATGGCTCACCATCCAACTGTGCAAAAGGGGACTTAACGCCAAACGTAAGTGGCCTGGGAACTGTGGATACAGACATAGTTTCTGATGGACATAACATCGCAGACGATACTAGTTGCACTGGCTTTAATCAGCCTGGTGATCAACAGAGTATCAATAATATCATCTCAACATTAGGGGTTTTACAGGACAACGGGGGAGAGGTACCTACTCGTGCCCTTCTGGCTGGTTCACCTGCTATCGGGGCTGGCGCACAAGTTCTTGGTATCTCAACAGATGCACGTGGTGTAGCTCGTACAAATGGCTGGGATGTGGGGGCCTACCAATCTAACCTTGGTGCTTCTACAGTTACTCCATCCGGATCAAATGGTGGAGCTGGCAACCTGGCAGATACAGGTCAAAATGCAAAGACCAGTATTCTTGTAGGAATATTGCTTGTTTCTACTGCAATAGCTACAACCCTAACAAGGCGTAAGTTTGTCTACAAAAGACGTTAGGTTACTTTAGCTCAGTTCGTTTAATTTCACCCCCGCACGATTCCTCTAAATCAATCCATATCCTCTTGGCCCTACCAAGCAGTAATTCTTTCTGTGTAATATAAAACTCAAAATCCTGTATGGCACTCTCAACCTGCCTGGATAACCGTCTCTCAGTGCTTGGATTGCCAGCTACAAGCAATACATTAGGATAGATATAGTCACTCTCTTCTTCGGCCTCCTGGTGCTGTCTGAGTCGTTTTCTGAGTAACCAGGTCATGGTGCCGGCCGGAAAGATATCCAGTATGTAGTCTGGCTTCTGAGATTTACCTTGTCTTTGTAGCCACAGTTCGGGCTTGGGGTTCACAAAGTCATCTTTGTCCAATTCGTGCTTGGTATAGATCGAGAATGTTCTACCAGTTTGAGCCTTGAGGACGTTAAAGATTCGAAATACGAGTAGGCTTTGGTCAACTAACGGCTCGTTCTCAATAGCAATCCGTTTGTTCTTGTAGAAGTTCCGCAGTGTCGTTTGGTCTGCTCCGGAATTGTCTCGCAAGTATTTAATGCCTTTGGCAGCTAGTGTGTAGATGGCTGGTCTGCCACGCAGTCGGTAGGTCTTGTCATGGAACTTGTGTATGTAGCCTTGTCGTTCTAAGGTTCGCAGACTTTCATATACTGTAGATCTATCTTTCTTAACTACCTCAGCTATTAGATCACTGGTTCCAAATCGAAATTTAAATAAGATATACAGCAACCTAACTTGGTTACTATTAACTGATCTTCTATACCTTGGTTCATTTACTAACACTACTCATCTACTAACTCCCACACGCTTACCTACTCACATTCATCTACCTAGCTAACAATAGAAAAGAATAAAGGAAAGTATCTCTATATGTATATATAAAGAAGGAAAGAAAATATAGCAAGGAATAACAGATATAAAGCACAATAGAAGATAGGCATACCGGTAGTGGGGTTATTTATATTCAGACAAACTGTCCAAGCCTGATCTATTCCTTGTTGTTAGGGGATACTCGCC
>CAZWJA010000018.1:0-16958 GCA_964634445.1 uncultured Candidatus Saccharibacteria bacterium | reverse complement strand
TCGGGTGTAGTGACAACTTCAGCAGACTCGGTGAGGGCAGTGGTGCCGGCGAGAGCGGTTAATTCTAGTCCTCTAGCTTCAGCGGCAGCAAGAATTTCCGTAGCAGTAGTTTGCAACCATTCATCAGGTTGCTGGGAAGGGTCGACTTGTACAACGATTCCTTTTTCGAACTCAATGTCCATCAGAACACTCCTTAGTAATTTACACAATATTATACAACTGACGCACTATTAATGCAAGTACTCTCTCGTGATTTCATAACAACCTTTGTTCCACCCACTCCTCGTCCTCATCCAACTCAAGCCAGATAGCATCTTCTCGTTCGGCTGTGGTCAGCGCCTCCCTGTTCGTCACCAAAAACCTCACATTGCTGTAGCTATCAGGCAATGCCCGCTTCAGAAACCGTTGTAGTCGTCGCTGAAGAACTGGCGTCTCAGCTATTAATAAAACTGTGGGCATTGGTGTATTCACCGCTTCTTCCCATGTTTCATCATCAGTGTAGTCAATGTATTCCTTGATGCGCTTGCGGTATACCCAGAACGGCACAGTTTCCTCGCAGTATTCCAGAAAGTAGGTTCGGAGATCATCTTTGGTTTTACCGAGCAAGGACAAGTAAGCATCAGGCTTAACCGCAGGCAGGTAGTCATAGACCACAAGAAGGCTTTTGGGTACAAAGTGTAAATCCTTCCCGTACTGACTGACCAACTCACAGAAAATGTCACCGACTCCTATACTGTGGTTAATAAACCGCGTGGAAGCTTCTCGGTCTTTGTAGGCATTGTGCAGCACGCGTGGCTCGAGCTTAGGCTTGCCAACAATGTGGCCATCTGCATCAACCCGCTGTTTCATGAGCTTCATGCCTTTCGGCAGCAGGTAATACGAAGCATACTGACCGGTTAAACGATTGGTCTTGCTGAAATTTCTACCAATATATCCCTTAGTTATTAGTAGATTTAATCTTTGCTGTACTTGCTGAATTTGCTTCTTACCTAACACTACTTGTAACTGACGAGTACTCACAAACCGAAACTTGTAGATATGATTTAAGATAAGCAATTGTGAAGTAGTAATACGTTCAGATATAGGTAAAGGTTTAGACACAGACATTGCTAGAGATTTAGTAGTAGTCATCGTACGCCGAATTATATAGTAGTCTCTACTTTATTTATAAAGAAAAAAGAGAAAAAAGTTTACTAATTAAATCTGTTGAGAGGTAATCTTATTCATGCATAGGGTGAATGGTTAAGGACTGATAAGATGTTTGTACAGAAGTCGCCTATTGCAGCTCCCAAACCATCTGCTAAAGCGTTGGCTGTCGGTAAGCATACGGGTGTTATAGCGATAGGTGTGTTCGTCAACATAACTGTGTAAATGTTGGCCGGATACATGCGTATAGGTTCCTCTAATAGATCGTTTCATCAAGTTCCAGAAGCCATCAATAGTGGTCGTAGACACGAGACCACGGGCATATTCGCCCTGCTTGTGATTCACCGACTCATGAATAAATAACCATTTAGCTCGATTGTAGATTCGGCTTTCATCGGTATGTAGTACCGCACCTTCATTTAGGTTGGCTTTTAGAAACGGCATAGTGTTTGTGGCGTCGGCATGCTTAGTTGCAAAGGCTCTAATTTGGCCGGTTTCTTTTTTCTTTTCAACGACACCCACAATAGCCGATTTGTTCTTCCAGCGACCATCAGCATTTGTTTTACCGCCAATGTAGGTCTCATCAGCTTCAACAGGGTCATTTAGTTTGTCAAAACCACCGTATGCCATTGCAGCTCTAATGCGGTGATCCATAAACCAAGCTGTTTTCTGGGTTACGCCCAGTGCACGAGCTATTTCGTATGAGCTAACCCCATTCTTTGAGTTAACGATCATCCAAACGGCTGGTAACCATTTGTCTAGGCCTAAAGGGCTGTCTTCAAAGATCGTGCCAACCTTAACTGAGAACTGACGCTTTGGGTGTCGTGACTTGCACTGGAACCGTTGTTGACTTTTAAGGTAACTGACATCTGTTCGACCACAAGTGGGACAGATGGCTCCGTTTTCCCATCTCATTGAAGCTAAATGTTGAATACAGACCTCTGGTTTCGAGAAATACCGAATCGCCTCAACTAAAGTTTCTGGGTGTCTCATACTACCAGTGTATCAATCTGTAGTTGATTAGTCAAGTATATTAGAGCTAATTAGAAAGAGTATAGTTTCTGTTATGGAAACCGTAGATAGACCGATTTCTACCTATATCTTAGTTTTACTTAGTCCAATGGTAATGTTGTTTACATTATTCGCCTTTAGCGTTGCCGATGTACACAATTCTTTTGATTTTCTAGTGCCTTTGTTTGGAGTTGCCCAGTTTGTATTCGTAATCGGCTTATTCTTAGGTAAATTATGGGGACTTATTGGCTACAGTTTACTATTGGGCGGTTTGTGTCTGGCAACTGCACTGAACTACTTTTCCAAAGGCGAGTTTGGGGCAGCCCTTAATTCACTTTATTTTCTATCGCCGTTTCTGTTACTTGAAATATACTATTGGTTGGTAAAAAGAAGATATTTCCATTAATTTTTATCAAAGGATTATTAGTCTTTTAATTGGTCAACTATTTTCTCAATCCTGCGGTTTTTAGTTTCTTCGGCTTTTGCATCATTTACCATCCTGGCAAATTCTTTTCGGCTGGAATAGTTTAGCTTACTGAACTTGTCGACTAGTGCCTTGCTAGCTAAAGCTTCCTCTAAACTTTTCGGAACATCCACATGCCGATAACCGTCATCAAGCTCCAAAGTTACACTAATTAGGTCGCCGGCTTTTGCTCCGGATGCTTCTCGGTCTTTTGTCGGAAACACCACCATGCATTTGCCGTCTACACCAGTTGCTGTACTTTGGTAGGTATAGCCGTTAATAGTTACTTTTACTGGTGCCCGTTTATTACCGCCAATTTCTTTGAGGTTTTTATCTGGAATTTCTATTGAAGCGTGATTGTCGAATCCAATTACGACTGTTTGATATGTTGTTTTCATATTGTTAATCATATCAAATACTTAATAAGTCAGATTAACGTATTTCAAGCTAGAACCGCTACCCTCGGCTAAAGTATAAAATCTTGACCGATCTGGACTAAATGTAATCGATTCCGAACCCCAGCCAGAACCAAATAAACGGTGGTAAGGGCCGACAGAATTAGCCACAAGGACACTAGAAATAGTCTCGCCGGCTGCCCGATTGACTGACCATGCCCATATTTCTTGGTAGTTAGATATTGCAAAGTACTTACCGTCGGCAGAAATATCTGCTGCCGTAATACCACCGTCATTGGTATTGCCCACGCCTAGAGTACGTACATTGGCCACAAAAGCCAGCGTTAACGCTCCACCACCGTCTACGAACTGTGCCGCCGGCATTCTGTAGACCGGACTTGTAATTGGGCGGGTTGCACTACCGCCTACTTTCTGGAAAATAAAGCCATCACCGGTAATAGGATCAATAAAGAATCCTTCGGCGTCATTAAATGGCAAAGTAAAGGAATAGGTATCTATATCGGTTGTAGCTATCGTAATACTCACTGCCGCTTGGTTTACATTTACAACCGGCTCTTCAATCCGATAGATTTTCCTAGCACTGCCGGCACTAGAACCAATATTACCAACGTAGATATAGTCTTTGCCGGCTATTGGACCTGGGCCAATTGCTATGTCTTCCCAGTCAACATTGGATGTCCCGCTTAGTCTGACAGTTGCTAATATCCCCTTGCCTGGCGAAATAGCATAAATAACATTATTAGTTGTCGGCGATGTACTGGAATCGTTATGGGTCCAGAATATTGAACCTGAATTATTTTTTCGAGACATTATTAGTCCGGAAGCCTCGTTAATTATACCGCTAGGATCTGGATCGCCTAGACTATTCAGTGTTGAATCAATA
Source organism: uncultured Candidatus Saccharibacteria bacterium (assembly GCA_964634445.1). Classification (GTDB taxonomy): domain Bacteria; phylum Patescibacteriota; class Saccharimonadia; order Saccharimonadales; family AWTP1-31; genus CAZWJA01. Next base: position 13,039 of record CAZWJA010000018.1, on the reverse strand, counting down.
TTCATGGCTGTAATTTGAGACGTGAGGCTAAATCTTACTGCCCCGTTTCCGGATGTGCCAGAACTAGAAATTTGAGTAGCCGGACTGGTAATATTGCCGCTTTCCAGCTCATATGAAACTACCGAAGTAGCCGCTTGAGAAATTAGTACATAAATAGCACCGACCAAAATAACAGAAACCAGTAATAAAGTAGCCTTATAACGGCTAAATCGGGCAATATATTTGTTATGCGCAAGTTTTTTCAATCTAAATCTTTTCTATTTTTTAACAAAACCCATATGTTAATAATAACAAATTTAAATTCCTAATCAGTAAGGAGTTTTAGCTAATGAGAATGGTTACAGTATTATTTAACAGGATAGAACTTTTTAAAGCTAAGTATGGGATCAGTTAGAAACATCTTGAGATTGTTCCATGAAGCAATCTATTAATGCTATATCAGCCATATCTTTGGGCCTTCCAAGTACAGCCTTCCAAGCACGAATTGTTGCTAAAGATGCAATCGGTATATTATCAATTTCTTCTGCATGCTTAGCAATCTCCTCAAACAAATTGGGACCAATAGAATCAGGAAAACCACTAGCAAAGAAAGCTTTGAACGCTACTTTCTGGTTAAAATTAGTACTATAACGAGGATCCATTGGAATACTGCTTGCATAGATAGTTTTTTTAAATCCCTCGACACCATCATACTCGCTTGTCTTAACAAAGACCTTATGTGCCTCTATGAATCCCAGTAGACTAGAGCTTACAACTACATCTATATCACGCGACTGTCTAATCCCGTAGAGTTGCAACACGGCACCTCCAATAACAAATGAGTCATGTCGTGGAAGTTGTAATAAGTGAATAGCTTCTCGCATCTGTGACTTGAGAAGCTCAGATTCATCAATGCCTGGTAAGAAGACTTCCGCCATTTAAGTTTATAACCATTATCGTATGTGGTACGCCCGAAGGGACTCGAACCCCTAATGTTGGTTCCGAAGACCAATGTGATATCCATTTCACCACGGGCGCATAACAGATGTATTATGCCTTGATTGTCTCATAAAAGCAATCTCGCCAGTACATAGTTTTCCAATATAAATCACTTCCTCTAAGTTCAAGCCGCATACATCCTTTATAAGAGGGGTTTTTCTTATAGATTCTTTCAGTTGGCTTATAAATTGTTTTTTGCAACTGATTTGGCTTAATTTTAAGTTCATTAATCCAAAATTCTTCACAATTTTCTGTTTTATATATCTCGTGTATATATAATCTGAATCTGAAATCATTTAGCTTTAAATCACTAAAAGTTTCTATCCAGCGCATCATTACTAGAATAAGTTTGAAATCTGAATTCATAAAAGAAAATATTTCCGTTTTTTTGCTGCCTTCAGCTATATAAAGCAGTAAACCAGCTAAAAATAGAGGGTGTTTGATATTGCTTTTATAGCTTTCATACGCCAAACCCCTAATATTGTTAAGTCTTTTGGTCCGCTTGTCTTTATTAGCCCAAGCTCCTAACTGGCGTCCTCTTTGGCCAGAATCTAACATTTTCTGTTTAATTCTTAGCTGCTGAGTTTCTGTTAAAGAGATATCTTTCATCCAGTTCGACAAAGTACCTTTCGGGATGTGACCTAACTCGGTCGAAATTTCTGCATATGTAAAACCTGATTTGCGCATTTGTATGGCTTTAGGCTTAACTGAACTATACAGATATGTTTTAGAGTTCATTATGGGCAACAGTATATCGGACGTTCAGTTTATTTTGTATCGTACTATTTACTACGAAGATGATTTTTTATTTTCGCTTTGTCCCGGTTTCCGTTGTTTTGGAGATTTCAAAAGTCTTGGCTTCTTATTCTGTTTTGCTTGATCTAGAGATTTCGCAAGTATATCCATGACAGATTTGGCATGTTCATGGCTCATGCCAATCCGTGCAACCGCCAATGGCTGGTTCTTTGGTCCGTTACCCTGCATGAAGTTCATAACTACACCAAAGTCGTTGATCATGACGTGAACCATATCGGTATATACAACTCTTAGATCCATAGGCAGGACCATTGCAACTTGCTGGTTCAAATCATATGTAGTCTGAGATGAATTATCTAGTACGTCATTGTAGCCAGCTAACTCCCAAAGCTTGGTGGCTTCTTCTTCACGAATATCAAAATAGCTGATTAATAGAGCTAGGATTTCCTCAGCTGGTCTTTGCTCGCCGGTTTCAATCTTCTCAAGCGTTTGGACTTCTATTTCTACGGCACCAGAAACTTCAGGAATTGACTGTTTTTTGTCTTCCCTGAACGACTTAAGCATGTCGCCTAGATTACGGTATGGTTTATGTACTCTTTTCATACATCTATATTTTACTAGCCTAGGCAAACCCTGGCAACGATTACCGTTATATTACCAATTGTGTGTATACTAAAAACTCTAGTAAAATTATTCTTATGCATATCCGTAAAGACGTCAGCTTGGCAAACTACTCGACAATGAGGCTCGGTGGCAAAGCCAAATACCTAGTTTCCGTAACTGAAAAGTCAGACATTCCTAACGCCCTGGACTGGGCTGAAAAGAAAAAACTAAAAGTTATCATGATCGGGCAGGGAAGCAACATTGTTTGGAAGGATAGCGGATTTGACGGTTTAGTAATTCTAAACGAAATCAAGGGTTACAAAAAAACTAAACTGGACGATGAAACTTACGCTGTTCAAGTTGGTGCCGGTGAAAATTGGGACCAGGTAGTCGAAAAGACGGTAAAGGCCGGACTTCACGGAATTGAGGCTCTATCTTTGATACCTGGGACAGCCGGAGCTACGCCGATTCAAAATGTCGGCGCTTACGGTCAAGAAGTAGCCGATACAATTATCAGCGTCGAAGCTTATGATACGAAAACTGATAGCTTTGTTACTATCCCAAACGAAGCGTGCGGTTTCGGATATAGGACCAGCCGTTTTAAGACAACCGACCGAGGTCGATTCTACATCTACTCCCTAACCTTCTGCCTAACTGCCGAACCGCCTACACCGCCCTTTTACCGGTCGTTGCAGATGTATATCGACCATCTAAACATTACTGAATTTACGCCTAAGTTAATCAGAGAATTCGTGATTGCAATCCGTAGCAGCAAACTGCCGGATCCTAAAAAAGTTGCCAACAACGGATCATTCTTCGCCAACCCGATTATTACCGAATCAAAATACAAGATTTTGCTTAAAAAGTATCCTAGCTTGCCCGGCTGGCCTAATAATAAAGATAAAGGCAAAGTAAAGATTCCAGCTGCCTGGCTGATCGAATCAGCCGGCTTTAAGAACTTCCATGATCTGAAAACCGGTATGGCTACCTGGCCAAAACAAAGTTTGGTCCTAGTTAACGAGAAAGCTAAGTCTACCAGCGATTTAATTGCCTTTCGAAACAGGATCATCCGTGAAGTCGATCACAAGTTTGGAATTACGCTCGAACAGGAACCCGAGCTGCTGCCTAGCTAGGTAGCGGGAATTTTAAGGCGAATTCGGTAATTTCAGAATGAAGTTTTGTAAGCTTAGTATCGTCGTCTTTAGCTTTGACGGCTTGGTCAATCCAGTCGGCAACAAGCACCATTTCAGCTTCCTTCATTCCCCGTGTTGTTAAGGCAGGTGTACCTAAACGGACTCCACTTGGGTCAAAAGGTTTTCTCGGATCGTATGGCACTGTATTCTTATTAACGGTTATTCCGGCTTTCCCAAGTGCAGTCTCAGCCTGCTTGCCAGTTACATTCTTGCTAGTCATGTCTATTAACATTAAATGGTTGTCTGTTCCGTTGGTTACTAGTTTAAAGCCCTTCTTCATCAGCTCGTCGGCTAATTTCTGAGCATTCTTCACGATCTGGTGAGCATAGGTTTTGAATTCAGGAGTCGAAGCTTCCTTTAATGCAATTGCTATTCCAGCTGTCTGGTGGTTGTGCGGTCCGCCCTGCAGTCCCGGGAAAATAGCCCGATCAATTAAAGTTGGCAGATTCTCTTTGATACTCTCTACGTTCTTGAGCGGCGTAGACGGGTTGCCATTGCACAGGATCATAGCGCCGCGAGGCCCGCGCAGAGTCTTGTGAGTAGTAGTCGTAATAACATCAGCAATTCCAGCTGGAGACGGATGAGCACCACCTGCGACTAGTCCGGCAATATGGGATATGTCAGCTACTAGGTAGGCACTATTTAAATCTGCGATTTCCCTCAACTTCTGCCAGTCGAATATTCTCGGATAAACTGTCGCCCCGACAAAAATAAGTTTAGGTTTTTCTTTGGTAACCATCTCGGCCATAGCTTCGTAATCCAGTAGTCCGTCCTTACCGGTTTTGTACTGAACGGAATTAAACCATTTGCCCGATACATTAACTTTTAATCCATGCGTTAAGTGGCCGCCAAAGTAAAGGTCCAAGCCCATTATCGTGTCGCCTGGATCTACAAGTGCAAAGTAAACCGCTAGGTTAGCCGGGCTTCCGGAATATGACTGAACATTGGCATGATCTACGCCGAATAAATGCTTTGCCCGATCACGAGCTATGTTTTCGACTTTGTCTACGAATTCGCAGCCGCCGTAGTAGCGTTGGCCTGGGTAGCCTTCCGAATATTTGTCTGTTAGCCGTGACCCAAGAGCCGACAATACATTTTTGCTAGTATGATTCTCACTGGGAATCATTTCCAGACCCTCAAGTTGGCGTTTTGTTTCAAGTGCTATCAGTTCAGCAATTTCTGTGTCGTTCATGTCTTCCCTCCAATTTCCAAAAGTAATATTTTCTAAATAAGTTTTTTAGGCGAATTAAGAAAATAACTAGATCATACCAATAGACTACTTGATTACTGTCTATAAAGTCCAGAAATTTAGGTTGTGATTTAATATATTACTCTGCCGAAGTAGATTCAGAAAATAATCTAAAAATCAATATTGATATAATATCTTTTAAGGTATATATTCTTTAACTATGCTCTCAACCAATCAGAAGATAGGCCAGTTAATTTACCAGATTAGACAAGAAAGAGGCCTTACCCAAGCTTCCTTTGCCAAACAACTAAATACCAGCCAGTCGGCTGTAAACCGGATAGAACACGGCAAGCAGAATATGAGCTTGGATACTTTGGCTCGTATATCCGATGTTTTAAAAAAGCCCCTGCTGCACATATCATCTGGTGCCGTAAATTTGCAAATAGAGGGCGGACACGAGCTCAAGGGCGAAGTGACTGTAAAAAGCTCCAAGAATGCAACTGTTGGACTGATTTGCGCCAGCTTACTCAACAAAGGCACAACTAGGCTCAAGAATGCGCCCCGAATAGAAGAAGTCAACCGATTAGTTGAAGTACTCAAGAGTATCGGCGTAAATGTGCGCTGGATAAACAACGACCTTGAGATCAAACCGCCGGCTAAGCTGGACCTGGACAATATGGATAAGAACGCGGCCAGAAAAACCCGAAGCGTAATCATGTTCATTGGCCCGATCATGCACTTGACTAGAAAGTTCAATATTCCCTACGCTGGCGGATGCGAACTGGGACGCAGGACCGTCATGCCGCACTTGTATGCTCTGGAAGAATTCGGTGTAGATGTATTTACTAAAAGCGGACACTACCACGTAGCTGCCAGTAAGAAACTACCAAAACGACCGGTTGTTCTTTATGAATCCGGAGATACCACAACCGAAAATATTCTAATGGCTGCAGCCGGCTTTGAAGGTGAAACTGTCATAAAAATGGCTAGCGCCAACTATGCCATCCAGGATATGTGCTTCTTCTTGAAAAGATTAGGTGTCAAAATCGACGGTATTGGTACAACTACCCTGCGGGTTACAGGCGTGAAGAACATAAAGAAGAATATTACTTACTCGCCAAGCGAAGACCCAGTTGAGGCAATGACATTCGTCGCTGCTGCTGTAACAACTAACTCTAAGATTACAATCCGTAGGGTGCCTAACGAGTTCATGGAACTGGAACTTCTAAAACTCGAAAAAATGGGCCTTAAGTTTGATAAGACCGAAATATATAAAGCTGAGAACGGTCAGACAGATCTAATCGACCTGACAATCCAAAAGCATAATGGCAATTTAACTGCACCAGCAGAAAAAGTCTACGGCCGGCCTTTCCCTGGCGTAAATATAGACAACCTGCCCTACTTCGTGCCGATTACTGCAGTCGCCAAAGGCCGAACACTTATCCATGACTGGGTTTTCGAAGACCGAGCGTTAATGTTCACGGAAATGAAGAAGATCGGCGTGCAAATGGAACTTGCCGATCCCCACCGAGTTTACATAAACGGACCGACTAAATGGCGGGCAGCTGACATAGTTGCTCCTAGCGGAATTAGACCGGCGGTCATTATTTTAATCGGTATGCTGGCGGCACCTGGAACCAGCATGCTCAGAAATGTCTATACTATTAACCGCGGCTATGAAGATCTTGCCAACCGGCTCAATGACTTGGGTGCCAAGATTACAGTCTTGAACGAATTCTAAATATCTAAATAATGTTTATACAGCTTCAGTAGCTGATTTTATTCGAGCTGGTGGTGTCCAGTGAGATTCCGTGTAGCCTCGCCTAAGCATCTTTGCCGGATTAAAGATTACTTTAAAGATTGCTAATACCTGGACTACATCCATGATATAGAAGATAAAGTAGATAACTGGAACGTAGAAGCTTTTAAGAACTTTCTGGGTAAAGCTTAAGTGTTCGTCGGGCCACAGTCCCATTAGTACGTACAAACATATTGTCAGGTACGCGCCTAGGAATAGCATCGAAGACGACCCGACAATAGATAGATAAATAATGTAGCCAAGAATAAATGGCTCTAGCATCAGAGTGAATTCGGTAATGAAGGCCATCGGCAGCCGGTAAAGAGTCATTGTTTTTGAGTAGTTGCCCCGGATATTGCCGACCATAGCCCGATACTTGATCAGGTTCTGGATCATACCTAGTTTCCAGCGATATCTCTGAATCCGAAGCGCCTTAAACGTATGTACCGGTTCAGTGAATGCTAAGACGTTAGCAGCATATACAATTCTTTCCTTTTTGTTAGCCATGGCAACTATCTTCATACTCAGCCCGATATCTTCAGTCTGAGTATCTGTGTCATAGAAGTTTACCTTCTGCAGAACACTCATCCGGTACGTTGAAGCTACGCCACCTACAACCATTTCACAGTTGGCAACCGTGTAGAATTTTTTAGACCGGTAGCCAAGCATGTGTTCGAACTGCTGCAGGATACCTAATACGCTAGGTTCGTCCAAAATCTTTACGTTGGCAGCTACGCCAAGAATTTTTGGATCGTCAAAGTAGTCGACCGCATTCTTTATTGCAAACTTGTCCAACATGCAGTCAGCATCAAGCGTCATAACTAAATCGCCTTTGGCATAACGCTTTGCGCAGTAGTTTACACCGCCGGCTTTTCCAAGCTGTTTGCGACGAGATACCAAGCGCAGATTGAATTTAGGATGCTTTTTTTGGTAAGCACGTATAATCTTAGCTGTGTCGTCTTTGGAATTATCGTTATGGACAATAACTTCTACTTTGCGATAAGTATTGCGCCTAATTGAATCTAAGCAACGGGCAATGGACAGCTCTTCGTTGAAGGCCGGTATGATTACGCTGACCAACGGGCGCTTGCCCCGTTTCTTTTTTGAAGCTAAAAGTTTCTTGCGTCGACGGAATTGCTGGACATCGTAGATATTAGCTCCAGCAATATATAAGCCAAGATGCAGGAAGTTGATAGTACCGAGCAAAACTATAAAGTAAACGACGAATTGATGCAGGGAGTGCATTATTTTGCCTCCACTAAATCAAATGTATAAAGCGAGCGGTTCTGGTACCAAAGTCCGGTACAAGTCTGCAGCATTAGAATCGGCTTGCCCTGGTAAGACATAGAAGACGAGTCATTCGGCTTAGTTGTTACTGAGCTTTTGAATACGTATGTAAAAGTATGGCCATTGTCAGTGGTAATAACAGCCTTGTCGCCTAGCTTTACATTTGGCAGCTTGTTAAACACCTTTTTGTTGTTGTGACCATAGATAAAAGTTATACCATTCAAGTTATTCGGCCGCTGGGTTAAGGTCGCGAATTGAGCTTTGTCGCCGGTTAGGGTCCAGGTTTGGTTGGTTTTGTTGTAATAGCCGTCTATAACCGGCAGTGATATTCCTAGATTTGGAATATCTAACTTAACTGCCTTACCCGAAATTTCATTAACGCCTGGTGTTTCTGTCTTGGCCGACATAACTGACTGTGGTTGGTCAACTGTCTGGTCTAGAATAGTCAAGCCAGTTGGCTGGACATTGCTTTGCCTATTGAATAGAATTCCCCAGCCTAATACAGTTCCAGCTAGAATAAATAATATTCCGAGCGTTAGTCTGAACTTTATCTGCTTAAGTGAGATTTTCATAAGTAGTAAATTAATATCTAAGGGTAACAATAGGTAAACAGCCGGATCTTTTTAGTTTTTACACCTAAATATCCGGCTGTTTAAATTGCTTAGCTTAAGCTTTGTAAGCTCGCTTTGCAATAGTTGCGCCAAGGCTAGTAGCGACAGCTACTACACCAACTACAACGCTAGCAAGAGCTACTACAGCCATTGCCTTGTTTGAGCCAGTGTTTGGCAGGATTACAGCAGCTGGAAGAACTGCTGATACAGGTTTTAGATACATAATATCTCCCCTATTTAATTTATGTCGCTAGAGAACGGATACCTCACCTCACCATACTCCAGATAGACTTCAGCATTATACCTCTAAAATGCGTTTCTGTAAAGTATATTATATAAGATGGTTATGCTAATTGCTAAGCAGTTTATTTAGATCCTTTTGAGCAATTTTCGGCTGGTACTTATCATCCCACAATAAATCGTTTCCATACTCGGCTGGGTAAGTGTGGTCATTTGTGGTTGATCCATACTTGTCGGTAATACCCCAAGTTGTAAAGCTGGTGCAATTTTCAGATTGTAAACACGCTTTTAATACATTTTGGTACTGCTGAGATTGGACTTTGGCGTTTTCGCCATGGACGTCTATCTCAGATATCCGGGTTTCGAGGCCCATGTCTTTTAATTGTTTCATATGCCTAACTATTACATCGGTACTTTCATGATCCTCTTCTTCGTAAATATGCGATTGGAAACCAATTCCATCGAGGGGAATATCCTGTTTCTGCAATTTTCTAATCAGAGACAGCATAGCCTCCCAGCGCTGCCCGTCTTCCTCCAGTCCGTAATCATTAATATATAGCTTGGCATACGGATTTGCTTTGCGAGCGCTTAATAGGGCTTTGGCAATATACTGCTCACCCATAGCGTTATACCAAATATGCCGCCGTAGTCCGTTGCCGCCGTTAGCAAAGTCGGCATCATTGTCCGACAATGGTTCGTTGATCACATCCCACTCTTGAATCGAGTTACTAAAATGGCTAACTATTGTATTAACATGGTCGGTCATTACGTCTTCTAACTGAACTTTTGGTAACTGCTGCATCCACGCCGGGTTGGCTTCGCCGAAAACAAGCGCATGGCCATGAACTGAAATATTATTATCCTGGGCAATCTTTACAAGCAAATCAGCTGGGCCGAACTGGTACTGGTCTTTTTCCGGATGCACGAACTGGCTCTTAAGTTCATTCTCAGTTGTCCACTGGCTAAACTGAGTTATTGCCAGTTTTTGGTATTCGTAGTCTGCAATTAAAGGGTACAAGCTAACAGCAGTCCCAAACTTTTTACCAGCCTTACTGGTCATCAGCTTAGCTAGTGTTGCATCAATACTATTTGCGCTTACCGGCAACGTATCATTGAACTGGGCTTTGTTGTCGGCTGAACCGACTACAATTGGCTTGAGTTTCCAAGACGCTTCAGCACCCACTCCAAACCATAGCTTTTTACTAGCAAGTAGTTTTTGTGCGTCAATATTAGTAACTTCCTTGTCATTAAGAATAATAAATAGTTTATTTCCATTTGTCTTTAATACCAGGTTGTAGCTGCCGTTTGTTTTTATTTTGTATTCCGAACCAGTTGGTTCCTGACTATTGCCATCGTAAATATCCACAAACAAAGATTCTTCATGGATTTCAATATTCAAGCTGGCAGTTTCCTGCCGCCATTCGTCGTATATCACTGGGAGTGCAGCATACAAGCGGACTGATTGAGACTGTCCGTTGTTTGCTTGATCAAAATTAAAGTCCAACTGGAAATCACTGTTAAAGCTTAAGTACCGGCTGACGTTTACTGCCGGGTCAACCTGCCCGCCGCTACCGTCTTGGTTAACTATTTTCCTAACAAGCGGATTAAAGGTTACGTTGTTAGATTCAACTACCGCTCCTGGATAATATTTCCAGTCCTGTCCGGTCATTAGAGTCGGATCACTCAAAGTTTGAACTTCCTTTGTAGCAACTATGCTTTGTTGCTTTTTGAATAAGCCGAAGTTTACTACTCCGTTCATTATTCCTAATGACAATATTACAACTGCAAAAGTGGCAAATAGACTGGCTTTAAAATGATTTAATTTCTTCGGTAGTAAATGTATATAATTCATATGTTTATAATCTTTTACTTAAACATTGATTTAATTACAAGTCTATTATATACTATAGCGGAAATAATTGCTTAACATTAATTAATAAGCGTCATAAGGAAATTATGAAAATAACTAACTACTTCAAAAAGTTCATTATAGTATTAATCGCCAACTTCCTTTTCTGGACTCCGCTAATTGGTCTATCGGCAAAAGCTTCGGCTGCTGTTAACAACCCAGCACCGGCTGGAAAAGTATCGTTTACTTTCGACGATGGTTACACCAGTACACTTACTCAAGCTGCTACCACACTTGCTAAATACGGCATCAAAGGTACCAACTATATTTCGACCGGCTGTATCGGAATGACAACAGCACCAAATAGCTGCCAGGCAAATACTGATGCTACATATATGTCATGGGCTCAAGTTGCACAGTTAAAGACTACATACGGTTGGGAAATCGGGTCTCATACCGTTAACCACCGCTACATGGCCACTTCAGATCCAGAAGAACAGCCAGCCGTATTGACACCAGCCCAAGTTACTCAGCAACTTACCCAAAGCAAAGCCGATCTTGCAGCTCACGGCATTAACGCCACTGCTTATGCCAGTCCTTACGGCGATTACAATGCTAATACTCTGGCCCAGATCGCTAAATATTATGAATCTCAAAGAGGCTTTGCAGATCTCGGCTACAACAACTGGCCAAACAGCGATTATCTCCTGCGCGTACAACAAGTGCAGGGATCTGTCAGTGTAGCAACAATTAAGGGTTACATAAACGCCGCTAAAGCCAACAACCAATGGCTGATCTTAGTCTTCCACAATATTAAAACTACTGCCAGTACAGTTAATGACGACTACGAATACAGCACAGCTAAGCTGGACCAAATTGCCGCCTACGCTAAGTCGGTTGCAATTCCAACGCCAACTATTAGCGAAGCAATCGTACGCGGTGACACCAACCTTATGACCAACAGCAGCTTCAACAGCGGCCTAACCGGCTGGACAACCGACAATGCCAGTGCATTTACGGCCGACTCCAGCACAAACGGCAGCTACCCGGATGCTACTCGATCAATAAAAATTACTGCTAACGCCCAGAACGCCCACTTGTTCTCACCACAGGTTCCAGTCTCATTCGGCTCAAACTACTTACTCAAGAATTATTCAAACATTACTAAACTTACTTTTGGTGAAGTCGGCTATTACATAGACGAGTACGACGCCAATGGAGCATGGGTATCCGGTCAATATAAAGCAACCCAGCGGGCGGCATGGGCCGACCAAATCAATTTCGGCTACTCGCCATCTAACAATCGTGTAACCAATGCTCGTTTGCAATTAATTGTTCCAGCCAATTCTGGAGTAACTGGATTCTTCGACAACTCGCAGTGGTTTTCAACAGCAGGCGTAGTCACACCACCACAAACTACAAACCTATTAACCAACGGGAACTTTGAAGCCGGCTTTACTGGCTGGCGAACAGATGCCAGTACCAACATCCGGCTTGACTCTGCTAGTAATGGCAGCCCTGCAAATCCGCTGAATTCAGCCTTTTTAAGTTCTACAACTAATAATGCACATTTATTTTCAAGCATTGTAAATGTCGAGAATAAAGCCTACACCCTTAGCAGCTACCTGAACATAAAGCAGCGGACTAGCGGTGAAATCGGCTACTACATAGACGAGTACGATGCCAATGGCAACTGGATTTCCGGACAATGGAAGAAAGCTGTCACTACCCTAGGTGTTAGTAATGTAAGTATCAACTACACTCCAAGTAGTACAAATGTAAAGAAATCCAGCGTCCAAGTAATTGTTACCGCCAACTCCGGTATAGTTGCCTATTTCGACAACGCTCAATTACAATAATTCTATTTCTAAATGCCAAGCTTAGTACACCCAGAAGTTTTAGGTCAAATCTTACCGGATTGTATAGCCGATCAGGTAGAAATGGATACATCTATTTTGCCGAGCAATATTCTAATTGACGACGAGATGGAAAACCCATTGATTCGAAGAATGGGAAGATTAACCGGGATTCTATCAGCCGATGAAATATTAGGCGCTTCTTTACGAAGTTCCTTTGTTAGCCCAGGCGACATTCAAGTAGTTAAGAGATGGCATACTGATATGTTCAGGATAATTTCTTGCTCTAACACTTTAACAACCGAATTTCTAATTGCGGATGAGGACGTAATGGATAAATTTATCAAGTCTAAAGCTACGCATTTAATCGACGACCGACCTAGAAACTACGGACCAAACTACTACGGGGCTATCGCTAATTTGATTCAACAAAGAATGCAAAACGATGATGAGCTATTGAAATTCGGGTTTAATATTTGGACACCCCAACCAACCGATATTGTTTATTCAGATTTTCGGCATGTACACAGATCTCAAGCAAATAATACTAACGAAAAGATTAAACGCTGCTTCGCGTCTATAATACTTAAAAGCCATATACTACAAAGCTAATTTTAATTGCTAACGTAAACAACTCAAGACCTTTGCAACATCTGACTAGGCGTCAGTAACTGTATGC
>CAZWJA010000017.1:0-18501 GCA_964634445.1 uncultured Candidatus Saccharibacteria bacterium | reverse complement strand
ATATTTAATGGCAGATAATTAGGAGCTTGGGCAGCATCTGAATGGAAATACAAAGGTAGATCAATGCCTCTGTTAGCTCTGTCAGCTTTTATTTGTCTTATTATTTTGCTTATTTTAGATAGTTGTTGGATACTGCCGATTTCATTGTTAGCATACATGACACTAATAAGAACAACATCGTCAGTGATCAGTTTTTCTAGTTCGCCTAACTTAACTTGTCCGTTTTTATCGACTGGAATCGTGCTCGAGTTAAATTCTTTGGCCGGTTCTAAAACGGAACTATGCTCAATTGATGAAACCAAAATCTTTTTGTCCGGATAGTTTGACATTATCCCTTTAATCGCCAGGTTATTAGCTTCCGTAGCTCCAGCAGAAAAGATAATCTCCCTTGGTTTGACGCCTAAAATATTGGCGACTGAACTTCTGGCAGATTCGATGTCCTGCTTTATCTTTTTGGCTTTTAAGTAGGTAGCACTTGGGTTGTAGTACTGCTCGACTTGATAAGGTAGCATGGCTTCATGAACTTCAGAATCAAGCTGCGTAGCAGCGGCATGGTCTAGGTAGATATTCGTCTTCATAGTAAAAGTCTATACGAAATTGTAAAGCTTGCTGTTTACTTTCTTTTCGTAAAGTATGGCAGCTTCTTTTAGGTTCTTAGCTTCTTCGGCGCTGACCGGCTTGTAATGGCTGCCGTCCTGGGCCTTTAAGATAGTGTCCGGTCTTACATCGTACCTGGTAGTCTTTGACTTGCGCTTGCCGTTTTTGTCGATCCACTCTTCGTGCCAGATCCAAGTCCGTTCGTCCAAACAAAAGAATTCCCGGCGTCCACCTTTTGGCAATGGCCCGAAAATCTCACCGCCAAGCTTGGCTTCGTGACGGATAAGGTCGCGGTACAAATCGGCCTGTCTTTCAGCCTGGTTGCTCCCCAGGATAGTTTTCATTAATTTCTGGAACATGGCTAATTCTGATTTGCTAGTGATTGTTTAACTAATCTCTGAGCTTCGGCAATAGCAGAATCCTGGCTTAGATTAGGTGATGTTTCAACAACTGGCGTAATAACTTCAGTTGCGACTTGATTGCTAGATAACGGTGCTTCTGAGGTGCTAGCTATTGGCTTTTCGACAACTGCTTGATGTATAACTGGTGTTCCTATTGTAGCCAAGGAGTTACGGCTGACTACGTCGGCTGCGCGTATAAGATCTAAAACGCTTACATGTACTACTCGTTTACGATTAAATGATACGTCTAATACTTCAGGGGCGATTTCTACTCCCGGTTTTCGATTTTGTTCTGGTGATAATGTAGTTTGTATAGACATATTATTTTATCTTAAACAGCGCCTTTGCGTTCTTAGTTGTAGCCGCGGCGAACTGTTCAAGCGACTCGTTTCTCAGGCCGCTTAAAAACTCCGCAGTTAAAGCTACATGCTTAGGCTCACAGATTGTACCACGATAAGGGGTAGGAGTCAAGAAGGGAGCGTCAGTTTCGAGTATTATTTTTTCTAGTGGAATTAGCTTAACAGCCTCAAGCTGTTGCTTGTTTTTTGTGAATGTCATTATTCCGTTTAAGCCGACCAAAAGTCCCCTGCTAAGTATCTCGTCAAGCTCTTTCTTGCCGGCGCTAAAACTGTGAATTACGCCTTCGATCTTGAAGTCGTCGTATATCTTCCAGAAATCGTCAAACGCTTCCCGGACATGAAATATGACCGGCAGGTTTTTTTCTTGAGCTAAACTCAATTGGAATCTTAACAGCTTCTTTTGGCTCGTTTTGTCAGAATGGTTGTAGTAATAGTCCAGACCGATCTCGCCGACTGCTATAACTTTCGGTTTGTCGGCAAGATCACGAAATTCTTGTAACGCTACACTGTCGTCGACATATTTGTCGGCTTCATGTGGGTGGATGCCAATGCTGGCAAAGACCCCTTCGTGCCGATTGGCCATTTCTATCGCCAATCGGCTGTCTTCCAAGGTGCAGCCGACGCAGATCATGTTTTCTACACCGGCAGATTTAGCGGACGCTAAAACTTCATTTTCTTCAAATTCGTAGTCTGGAAAATGAATATGACAATGGCTATCGAAAAGCTGTAGTGACATGCTTATTTTTTGTCGGTTTTAGCTGGTTTTTTTACTTCGTGTCGTGGGAACAGAGTTTCTTTGCTTAGCCTAATCACGCCTTCTTCAAAAGTGTGCTTAATCTTAGCGGCAGTTTCCGGCATGAACGGCTCGAGTAGTTCAGCAATTTCAACCAGGTTACCAGCTTGGTAAGCTAAGACTTCTTGCAGGTGGTCTTTGTCGTCTTCTTTGGCTATCTGCCATGGCTTTTGCTGCTCAATGTATTGGTTTAGCCCTCTGACTTGCTCCCAGACATGGTCAAGTGCCCGGTCGAATTTACAGTTTTCAATTGCTTCCCAGTAAACAGCATTGTCGTGGTTTGGCGGCGGTATATCACCGACTAATCCATTCTGGTAGTTGGAAATCATAGCCGCGGTCCTCTGGACAGCATTGCCGAGTTCATTGCCAAGTTCGTTGTTGTAAACTTGCTCGAGATGTTCCCATGTGAAGTCGCCGTCGTCGTAGCTTGGAATATGCTTGAGAATATAAAATCTAAAAACATCGGCTGAGTATTTCTTGACTATCTCGTCAGGACTTACAACATTTCCGATTGATTTACTCATCTTCTGGTTGTTGACGTTAATAAATCCGTGGACGAAAAGTTTTTCCGGCAGAGGCAAGCCGAGAGCCAGCAGAATTCCTGGCCAGGTAGCGGCGTGGAACCTGATGATGTCCTTGCCGATGACCTGAACATTTGCCGGCCAAAATTTCTTAAAGTCTTCGTGTTCAGGATAGCCAAGTACTGTCAGGTAGTTTAATAGTGCTTCAAACCATACATACATTACCTGCTTGTTGTCGCCAGGAACTGGTATACCCCATGAAATCTTCTCTTTCGGGCGGGAAATAGATATGTCTTCAAGTCCGTCTAAGATCAGCTGGAGTATTTCGTTCTTCCTCGTTTTTGGAATGACTTCAAAAGAACCAGCTTGGATAGAAGCACGGATTTGGTCCGAATAAGCTGTCAGTTTGAAGAAATAGTTCTCTTCTTCAACCCTTTCATACGGGGTTTTGTGATGAGGACAAATGTTCTTGTTTTCTTTGGCGACCGATTCAGTCACAAATGCTTCGCAGCCCTTGCAGTAAAGGCCAATGTATTTGCTTTTGTAAATATCTTTTTCAAGCTGCTTCCAAATAATCTGAGCCCTTTGCTCATGGCCAGGATCTGTTGTCCGGATAAAGCGGTCATTGGATACATTTAGAAGCTTACATAGGTCTCGGAACTTCTGGCTTTGCTGGTCGGCTAGAGCTTTTGGAGCAAGCTTAAGTTCAGCTGCTTTTTCAGCTACTTTTATACCGTGTTCGTCCGTACCAGTACTAAAGATCGTCGGCTTATTCTGTTTGCGAGCGGCTCGGGCTAATACATCAGCCATGACAATCTCAAGGCCGAACCCGATATGCGGGTCGCCGTTAACATAGGGAATAGATGTAGTGACGTAATAGTTCATGATTAATATTGTACCTTTATTGTTGAGTTAACTTAAGTTGTAGAAATAGAGAA
Organism: uncultured Candidatus Saccharibacteria bacterium; assembly: GCA_964634445.1. GTDB lineage: Bacteria > Patescibacteriota > Saccharimonadia > Saccharimonadales > AWTP1-31 > CAZWJA01. Next base: position 14,892 of record CAZWJA010000017.1, on the reverse strand, counting down.
TAGAAAAGTAAGCCGGCTAAGGCATGAAACGCATTGAGAATGAGTTTATTACTTTATTCATACTAAAAGTATATCATTTTAATCTGTTAAACTAAACTATTCTATTGTTATCATTCAAAAAAATATCGTTTACCTAACTAGTAGATGCCGACGGTGGCTTTGGAATGATCTTCACCATATTGGTTTATGTATTCAACGACATTGTCGTACTGGGTTTGGTTAATTAAACTTTCAGCAATTAGAATGTTCGCCATTGTCGAAACTCCTAGCGCTGGAGTTATTTCTAATCCCGTCTCTGCCTGAACTTGAGGCGCCCCACCTTCTTCACGGTCAACGACCACAAAATAATCTTCGACAACTAGGCCCAAGTGACCAAGTTTTGCGATTGTCTCTATTTTAGATGCACCGTCTGTGACTACGTCATCGTAAGCAGCAATAACGTCGCCTTCAATATATCTACCCAAGACCGGAGATTTGTTGCCGGTTGTCTTATTCATGTCTACTCTGGGTTGTAATATGCCGATATTAAACTTGTCTGCAATTAATGCTCCGTAAGAAGTCATTGCTTCTGGAGTACCTAATATTTTGTCGTAGAATCCTACAAAATCATCACTAGCAGACACTTTCGAGCTAAATCGATTGTTTGTCAGAATCCACATAGATCCAACAATAAGTTTTCTGGCATTAACGTCAGAAATTCCCGGTCTTATATCCAAATAATGGGGCGACTTGCGACCGCTTTTTAAAGTTATAAATTCTTCAGGTCTTTCCTTGACGCCGAAAAGTCCGTAATTAAAAAGACCGGTTGTTAGCACAGCTTGATCATTCTGATTTAATAATAATTCGCTCATGAGTAGGCTCCTTTAATTTCTTGAATTACATCATTAGCAGCATCTAATTGAGTGGCCCCATCACGTAGCAAGTTATAGTCTTTAGTGATCGGACTACCGCATACTAATCTCGTGGCACCCCTGTTGATCGCATCCCGTGGAGTTACAATATTCTGCTGGCCATTTGGCACAGCCCATAACGGCCTGATTCCGGCAACCACTTTTTCAAGAACTTCTGTATCTTCATGACTGTTCAAATAATCCAGATCTTCAGCTGAACAGACAACACCATCAAAACCAAATTCCCTGGCAGTCAATGCCCGGCTGTAAACCTCTTCGTTTCTAGATCGGCCGTAATCGCGCTGGCATTGCTCATCTGTGATATCGGTAAGGAGTGTTACCGCAAGACTAATTAGCTTAGGAACTTCTCCGCTATCAAGCAGTTCTTGTCTTTTTATTCTTACCATTTTTATAAAAGTAGATGTTGTATTATCGCTAGCTCGGCTATGCATATTAATTAGCAACGGATTTGTGTCCATAATTGGATCTAATGTATCTTCAACCGTGTTTTTAACATCGTAAGCTTTGGTATCGGCAAAGACTTCAAAACCGTTGTCGGTAGCTTCGAAGATCGGATCTATCCAACCGTCAAACTTGCAAGTAACTGTTCCAATTTTTAAAACAACACCGGTATTCTTTAGACCTGTAATTAATTCCTGTGCATCTTCACAGTAAATTCCATCTCTATAATCCATCGGCAAAATAAGTTTTGATGCTGCCTCAGCTGTAGTTACCATGTATCCTCCTAATCCCTTTAGTTCATATAAATAATATAGGATTAAAATAAAATTTAATAACTTACAACATTGTTAAATAAGAGAAACTTAAACAGAAGCCAAATGCCACAAACCACAGTGCTGGCATTTATATGTCGTAAGCTTAGTCCCGTGCCTGTGCTCGGCAACTACAGCTGTGGCTTTAGCCTGTTTTTGGGTATCAAAGGCTAGTTTGTCAGCACAGGGCAGTTTATCCATGCCATATATTGTAACGGATGTAACTTAAACTGTCTGGGTATCGTCTGGAGTTTCTTCGTCTTCGTTGTATGCTTCGGTCGAGTCAACATCCGAATCTTTTGTCGGATCGTCCATTTCAGTCTCTTTACTCGGTGAATCTGTTGAATCGTTGTCGTCCGTACCTTGCCCTGGCATTGGGTTGGAAGCTCCCCGGCTTTCTTCTAGTACATCGTCGACTGACGTATTTTCGTTATCTATTTCGTCTATATTATCTGCCATCTTAACCTCCTTAATTTATCCTGAGCTATTAATTTATATCGGTCCAAAACTATTAACTATTAGGTTTCTAACATCATTCTATATTTAAATACTTTCTGCATAAATCCTTGAATATAGCATTAGTCCAGCCAAAACCAGTTTGACTAGGGTAAACACCTTCTACTGGGTGCTTGTGCGGCTTGACTACATTATATTTTTCTAAGAATACTCCGTCTTTCTCAAACCAGTATAGGTTTGTCGTAATCCATCTTCTAGCTATGTCGTCGGCTTCTTTCTCATAGCCGTATTTTTTCAATCCTTCTAGTACTATCCAATGCAGGGGCGCCCAACCGTTCGGAAACGCCCATTGGGTTTTTAACGAGCCAAACAACAAATTAGTATCTATAAACGGCCTAGTGGTTGTCGCTAGTCCGCCTGAGTGCATAAACCGGTAAAGATTCTTGACTAGCATATCGGCTTGTTCCGACGTTGCCATACCGGCCCACATTGGGAAGAAACCGGCCAGCGACCAGACGTCGCCTTTCTGCTTTTTGACATAGTTGTAGTCGAAGTAAAACCCTTTACGACCATGCCACATATACTTAGTTACTAAATTCTTGCGCTTAGATGCCTTGCTGTGCCAGTAAACGGCTTTTTTGTGGTCACCTAATTGGTCAGCGGTCCAGGCAAAGTCCATTTCGTATTTGTAAATCAAGCTGTTTAAATCTATCGGGGTGAAATCCAGGCACTTTCGCTCGAACCGTGGAGTCATATCCCAGCCGCTTTCAGCCTCAGCCAAGTCGTGCAGTAGGTTAATGTCGTAATACCTGGTTAAACCGTGGTCTACCTGGTGCCAGAAAGGATGTTCGTTGCTGTCCCAGACTTCTTCGTATTCCCGTACGGCAACATCCATATACTTCTTTAGCCACACTTTGTCTTTGTGCCCAGTGTCATATACAAGGCGGATATAGCTGGTTAAGAACGGTGGCTGCGACCGGCTCATGTAGTACATCCGGCTAGCATTAGGGATAAAATGAAACCGTTCGAATAAGAAAATTAGGTTGTCTAGCATGCCTTCTGCCAGTTCCTGGTGCTGGGTATTTACAAGTCCGACTGCAGTAAAGTAACTGTCCCAGTAGTACTGTTCGCGGAAGCTAAAATTAGCTCTAGGATCGGCAGCTGGAACTACGTATTTATTTGGTAATCCTAAAACTGTCCCTTTATCCATTTTTTCTTCGTGGATTAATACCTGCCAATGTTTTTCTATATATTTAAGAGCCGTCTCTATATGCGGCGGATCTATTACACCGCGCTGACCAGCAGCACTACGTAAAAATCTGGTGACGACATTACTACGGTTAAACATACTACTAATGCTACGGGTAGCGGTAGTAGCGGTCAAGGAGAATAGTCGGCAATCTAATTTTATCGAGATTAGTATAGTCTTAATTCTTAGTCTTATTGGTGGAGCTGGCGGGTACTCTATATATCAACTATAATTTAGTTATGAAAACTTGTGTATCCTGTAGTTCCGAATTTAAACCTAGTAGCAACCATAAAAATTGTCCTAGTTGTAGATACCAAAAAACAAAAACTGTACTTTGCAAAGTATGTAATTCAAACCTTCATTCTAGTAAATACAATAATTGTAGAAGTTGTACAAATAAATTACGCCCGGATTACGGAACGGGAAGATATATTAAAAATGGTTATGTAATGATGTATGCAAAAAACCATCCACGTAGATTAAATGCAAAAAGAAACTATGTTTTTGAACATATTCTAGTCATGGAGAAACATTTAGGAAGGTATTTAGAATTAGATGAATCTGTTCATCATAAAAATGGCATAAAAGACGATAATAATATTAATAATTTAGAATTATGGATAAAACCTCAACCCACAGGTATCCGAGTCGAAGACGCACTCAAATGGGCGAATACAATTATCCGTAGGTATAGCAATGATTCTAAATAAAAAAACTCGAAGTAATTCGAGTTCTTTTGGTGGAGCTGCCGGAGTACTGCCCTCCGGGTCCGTCAGTTTAAATTGTTAGTCGTCTACAGGCATAGGTTGTTTAATTTGTCTCGATACTAAGCCCATGAAACAACCAAAAAGGCGTTAATATCCAGTCCTAAAGTCTTTCTAAACACTATGGACAGCAATGTCTAGGCATCCAGAAAATATAACATGCGTGCTTCTTATCTGGCGTCGGAATCGGCATGGCTGCGAAATTAAATTAAGCAGCTAGTGCAAAGTTGCTGTTGGAAAGCATTGCTGCTACCTCTGCGCGAACCTTGCTAATTGAATCTTTTGCATCTATTCAGATGTGCCTATACGCTGACAAGCGGCCTGCTGATCTAACTTTTAAAGTCCAACGTCGAGCTTAAAATTCAGCCCCGTAGGCAATATTATACCATTAGTAGTTCTTTAGAGCAATAAGCATTAGCAAGAATTTATTGTATATCCTAGTAGTTTAAGCTGCTAGTCTACAACCTGATGCAGTAGTTTTTTCGGCTGCCGGTAGAATAGATTGAATATTATCCCGCCGAAGATTATAGTCGCACCACCAACTATAACGGGTACGTTTATTCCCAGTGTTGCTACATAGCCGCTGATAATAGCTGGTATCGACTGAGCTAGAGCCTGAACGCTAGCGTCTATCCCCAGCACCTCGCCCTGAATTTCCGGACCGACTGATTTGCTAACTAAGGATGTGGCATTGGCTAGTGTCAGACCGTTAAAGATGGCGATAAACGGCGCTACCATTAGCAGCTGAGCCGTATTGTTCGGCATTAGCTGGAGGAACAAGGCAATACCGGTACCGAATATGCTTACCCGCAAAATACTGCTGTTCTTGAACCTTGCTAGCAAAGGAGTCAGCGTAGCCTGGGAAATAGCAATCCAGATTCCGATATAGGCGAAGAAGTCGCCGATATTGTTTTGCTTGAAGTTCAGTTTTTGGATCAAATAGATCTGGAAGAAAGTCGTAAAGAATGTGAACCCACCCCAGAATAAGAAGTTGGCACTAAAAACGACTCTAAGTCCAGGACTTAGAGCGGCTTTTTTTATATTGTCGATTGACTTGCCCCAAACCAGCTTCAACTTGTGGTTAATATGCTTATGGGTTTCCGGTAGGAACTTCAATAAAAGTAAAACGTTTATAAAGCTTAATATAGCTGTAAACCAGAACGGGGTTGCGGCCGAAAACCAATGCGGCGTATTAAACAAGCCAAAGAAACTAACCCCTGGTGCCGCTAACCTGGCTCCTAGATAAGGCCCTAGAACAAAACCTAGCCCAAAGCAGGCGCCTATCAGCCCGAAGTTGCGGGTTCTGTGTTCCGGCTCGCTGACATCGGCTACAACTGCCCTGGCAACACTGATATTTCCACCAGTAACTCCGTCAAAACCGCGGGCAATAAACAGCAGTGGAATATTCTTAGTAATAACAGCAATTGCAAAAGCCATATAACCAATTCCGGTTCCAAACAGGCTGAGACCTAGGACTCTTTTCCTTCCATACCGGTCGGACAGCTGGCCAAGGATTGGAGTCGCAAAAAACTGCATTAGCGGATAAATGGCTGTCAGCCAGCCGAGCGTAATTAATGCCGAGTTGTAGCTAAAGCCTTGGGGAATAAAAATCTTGTAAATTAACTGGGGTAAAACTGGTATTAGAATACCAACGCCTAAGACGTCCAGGAATACCGTGAACAATACAATCGGCAGGGCTTTATCTTCTAATTTTTGTTTTTTCATTTATCTTAATACTCCTCTTAATTATTAAATATATTGTGGCAGGCGCCGGGCCTGTCGCCACTGCAGGCTTCCTGGTGCATTTTCTGCAAAGACGAAACAAACTGCTGCTGTTCGGCTTCCGACAAATTAGCAAACACTGGCGCATGATATGAATTTAAAAGCTGCAGGGCTTCGTCGGTGATCTGCTCGCCCCTGCTTGTCAGCGTCGTAATGTGTTCGCGCCTGTTTTCCGGACGCTTCAACGACTGCAGCAAACCTTGGTCAGTTAGCAGCTTTATCTGCCGGCTAATGCTGGCTTCAGTCTGGCCTAGCTTGTCGGCTATTTCCTTCTGCTGGACGTGCGGCTTAGCTCTAAGCACCATCATGATCTTAAATTGGCTGAAGCCTATTCCTAGGCGGTCCTGTAAAACCAGGTCGCTTTGCCGCCCCATGACAAAAGCTACGTGGTTGATTAGGTACCCTAAGTTATTGGCAATCTGCATATACATTTAATTTATAGCGTTATACTTAACGTGTCAAGTTAAATGATATTAATGCTTTCTTAGGTCAAATCGCTGATATTTTTCCACTGCTCCAGCGACAATTCCTGAGGCCTGGAATCCGGATTTACGCCAGCCTGCGTAATTATTTTCGTGGCTTCATCTTTAGATATACCCAGCCCACCGCTTAAACTGCTGCGCAGTTTCTTTCGCTTTTGCGAAAAGCCGGCTTTTACAGCCCTAAAAAACTGCTTATTATCTAAATTATTAAAAAGCGGAGTTTTATATCTGTTTAGGATAATTACTTGAGAATCTACTTTCGGCGGTGGAGTAAAGTATTCAGCCGGGACGACTATGCCTAACTTAGTACTGTAATAAAGCTGTACGCTGACGCTTAAAATCGACATATTGCCGGGATTAGACGCCACCCGTTCGGCAACTTCTTTTTGAATTAGCAGTACGATCGTGGCCGGCGGATTAGGATTCTCCGACAAGACTTGCAGGAGTTTGCTGGTTAAGTAATATGGAATATTAGCGACTACTTTGTAGCCCTTAGGTAAAGCTGTATAATCATAGCTTAAACAGTCATGGTTTACTACTTCCAAATTCTGACTATTTACTTTGGTTTTGAGATTGCTAGCAAGTATTTTATCCAGCTCAATCGCAATAACTTTTGAAGCAACTGCTGTTAAATGATTTGTCAGTGTACCGTGGCCAGGGCCGATCTCGACAATCGTATCCTTAGCGCTTAGATCGGCTGCATCTGCTATAGCCTTGAGAAATTTTTCATCGTTCAACCAGTGCTGTCCGAGAGATTTTTTAGGTAAAATATCCATATATTAAAATATATTATATAACTTTATTAAATGTTTTACAAATTCTTTTACCACCAATGGTTCACAACCCAGAATCGGTAAGCACCCTGCCAGCCACCGTATCGACTGGCATATCCAGTACACCATTTCAACTGGGTGACAGGGTTAGGTCCCCAGTCGGCGCCGGCAGATGCCATCTTGTATCCAGGCGTTGCCTGGCACAGCCCGTAGCCTACTCCGCCTGATGTTGGAGTACCGTGATATGCTGGGCAGCCGCCGTGTTCGCCCTGCCATTTAGTAGGACACCAGCCTGATTCTCGGGAAATAATGTAATCTACTGCTGCGTAATCGCTTGGGGGTATGCCGGCTGCAACCAGCCAGTCTTCTTTGCCACCTGTAAGTAACACCTTTGTCCCTCTAACCTTGATTCTCTTAGCAGGATTTGAGGCAATTACTTCTTGCAGTACTACTCTAGATGCTTCCTGACCGTTTCTGGTTTCTATTTCATAAGTTACGAGTTTCTTACCATCACTACCTGGTTCTCTGACAGCTAGCGTTCCAACTGCCAGACTCGGATCATCGACAATTTCCTCGGGTGCCGGAATAGCTTCTTCTTTGGTCTCGACTTTTTTGCCAAGTCTAACTATAAAGATGGCTAGCTTATTAGTTATTTTAGTATCCGTAGACGGGTCAACTGTGTCGCCTTCAATCGCCTTGATATTCTTTTCTTTTAATAAATCGCCAACAGTTTTAGCTCGGGTTCGGGCGGTAAACATATTGCCATACAAATTAATAGTCGTTTCCTTTGCCCGGTCAATTATGTACTGCTGCCCGATAGCTACGTCGCCGATAGACTGTTTTGGCGCTTCAACGTTGACGCCGTCTTCTGAATTAATCTTAATGCCAGCTTTTTCAACCGCCTGCTTTGGGTCGGAGTAGGGGCTGAGAATTGAAATCTTATGGCTGCCGTCGACTATTGTGATCGGCTTGGCTTTGGTGACTTTGATTTCAATGTCTTCAAGTATTTGAGAGTCGAGTTTGGGTTCTATCAGATCATGTTCTTCAACCGGAATATTAAGTTTTGTCAGCAGATCTTTGACTGTATTTGCCCGGGTTGGGACTGTCGACTCCATGCCATCGACATTCAGTTTTATTACGTGGGTATCACTTGGTGAAATTGTTGTGCCCCCCAGCATAACTAAGCCGGCACATGAAACAAAGAATAAAATCAAAAAGGTCGCAACCGGGATAACAAAGGGATGGTTTTTAATACCATGAAATCTTTTCATATTTGCATGGCCACCGTAAACGTACTTCCGTGAAAGTTTTTTTAGTTTTCCCATATATGCGGACAATCTCTCTATTTAGCCGGCTGATTGAAATTACAATATAAGTAAATATTATCCAGTTATTATTCTAACAAATTAGTCATCTCTCTTAAAGCAGCCAAAAGGAACTTTACCGAACCGCTTAAATGTATTTTTTCTAATTCGTCTAAGATAAACCATCTGCAGTCGTGAATTTCGGCTGTCTTAACACTTGGCTTGACAGCCTTCGGCAACACTACGTAGTAGGCATATACCTTGATAGTGATGCCGCTAGTCCGGTATTTGTGTACACCAAAAGAGTTAAGATTGTTCTCACTAATCTTAATACCTGTTTCTTCACTAACTTCCCTAACCGCTCCGGCTACCGGGTTTTCATTTCTATGAAGACCTCCGCCCGGCAGGCTCCAGCTACCGTCCCCCAGCCAGTCTTGTGTCAGTAGGATTTTGCCTTCAGACAAAACAATCACTCTTGTTCTCGGTGGCTGCAGTTTCAAAACCAGCCAGATACCGGGCCATGTAAGGAAAAAAAGATTTCGGCCTAGTTTCTGACTCTTCATATTTTATTCATAGTTTTTCTAAAGGCGCAAAAGCAATATTCAGCTTCTTACTACCCTTGCCTTTAAAGTATATAACCGCGTTATCCCCGTCCATCTCCATGACCTGGCCCTCTCCGAATATGTTGTGTTTGACTTTGTCGCCCTCATTTATTTCCGGAATGTAGCGAGGTTCGTCTATGCTAATCTGAGAACTAGAATTTTCACTAGATCCAACATACGGATCATTTCCCATCAAATTAGACTGGTTGAATCCGGTATCGTAGTCGCCGCCACTGAATTCGCCGTCTATTTCGCTCAAGAAACGGCTGGGCGGATTGTGCTGGACACCACCGTACAGTACCCGGCTGCTAGCGTAAAGCATATGCAGTTCTTCTTTCGCCCGTGTCATGCCAACGTAGCAAAGCCGTCGTTCTTCTTCCATTTCATGCTGGTCATATAATGCCCGGGAGTGCGGAAAGATTGTCTCTTCCATTCCAATCATAAATACGACCGGGAACTCTAGTCCCTTAGCCGCATGCAGAGTCATCAGGGTCACGGAATTAGTACCAAATTCTACGTTATCCAGATCGCTAACTAGGGCCACTTCCTCTAAGAATCCTTCTAAACCTAGGTCTTGGTATTCCTGTGCTACCGAAATAAGCTCTTTGACGTTTTCTTGCTTGGATTCACCCTGAGCTGACCCATCATCCAGGTAGTTTAGATAGTCAATTCGGCGGATTAGCGAATCGATTAGTCCGCCGACACTAGCATCTTCCATCACAACTCGGAGGCTGGTTAGTATGTCGTCCAGTTCACTCAAGGCTTTTCGGGCTTTTGGTGTAATAGAATCACATGTCATCGACTGGCTTAGGGCTTGGGATAAAGTCAGACCGTTTATTGACTGCCAGGATAAAAAGTTTTCTACGCTTTTAGTTCCAATTCCTCTGGCCGGTACATTTACAATCCTCTCGAAACTAATCCGGTCTTCCGGCTGGAAGATTAGGCGCAGGTAGGCCATTAGATCTTTTATTTCTTTTCGGTCGTAGAATCTCAATCCGCCGACAATCCGATACGGTATGCCGTAGTGAATAAAGGCTTCTTCTACTGCCCGGCTTTGAGCATTAGTTCGGTAAAGGACTGCATAATCCTTGTAATTTCTAAGACCACTATCGACACCGTTTCGCACCCTCCGGACGATTGCTTCGCCTTCTGCCCGCTCGCCATTTATCTGACTGATCTGTACAGGATGACCGTCGCCGGCATCTGTCCAAAGCTTCTTGTCACTGCGCTGGGTATTCTTGGCGATAATGGCGTGAGCGGCATCAAGGATATGTTTGGTACTTCGGTAGTTTTGCTCTAGCTTAATAACTGTGCAGTCTGGATAATCTTTTTCAAATCTGAGAATGTTCTTGAAATCTGCTCCTCGCCAACTGTAGACAGAATTATGTACAGCTATCCCATTAACGATATAGTTATGGACTTTATCGATATCCAGGTCGTAAACATAACCTTTGTATTCTTGGTTTTCAATTGATACAACTTTATCATCGAATAATTGGTTATTATTGTCTGCTACTGGCAGGTTCATATCGAGATGAATGTTGCTTGACGGCATAAAAGTATATTTGCTATTTGTAATAAATGCATATCGGTTAATTTGGTATTCATGCTCGGTTTCGTTGATAACGGACAACAGTTTTTCAATACTACCGTAATCGTTGTTGTACATCTCCACCCTGTAAGTACTGCTTTTACCTCCTCTTACGCTGTAACCCAATTCATTAAATAACTCCAGATCTTTCTTTTGAGAAGTACTAATTGACAGTCTGCTCCCTGACCAAGGAGTTAAAATTGTTTTTCGTCTGTCTCCGAATAGTACAGTATTTAGATTTATTTTTTTTCGCCCATTTCGTGATGTTGCTTGAGGCATAAAGTGCGGATAGTCATAATCTAAATCAAGGTCGGCCATTAGCTTTTTAGCTCTTTTAGTAGTTGGAATTTTTGCAAATATAGAGTCAATCATCGGCTGAGTAAAGTGCATATATCTGTTAGCAAATGCATGGAATACCAGCATTGGTATTCCATAGCCGTATGATAATAATGCTTCAAAATAACAGGCTAGTTCTCTGGTATCACATACTCTAAGAACCCACATTCTGTCAGCTCTTTCCTGATTGGCTCGTACGCGCAATCCGATATCATTTTTCTTACCGTCAAATCGTGTACCCTTTGCTATACCGATACGGTAGCCTTTTTCTTGGGCATACATAAGGTAGACAAAATATTTTTCAGTATGACCCCACTGGGCAAACATTATATGATTAGGCGTTACACTAATCGACTTACCCGAAGACGTAGTTATCTTTTTAATCTGCCCAGCAAATTTAAACTTTCGAACAGCATTTACTTTGAAATAATTAGTATCGCCGTAACCACTAGCAGAGCGGACTAACTGGCCGTTTTTTACTTTTTCGATAGCCAGCATACCATTTGGAGTTTCGACCATACTACCGTCAACCAAACACTGCCAATCATCACCAACGACTGCTAAGTTTTTATGTTCGCCAGTTAATAACTTTACTAATTGATACTGGGCACTATTGGTGTCCTGGTACTCGTCGATCATTATGTATTTGAACTGTTGCTGCCACTTTTCACGAATCGGCTGATTGTTTTTGAGCATATCTACCGTCTTACTGATTAGATCGTCAAAATCTAGAGCCGATGCTGCTTTCAAAGCTTTTTCATATAATGGAAAAACCTGAGCCGCTACTTCCGTGGCCGGACTGTTGGCTGTTGAAGCAAATTGAGTCGGCGTAACCAGCTCGTTCTTGGCGCTGCTGATTAACCCGCTTAACATTCTGGCTGGAAAAGCTTTTTCGTCGACATGCAGTTCCCGGCTCGCACGTTTAATGGCAGTCTGTCGGTCTGATTCATCAAAGATTACAAAACTCCTGGGCAATCCGATATGCTCCCCATCTTGTCTAAGTAAACGTACGCAAATCGAGTGGAAAGTCCCCATATACGGCATGAAGCTCCGGTTGTCTGAATTTTCTGCCAGCAAATTCGCTACCCGCTCGCGCATTTCCTTGGCGGCTTTGTTGGTAAATGTAACAGCCAAAATATTGTATGGCGTGGCCAAACGCTTGGCGATTATATAAGCAATCCTGTGGGTTAAAACCATTGTTTTGCCACTACCAGCACCAGCTTGAATGAGCAAAGGTCCTTCGGTTGTTATGACGGCTCGCTTTTGTTCCAGATTCAGCCTATCCAGCAGGTTTTCATGCATCCTTATATTCTAACAAACTTATTGTTAAGCCATATACTGGTAATAAGCAAAGCCGGCTGCAGCTAAAAGTAAAACGAATAGTATTATCCAGATTATTTTTTTAGATCTCTTCGGTTTCATATGACCAAAACTAGCTTGGTCGTTAACCAAGGTATGGCCGGTTTCAGGATTTCCTACATTCGTACCTAGATTTTGGTCAGATAGATTACTTGGAACTGGCAGTGGTTTTGAATTGGCTGTCATTTCAGCATATTCTTCCGGTGTCGGCCGAGTGACATTTTCGTTTATTTTATCTTGTTTTACAGTTTCAACATTGTGGTCAATATTTTGAACTGGAGTAATGGGGATATCGTTTTTTACAGGTTGGGCAGCTGACATCATCGGGTCTTTTACTAGCGGCTGGTTGCTGGTGATTACTGGCCTGGAAGTCGGGCTGGCCGGCGTGGCACCCGGGCGGCTGACGTCCATTATCGGCTGGCCTTCGTCCATTACCGGTTTTCCTTCATCCCGTTTGCTGCCGTTTGACTTCGAAATGCTGCTTCGACTATGCCGCTGAATTCTTCATAATTCAGGCTGGCTCCGCCGACTAGTAGTCCGTCTACACCATCAGATTCAAGCAATCCTCTGGCAGTCGAAGAACTGCTGCTGCCTCCATAGAGTACTCTCATCCGCTCAGCGGCCTTTTTTCCGTACAGTTCGAACACGTTATGCCTGATAAACTTAACGGCTTCGGAGATTAGGGCCGGGGTAGGAATTTCATGGTGGGTATAGTCATGGCCGTTGCTTAGCGCCCATACCGGTTCATATGCTATGACAACATTTTCGATATCACCTGAAGTCAGGTTGGCCAACGCCGTAGTAACTTGGTCATGCAATACCTGTTTAGTTTCTCGAGCTTTTCTTTCATGGTCGGTTTCGCCGACGCAGAGTATCGGCATGATATCGTTTCTGACGGCTGCCGCCATCTTCTGCTTGACGTCTTCCAGCGTTTCACCGAACTTATGTCGACGGTCTGAGTGCCCAACTATTGCGTAGTGGACAAGGTCTTGAAGCATAGCGAAAGATACTTCACCGGTAAAGGCACCTTCGTCAGCGAAATGTGCATTCTGGGCAGCCATACGGAACTTGCGCCGATCAATCTGCAGACTGACAGGTTGGAGCGCCAGCATACTTGGGGCTAAAACAACTTCAATATCCCGATGAATCCGAATTCTTTCCTGCAGCCTGTGCACCAGCAAACTAGCTTCCTGAACATTCATGTTCATCTTCCAGTTTCCTACTATTAGTATTCGGTTATTTTTCATGTTTATCGCTTATGCTTACTTGAATTAATTGTAGCATTATTTATTCTCCAGTGCTTCTACGCCAGGCAGCTTCTTACCGCTCATGAGCTCAAGCCCAGCTCCACCGCCAGTAGATACGTGATTGAAAGATTCGGTTAGTTTACGGGCTTCGACGTAGCCGACAGTATCGCCGCCACCAACTATACTAAAGGGCTTGTGTCCGAATTGCCCAAGCATTGCCTCAACTAATAATTCTGTACCATGGGCAAACGGTCCGACCGGGCCATTAACTGAAGCTGTTTCGGTAACCCCTAGTGCTCCATTCCAAATGACGGTATTGCTCAGCTGCATGCCGCCGGCGATGAAGGATCCTGAAAAAGGACCAACATCCAAAATCATTTCATTACTTTTTATTTGGGTATCTTCATGTGGCGGTCGTTTAGGATAATTTTCGACATCAGCAATAACGTGGGCCGACCAATCGACTATTCTAGTCTGGGCGGTTTTGTCTATCTTGCTTGCGGCTACGCCGTCCTTAGGCAGAAAGAAAACAAAGCTTCTTTTAGCTGATTCTTTTTTAGCTGACTCCATTATGTCTTTAGCTAGAGGCAAATCGTCGCGGTCGACCAGACTCTTGCCTAATTCTATACCTTGGGCTGCTAGAAAGGTGTTGGCCATAGCGCCACCGACAACTAGGAAATCAGCAATTTTAATAAACCGTGTCAGAACCCCGATTTTATCGGATATCTTAGCTCCGCCAATTACCGCCATTAACGGACGTTTTGGATTTTCCATTGTCTCGGTAATTGTGTCGACTTCACGGGCAAGTAGCAGTCCGGCAACACTTGGCAAAAATTTCGTAACCGCATCGGTCGATGCATGTGCCCGGTGTACGACCCCAAAGCCATCCTGGACGAAAACTTCCGCCAGGCCAGCTAGTTTTTTAGCGAATTCACGGTCGTTTGCTTCTTCTTCCGGGTGGTAACGCAGATTCTCTAACAGAAGTATTTCTCCACCTTTAAGTTCCTTAGCTGCAGATTCTGCATCTTCGCCGATACAGTCTTTAGCATATCCAACTGGCTTGCCGAGCAGTTTTTCTAACCGGTGAGCGACCGGCTTGAGACTGCAGCTGGCGTCATTAGGACCTTTGGGTCGGCCTAAATGGCTGATTATTACGATTTTACAGTTTTGCTTTAGCAGATACTCGACAGTCGGAACTGATTGGGTTATCCGGTAGTCGTCAGTTATTGAGCCGTCGTCATTAATTGGAACGTTGTAATCAGCTCGAAGCAAAACTGTTTTGTT
>CAZWJA010000016.1:0-20991 GCA_964634445.1 uncultured Candidatus Saccharibacteria bacterium | reverse complement strand
TACTGCGAAAAACTGTACTCTAAAATCTCATTCCGCTACAACGTATGGTCTAACTTCTTCAGCAATACTAATTAATTCTATGAAAAAGTTCGATTGTACAAGTGGAGGACAAACGGGAATCGAACTTTTTATCAGAGTAAATGCAGGAGAATTGCACAAAAACATATTCAAGCAATAGGAAATAGAACTTTTTCTATCTGTTATTTTTCGTACATGTCCTGTTTGGCAGGACATATGGGACGATTATTGAACTTTAAAAGGGGTGATACCTGACTACAATATTGTAAATACCGGTAGATTGAAGGTGATTACAAAATATACATCGTATCCTGCGACAAGATTAACACATAAAAGTAGCTTACTTAGTATTTTGAACTCGTATCCAAAAAGTGCCACTTCTTTCGCATGAGCCCCTTCACATAGTACGGCATTAAGGATAAGCCCCTGCGGTCAACACCCTATTTAGAGTTTAAGTAATCATAATCTCTATAGCGTATAATAGTAATGTGCAGTGGTCTTGCGTCAGTCTTCCAAGCTTAACGAAACGCATAGAAAGGATATGAATATGTACACATACTTACTGATTCAACTAATAGGAGTATTGTTTATTGCAGTGGCGTTACTATTTTCTGCCTACAAACTCGATCTTATTAAATGGTTCATATCCACGATAAAACGACTGCCTAAGTTTGGGATAGTGGCCTTGCTTATTGGGCTTGGCTGTATTCTTATTGGTGGGCAAAGATATAATCTGCATTTTGCAATGCCACCCTACATACATTCAGTGAGCCCAGATAATAAGCCCCCGACTTTGCCTGTTCCAAGCGCTGCTAGGTTCTTGCTTGACTCTCGCAATTTTGAACGAGTAAAAGATATTGGCGCCGACCCCGCCTCAGTGCCATCTCCTATCGATCGGCCTACCAGCGAAACGATTAAAATGCACTTGACCACCAAAGAAGTAATTAGTGAGGTCACTCCTGGAATTTACAATAACTACTGGACGTTTGATGGTCAAGTACCCGGGCCAATGCTACGCGTTCGTGAGGGCGATACAGTTGAAACGAGCATCACAAATGATCCAAGCAGTTTACATGAACATAATATTGATTTCCATGCCACTACTGGGCCGGGTGGTGGTGCGACTCTGAGCATGGTTAAGCCTGGCGAAACCAAAACATTTACTTGGAAAGCATTGCAGCCAGGTTTATATATTTATCACTGCGCTACTTCAAATGTAAGCGTTCATAACTCTCATGGACAGTATGGGATGATTCTTGTCGAGCCAAAAGAGGGTCTTCCAAAAGTGGATAAAGAATTTTATGTTGTTCAAGGAGAACTGTATACCCAGGGTGGTATCGGCAAGAAGGGCTTAGTACTATTCGACCCACAAGCCCTACTTGACAACAATCCGACCTATGTAACCTTTAATGGTAAGATTAATAGTTCACCGATCATAAAAGTAAAGAAAGGTGAGACAGTAAGACTGTACGTCGGCAATGGTGGGGTTAGCCTCGTTTCATCTTTCCATATTATTGGTGAAATATTTGATAAAGTATACATTGAAGGAGGCCTGGGTAACGGAGCAGCTACGAACAAGAACATCCAAACGACCGCTGTGCTACCTGGTGGCTCAACAATAGTAGAGTTCAAGACAGATGTTCCGGGAAAGTACCTGATAGTTGATCATGCGCTGGCGAGAATGAACAAAGGCGCCTGGTCAACCATAGAGGTCGTGGGAGACCCAAGTCCGGATATATTCCGATCTAACTCACCCGAGTATCCTTCCACGCATTAAAAGCGTTTTCGCAGGTGAGACATACTGTAGTCCCAGGTGGCATCAGTTTTCTTTTTGGGATTAAAGATATTGTCTGGATCAAAAATATGTTTTGTTTGTACAAAGTAATCATATATCTTAGGACCGTACATCTCTTTGAGCCACGGGCCCCTACTTAAACCATCGTTGTGTTCACCGCTCAGGCTTCCACCATATTTTAACACCAGTTCATTTACCTCTTTCATGACTGGCTCGATCTTAGCCACTTCTTTAGGATCCTCAATCTTCATAAGAGGGATGATATGAAAGTTACCGTCGCCCATATGGCCGGCAATGGTAGCGAGCAGTTTGTATTTTTTGAGAATCTTGCGTAGCTGCGGTAGAAACGTTGGCAATACTTGGGGTGGTACAACCAGGTCATCAATGAATGGAGCTGTGTGTTTGTCTTTAACTTTTTTGCGAAGTAAGTTGAAGCTTTCTCGACGCATGACCCAAAACTTACGAGCTTTTTCTTCACTATCGTCTTCTTCGTAGGTTTCATAACTATCAAACGTCTGTAGATCTTTCCGCATAGCATGCACCTTTTGAGAAACTTCTTCGGGTGTCTCGCCATTAAACTCAACCAGAAGTACCATTTTGGGGATACCTCTAAAGAGTTTGAAAAGATCAGGAAGTAGCTCAAATCCAAGTTTAATTGTTCCTAACCAGCCCAGGGTGTGATGGAAATAATAGAATAACTTAAAACTTAGCATCAATGTATAGTTGTCAAAACCTTCAAATGTGGCTGGGTTATGCGCAAGTATTCTATTGATGATCTTGCCCAGCTGTCGAATGTCGCGCAGAAAGACCACTAACGTTCCGGAGTGGTTGGGAGCCGGCACAAGACGTAAGTGAATATCGGTCACGATGCCAAGTGTACCCTGCGAACCGACGATGAGTTGTGTCATATCAAAGATACCTGTCTCACGATCCCATACATTCCACAAATGATATCCAGTGGAATCTTTGCTCACTTGTGGCTTAGCAGCTTTTATTTCATCGTATTGTTTTTCGAGCAACTGGTACAAACGAGAATAAAGCCGTCCTTCATAATCAGTCTGGGCCATCTTAGCTTTAAGCTGAGACCTGTTAAGCAACTTCACTTCGTATTCATTGCCGTCAGCTAATATCACAGATAATGCTGTCGTAAACTGTTCAGTCTTACCGTACTGTAATGACTTCTCGCCACCAGAGTTATTGGCAACCATACCGCCGAGTGTGCATAAATCTCTACTTGCAGGGTAGCAGGGTAGTAATGCGTTTTCCTTTAGTGTTTCAATTTCGAAATCACGATAATAGACTCCTGGCTGGACATGAGCAGATCGCGATGTAACGTGATGGATCTTAGTAAAATATTTGGTCATATCAAGGATGATCGATTCACCGATTGCGCCACCGCTCATATCGGTACCGGCTGAACGGGCTACAATTGAATAATACCCATGCTTTTCGCCTGTAACCAGGGAGACAACTCGTTTGATATCTTCAGAATCTTTTGGAGCAAGTACCAGTTTAGGTAGGAGCTCAAACATACTAGCATCATGACTGCACCGCTCTAAAGATACCTGATCAGTATATATATCCCCCGAGAAGCCGCTTGTTTTAAGTGCCGCTATTATACTTTCCATATGTCTTAAGCATAATGTGTCAGTAGCCCTTTTTGCAAGATCCTCATATTGCTGTGTGTTAATATAAAAACATTGGATACAAAAATGAAAAAGCATGAAGTCGTAATTATTGGTGGTGGCTTTGCAGGTGTTAAAGCGGCGTTAGAATTGGTTGATGATCAAAAAATTAAGGTGACGCTGGTCAGCGAACGATCTGATTTTCACTACTACCCAACTCTCTATCGCACAGCAACGGGTGGACGCAAAATGATATCGAGCATTCCACTTTCGACCATCTTTACTGGTAAAACGATTACTATCGTACAGGACAGCGCGATTTCGGTTAACCGTGAAGAAAAGACGATAACTACTAAGGCTGGGCAAAAGTTGAGTTACAACAGTCTATTATTATGCCTTGGGGTGAAAACAAACTACTTTAATATCCCTGGATTACAAAGATATTCGTACGGCATTAAAACAATCGAAGATGCCGAGGAGCTAAAAAACCACCTCCATCAACATTTAGTTCAGCTGCGTCGCCCAGATGCCAACTATATTGTTATCGGCGCAGGTCCCACTGGTGTAGAACTTGCCGGCGCACTGCAATCCTACATAACAAAACTGCTGCATGATCATGGGCTCTCAAAACGAACGGTACACATTGAGCTTGTCGATTCCGCTTCTCGCATCCTGCCACGCATGACAAAAACCATGTCTAAACGGGTTGCTCGGCGACTCAGAAAGCTCGGCATAAGAATTCTCACCAACCATACCATCGACACTTTAGACGAGAAAACACTCACTGTCGATGGCAAACCAATCCGCAGTCAAACCGTTATCTGGACAGCCGGAGTTACAAACAATTCATTCTTTAAAACAAACGACTTCCAGCTTACCGCCGCTGGCAAAGTACGTGTTGACCAGTTCTTACAGGCCGAACCAAGTATCTACGTTGCTGGGGACAATGCCGACACACCTTACAGTGGTATGGCGCAAACAGCACTCTATGATGGCACATTCATAGCCTCCAATATTAAACGAACCGTTCGCAACCAGGAAGCTCTAACATACACAGCTAAACGGCCGATATATGTCACCCCAGTTGGTCGACACTTTGCAGCCATACAATGGGGCAAGCTTCGTATATACGGAATAGCGGGTTGGGGGCTTAGAAAGCTGGCAGATTACGTTGCCTACCACGACTACCTTCCTTGGCAGTTAGCCACCAAACTATGGCTCGCTGAAAATGATGAAGAAAACGCTTGTTTGCAATGCTCCGATCATCATAACAGCCCGTAAAATGGTGGTATGATTTTAAAAAATTATACATTAGTTCTCTAGAAACATTATTCTCGCCACTTGGCTCATAAGTATCGGTGCTGTTTTTGGTAGCATGGGGCTAAGTGAAATCATGCACCTTATACCATGTGGGTTGTGCTGGTATCAACGAATCCTAATGTTTCCGCTTGCTTTCATATTAGGTGTCGGGGTGTACAGAAAAGAAAACAATGCTGTGCACTACGTATTACCGCTCAGTGTGGTAGGCATGATAGTTGCGTTTTACCATTCTTAACTTCAATGGGGCATAATTAAAGAAGCTGTGCAAACCTGCTCAATCGATAGCTCGTGCGCTACTCAACAGATCAACTGGCTTGGCTTTATAACTATCCCTTTTATGGCACTAATTACGTTCATAGTCATCACGGGTCTTATGTTATTTCAAGCGCATCTTAACAAGAACAATTCTAAATAGCATAAAAGACCCTAGAGAACGAATTGGTGAATGGAATCGAACTTTAACTAACAGGGGTGGAGTTCGATTACAGTAGTCGAAAATTGAAATGGCAGGGGCAGTAGGAATCGAACCTACCTCTGCGGTTTTGGAGACCGCTATACTAGCCGATGTACTATGCCCCTATAGTCATTTACTGGCTTATAACAGATATATAATAATAGATTACTGCCTTGTTGTCACTGATTAACTTCTTAAAATTGTGGCTTCTAATCTAAAATGTTATACAATAGTTAGATCTATGGGCAAAATAACTTCAACTAAACCACTGTTTATCATGATGTACGGATATCCAGGAGCTGGCAAGACGCACTTTGCCCGGCAACTTAGCGAGACATTAAATGCCGCTCACCTGCATGCCGACAAAATGCGTGGCGAATTGTTTACCGAACCTAGGTACGACCCGGAAGAAAACGAACTAATTAACCATCTAATGGTCTATATGGCTGAGGAATTTCTGCATGCTGGAGTCAGCGTTATCTTTGATGCACCGGTTAACCGTTTAGCCCAGCGGAGGGAACTTAGAAACATAATGCGCAAAGCTAAGGCCGAAGTCATCCTTGTCTGGCTGCAAATCGATGCCGACAGTGCTTATGCCCGCCTAAACTTACGAGATCGCCGCAAGTCGGATGATAAGTATGCCACGCCATACACTCGGGAAAGCTTCGCCAACCATATACAGGTTATGCAGAACCCTAAAAACGAAGAATATATTGTCGTCAGCGGCAAGCATACATACAATACGCAGCGAAGTGCAGTTGTCAAAAAACTTTATGAAATGAGTGTTATAACTGTCGACAACGCCAATAACGGAGTAGTTAAGCCTGGACTTGTCAATCTTGTTCCTAATCAGTTGCGTGGTGGCCGGGTCGATGATACTCGGCGTAACATCTTAATCCGCTAGGGCAATTAGTGCAGGTAGTCCATTTGCCGGAAATAGGCGAGGTCCATTTATCGAAACGAGCAAACGCACGTAATCTTAGGATTACGCTAAGTAGCGACGGCAAAGTCAAAGTAACGCTACCCAAATGGATGCCGTATAAAGCAGGGATAGCTTTTGCTAAAAGTAAGCAAGCTTGGATTTTAGAACACCACCGGCCGGCAGCGGCTATAACAAATGGCATGGCAATCGGCAAGTTCCACCATATTTATTTCAAGCCAAGTAATGAGGTTGTGGGCGTATCGACTCGGACTAAAGGCAGCGAGCTTTGGGTTACCTATCCTGAAGACTACCAGCAGACGGATAAAGCCGTACAGAAGGCGGCTAAGACAATTGCAATGAAAGCATTAAGGAACCAGTCTGAGAACTTGCTGCCGCAAAGACTGCGCGATCTGGCAGACAAGCACAATTTTGAATATAAAAGTGTAAGCGTACGGCAGTTAAAAGCCAGATGGGGAAGCTGCGACCACAACAAAGAAATTACTCTAAATCTGTTTCTAATGATGTTGCCTTGGGATCTAATCGACTATGTGCTCCTGCATGAGTTGACGCACACCAAAGCCTTGCACCACGGTCCGGAGTTCTGGACCATATTTGAAAATGCTTTGCCAGGAGCCAAACAAAAACGTAAATCATTGAAGAATTATCAGCCTAATTTCTAAGTTTGACGCTTTTAATATATAAGTGGTATACTTGACTTATCGCCTACAGAATACTGTAGGTTTTTTAATTTCAATCAATCTCACTCAACAAAGGGGAACCTACGTGGCCGAAGCCAATAAGAAAACTCGTAAGCGAGCTCCGCAAACCGTCCGACAGCGTTCTGAAACTGAAAATTCAGCCAAACCAAAACGACGGATAGTCAGAAATACTGCTACCGGTATCAGCAAGCCGTTTAGACTTCTGGCTAGCTACATGGCTAAAATATTTAGACCACTTAGTTTTTTACTAATTCCGTTTAAAACGAAACCGTTTAGAATTCTAGGCCGGATATTAGCAGCCATATTCTTCTTGAGGTATTTTCGTGCTTCATGGCAGGAACTTAAGCAAGTTACTTGGCCGGGACGTAAAGAAACCATTAATCTGACTTTATCTGTTTTTGCCTTCGCTATTATTTTCGGAGTCTTAATTTCAGTAGTAGACTTCAGTCTAGACAAAGTATTTAAAGCATTAATTTTAAAATAAGGTAATTAAATGACAAAGAGATACGATACAACCAAGCAGTGGTACGCAATCCATACATACAGCGGGTATGAAGAGAAAGTTGCCGAATCAATCCGACAGCGGGCAGAATCGCTGGATATGAAGGATAAGATCTATCAGGTACTAGTACCAAAAGAAAAGATGATCGAAATCAAGAACGGCAAACGGAAAGTAGTAGAAAAAAGAATTTTTCAAGGCTACGTTATTGTACAAATGAAGCTTAGCGAAGATGCCTGGTATATTGTCCGAAACACTCCAGGTGTTACCGGATTCGTTGGAACCGGTACCGAACCGACTCCAATCGACGATGAAGAAATGGAAAAGATCAACAAGCGGATGGGACTTGAACAGCCTAAGCACAAGATCGATTACAAGATCGGCGATGTCGTCAACATCATTGACGGTCCTTTCAAGAGCTTTGACGGCACTATCAACGAGATTGACCCAGCCAAGGGCAAACTTAAGGTACTTGTAAATATGTTCGGACGTGAAACGCCTGTCGAATTGGACAGTCTTCAAGTAAAAAGAGTCTAGACATGCCTGAAGCTGAGCGAGAAATTGCCGATTTTGACGAAAGGCCACTGCCGTCTTTCAGTAAAAGTAGTAGTCACAGATCGAATCCTTATGATTATGTAACTGATTCTGGCACAGTTATAAAAGCTGAGCCGGATCATGTTAGTTTTATAAGCGGTATTGTCGCCAAGCTTAAAGCCGAGCTACCCCCAGAAGAAAGTAATTAGTTTTTAAACGTTGGAAACGGTTTTATATTTATAATCTTTCATATGAGAAATTAATCCGACCCGGAAACCAACATACAAGAATCTAGGATTGGCTTTTGCCGCAACTGCCTGATGATAAATAGTCCTAAATAAGGGAACAGTTGTTTGGCTTATATCAAATTCATCTGAATTTACTGGCACAGTTGAACCTCCTAAAATTAGCAAATCTCGAGGAGACAAGCGCAAAGTTTTTGATGTCAGGTGAGGTATGCTAAGTGAGTCCTTTTTGCTTCCTAAAGAGTAATTTACGGGAAGTAAACCGCCAGTAACCCGGTTTGCCAGAAAAGTATGACCATCCCCAATGTCAGTATGTCTTTTGCCAAATTCCTTACCAACAGGAGTATCTAAACTAGACCTAAAACCTATTTTAGAATCAAGCGTATTTCTTGAATTTAAACCGGAGAGTAGGCTTAAGACGGGATCAATTTGATTAGATTTCAATATGTCTTCATTCGAATCTAAATCATAATTTTCATAAGTAAAAACTGAATCCTGCCTGTAAAAATCTGTGATAATCATCCAGCCGGAAGCATCGGCATGAAAAGCTGCTCGGCCTAATGCTTTCATTCCGTTTTTTGTATAGATTGCACCCGGAACATCTGCCGCTTCAACATACTGAGTAATGGCCGCCTGCATCTCAGATGGAAGCTTGGTAGTAGGAAGTTCAATCGGTGAATTTATTTCAGCCATAGCCCAATATTATATAACTTTTGTAAATATTTTGCAATACTAGACTACAGGGGTAGTTTGTGGTACACTTGTTCGGTTACGCACGAAATCGATTGCTTCATCGATATAATGCAAGGAGAAAACTAAGTGGCAGACAAGAAACAGGTTAAAGCTAACCTCAAAATGAAAATTCCAGCTGGCCGAGCCAGCGCAGCACCTCCAGTAGGTAGCACGCTAGGTCAGTACGGTGTAAATATGATGGATTTTATTAATCCGTTTAATGACGCAACTAAAGATATGCAAGGTCAAACTGTTACCGCGCATATAACAATTTATGACGACCGGACAATGGATTTCCGTGTAGTTGGCGCACCAACTGATGATTTAATCCGAGCCAAGCTTGGAATTAAAAAAGGTTCAGGTAAGCCGAACAGCGAAAAGATTCCAAAGAAACTAAGCGACCAAGCACTGACCGAAATCGCTGAAGCTAAGGCACATGACATGAATACTGTAGATATTCCTGCTGTAAAGAAAATGGTTGCTGGTACTGCAAGAAGCATGGGTGTGGAGATAGAGGGCTAATTTATGTCAAATTTTACACTTTGGGAATCGTTGGCCGATACTGCATCATCTGCAAAAGATTTTAGTCGGATAATTCATGCGGTAGAATCAGTTCCCAATGAGGAAGCGCGAGTCGAAGCCGCAGAATTAATTGGAAGTATAACTGCTTCCAGAATTGAAGTAGGATTACTACCTGAGTCAGAATCAGGTGATGCTTTGGCTCCAACAGCTCCGTTTACTTTTTCTGAAGAAGCTATGTTTGAATTAGGAAAGTTTGCGGAAGATGTAAATAATAATGGAAATTTTGTACCTGAAATAGATCAATAATTAAGACTTGTGGGACTGTATTAATACATACAGGTTTGTACCACGAAAGGATATACAATGACAGAAGAAAAGAAGTCAGCTAAAAAAGCAGTAAAGGAGAATATAGATGGGCCTATTCAAGAAAGTACTGATGTTAAGACTGAAACAAGTAGCAAAGAAAAAGTAGAACCAAGTTCTACTAAGTCAGATAAAACTGAACCTAAGAAAATAGCAAAAGCCGGCAAAAGAAGCGAAAAAGCTATCAAAGAGGTCGAAGAAAAAGAAGCCAAGGAAGCGCGAAAAGCAGAAGCTAAATCAGAAGATGCAGCTAAACCGGCAGCTAAGCAAGCTCCTAAAACAAGGACTGTGCTTGAGCGTAAAAGCAAGAAGTTTCAAGAAGCTGCCAAACTAGTTGACGCTACAAAAGAATACGAGCTAACAGACGCTCTTGGACTAGCTATTAAATCCAGCCCAGTGAAATTTGATGCTACCATCGAGATGCATATCCGGTTAAATGTCGACCCTCGTCAGGCTGACCAGAATATCCGCGGTAATCTGGTACTTCCTTCCGGAACCGGACGGACAGTCAAGATTGCAGTATTTGCGGAAGCCGACGATGCAGCCAAAGCTAAAAAAGCTGGTGCAGATATTGCTGGTATCGAAGAGGTCACAAGCACACTAGATAAAGGTAATATTGAATTCGACGTTTTAATTGCAGTTCCAACCCAGATGGCGAAACTAGGTAAGTACGCTCGTTTGCTAGGTCCGCGCGGCCTTATGCCTAACCCTAAGAGCGGTACTGTTACTCCAAACGTAGTTAAAGCAGTCGAAGAAGCAAAAGCCGGACGAGTAGAATTCCGTGTCGACAGCACTGGTATTATTCACTTAGGTATTGGCAAAGCCAGCTTTGGTGACAAGAAACTAGAAGCTAATGCGAGTGCAGTTCTTGCAAGCATTAAGTCAGCAAAACCTGCCAGCGTAAAAGGTACTTACTTCAAAACTATGTATGTCTCATCAACAATGGGACCAAGCATTAAAGTTGTAAACCCTTAACAATTTCACTAAACTATATACTCTATAGTTGCAGTAAATAGATTATCTCCCGTACGTAATGCGGGAGATTTTTAATGGTATACTTTTTGAATATGAAAATAATCGGTATTACAGGTGCAATCGGGCACGGCAAGAGTACTTTGTCCAACTTTCTGCAGCAGCAGGACGATAACATTACAGTGCTTGAAACTAGCTCAGTCATAGCTGAAGTGGCCAACCAATTAAATAGTACTTTACCGGAATTTATAGATCCAACTGATATTACTGCGATTAATAAATGGCTGTCGGAAATGCCGAATATACTTGCAGGAGTTGCCGGCAAGACAATTGACCCTGGTTTATTTATTATTTCTTATGAGTTAATAAACAGTAACCCAACAGATTTTTCTAAATTAATCAGCTATATTAATCAGCTGAACGATAACCCGGCTATGGCTCGGCAGGAAATAAATACTGACAACAAACAGCAGTACCGCTCGATTCTGCAATGGATCGGCGGCTACTGCGCAACCAAACTGCCTGGTAACATTTGGTACGAAGAATTAATAAGGCGTGCCAACTTTGCGATTAAGAACGGTGCAAAGCTGGTTATAATCGGTGGAGTGAGGTTTATCTCCGACGCTGACGTTATTCATTCGAACGGCGGCATTGTCGTACGTATTACGCGTCCGACAGATGTGACAGATTCTAGCGATCCAACCGAACACGAATCACAAACCATCAAAGCTGATACAGCTGTAGTGAATGACGGAAGTTTAGAAAATCTAAAGATCAAAGCCACAAAACTATATCAAGACATACTAAATGACAAAATAGAAAAACAATATTGATGTAATATTGTTTTCATCATTGCGCTTATCTCAAAATATTTCGTACAATATATACGAAAAGAGGGATTAATGGCGGTATACAGTAACAGGCAAATCAAGTCTGCAATTAATGAAGGGCATATAGTATTCCATCCTTTTATTGAAGAGCACATCGCTGGCAGTAGTGTAGATGTAACATTAGGTAATTGGTATTACCGGACAGAGCGGCCTAGTGAAGGCGGATTTTATAATCCTTTTGACGTCGATGCAGTAAATGATTATTTCAGCGGAGCAATGAAAGCTGAAATCCATAAGGATTGGGCTAAGAAACACGGCCGCAACTTGTTCGAAAACATACCTGAAGATCAGGCAATAATTGTTCTGCGTCCTGGCGAACGAATTCTTGCGCACACGCATGAATTTATTGGTATTAAGGCTCCCGGAACCAGTACGATGCAGGCAAGAAGTACTTGGGGCAGAAACGGAATTGCAGTTTGTTTGGACGCCGGATGGGGAGATCCCGGCTATATCAACCGCTGGACGATGGAAATCTATAATATGAACCAGCATGAGAGCGTAGTTCTGCCGGTCGGCGAACGCATTGCCCAGCTAGTATTTTATGAAACTGGTCCTGTTGATCAGGAATACAAGAAACTTAGCGGCAAGTATCAGCCTGCTGAAAGTGACGATTTAGAATCAATAATCGCTAATTGGTCGCCAGATCAGATGCTGCCAAGAGCTTATAAAGACAAGAGACGAAAACCGGTGGAGATTGAAGGTTTAAAAGCAAGATGGCAGTAGAATCTAGTATTAATGATGTATCTAATCAAGGTGTATTCCTAGTCATAGAAGGTACAGATGGCTCTGGCAAGGGGACTCAGTTCAATCTGCTTAAAGAAAGGCTGGAAAATGCTGGCTACGACGTTGCTACTTTTGATTTTCCTCAGTACGAACAACCGTCAAGCTATTTTGTAAAAGAGTATTTAAACGGCAATTACGGTTCGGCTGAAGAAGTCGGCCCGTATACCGGGTCATTATTTTATGCCTTGGACAGGTTCCAAGCCGGTCCGAAAATTCGGCAAGCCTTAAACGAAGGCAAGGTAGTTCTTGCCAATCGGTTTACTGGCAGCAATATGGCGCACCAGGGAACAAAGTTCGACAACCAAGCAGAACGTCGCGGTTACTTTATCTGGTTGGATAACTTAGAGTTCGTAATGCTCAAAGTCCCTCGCCCGACTAAAAGTTTTGTCCTGCGTGTTCCGGCAGAAACCGCACAGCTACTAGTAGACAAGAAGGAAGCCCGAAGCTATACCGACAAGAAGCGTGACCTGCATGAAGCCGATCTTGAGCATATGCAGAAAGCTGTCGCTGTATATGACGATATTTGTAATTTATTCCCCAAGGATTTCCAGCAGATTGACTGCGTACGCAGCGGACAATTAATGAATATTGAAACAATTAACAATTTACTTTGGGAGAAGATTTTGCCTATGCTACCGCCAAAACCAGATAAGAATAAACAAGTAAACTTAAATAAATCGAAGAATGAATTTGTTTCAAAGTCCGATTCCGGTCATTATGTGATCGAACCGGCTGGCAAAGAATTCCTAATTAAATCCGTGACGGATCCAGTTGGTAACGTCTATGCATTTACCGACAATCTTAGCCCGACAATGATATCGGCCGCCATGGCCAGGTTATCGCGGCGGAGCGACGATATGCGTATAACAATCTTAGATGAGTTTGCCGGGGCAATGGGCAAAGACGAGAAGTTACTGCAGAGGGTAATAACCGCTTACGGAGACGATTCAGTCCAGCAACTCGTTGGACTGCATTTTGTTGTTGAAAAAGCCAGCAACCTGCTAACTAAGAAACTCGAGTGGGGGAGATTGGCAGCTTACCTGGAACAGTCTACCCGGTATATATATTTTGATACTAAAGACGAAGACGGCAAGTACAAATACTACACGCCTGAGCATTTTGCACCTGAAATTAAAACAGCCTACAACATTTCCATGGATAATATTTTCGACAAGTATTCGGAAATGGTCCGCAAGCTAACTGATTACGTCCAGCAGAATTCCAGTGTTCCGGCGTCAGAACGAGACGCTGCCTGGAAAGGTGCGACTAGGGCGCAGGCCTGCGATGCTATCCGACCGGTTCTGCCAGTAGCTACTCAGGCTACGGTTGGCATATATGCTTCCGGTCAAGCTTTAGAAAGCCTGATTATGCATTTACAGAGCGATCCGTTAAAAGAAGCCCAGATTACCGGCCAGAAATTGCTGGAGGAAGCTCGCAAAGTCGTGCCAACTTTTCTTGAGCGAGCTGACAAGCCTGAACGCGGTGGTGCCATGATCGCCTACCGGGCCAACACAGCTAAAAAGATGAAATCACTGGCCGATGACTTCTTGCCAGGACAATACGGACAGCAGGAAGATGTAGTGCGATTAACCGATGTCTGGCCGAGGAACGAATTTGACCTGATTCCGGACATGCTATACGAACACAGCCATTTGTCGCTAAATGAGCTTAAGGATGAAGTCAACAAATGGGATTATTCAAAAAAGTCCCAGGTATTTCTAAGCTACATGGGAGAGCGACTAAACAGGCGTCATAAACCGGGCCGAGCAATTGAAAAAGCCCACTACAGCTGGGATCTAATCTGCGATTACGGTATATTCCGAGACTTGCAGCGCCACCGGATGGTAGACGATCTTGAGTGGCAGCAACTTACACCCCGATACGGCTTTGAAGTACCAAAGCTAGTCGAAGACGCCGGCTTAAGCGAATTGTTCGAAGACTGCTTCGATATTAGCCTACGGCTACACAGTCATTTAGTTGCTTCCGGGTATGAACTAGATGCTCAATATGCAACACTCCTAGGTCACAGGATGCGCTGGAAGCTAACCTACAACGCCCGCGAAGCATTTCACTTCCATGAGCTAAGAACCAGCCCTCAGGGTCATCCAGGCTACCGTAAGCTTGTATTGCAGATGCATGAGAAGCTGGCCCAAGTACACCCAATCTTGGCTGACAGTATGAAATTTGTAAACCAAGGTGAAGATGAAGAACTTACACGTCTGGCCGCCGAAAAGTATACCCAGTACAAGCTTAGTCAACTAAATAGCTAGATAAATAAGTTTTACTTTAAAATTTGTACTTACATGTTTACAAATTCTTATAATAAGGTGTTGCATTAATATTCTGTCAGAGTATAATTTGTTCCGATGATAAGTTTTAACCATTTTTTCGAAGCCCTTCTCAGCCTCAGACTACCAAGGCTGTGCTTCATAATGGTTGAAGCCTAATCTATAACAAGATTAAAAGTACAGCTAATCAATCAGGCTTCAACCGCCTGATTTTTAATTTAAGTTAATGGAGAAAATATAATGGCAATTGAACAAGGATTCGAATCATACGATGGTGCAGAAATGGAAAGATTTGTGCGAATTGAAGCAGAGCAAGCAGCTGGTCCTGCTCCTAGGAGTGAAGGAGAAGATGTATTGCAGCCGGATGATCCTAGGTATATGGAAATATTTAAGGCTGAGATAGCCAGAAGCTACGATTACACCGTTTCTAACAGAAATCGAGCATTGGGTAGTTTATTTGCGATGACTGTAGACCCAGATAACGCCGGTGGGATTGTAAGGCCTACATATACAGTTGTTAGCGATAAAATTCAGTAATTGACAGTAATATTCTAGAACTGTTATAATATTGCTATCGTTACCAAAGAAAGTAGCTGCAACGTAGTAATACAATGCTTAATCCGCTACCGAGGTAGAAACTAATTTTGTTTCATGCTTTGAAAAGATCCATTGGTAACAGTGGATCTTTTATATAAGCGGTAACGTTTGGCTTAGTCGGTCGATCTAGTCATCAACTATTAAAAAGGAGCCAACATGGCACTAACAAAAGACAAGAAACAACAAGTTATCGACGACGTCGCTGAATTGCTTAGCGGCTCAAAACTGACAGTTGTTGCAGCCTACCAAGGTACTACTGTCAAAGCATTGCAGCAATTGCGCCGTGATGCTAAAGCAGATAATACTAATGTTAAGGTTGTCAAAAACCGTCTAGTTATTAAGGCGATCGAAAAGACCGAATCTTTGAAGGACGTTGATACCAGCGCCCTCAAAGGTCAGCTTTTATATGCTTTCAATACAGAAGACGAAATTGCTCCTGCTAAAGTACTAGCTACTTTTGCTAAGACAAATCCAAGTCTGGAATTTATCGGCGCTATTTCAAGTGACGGTACATTCATGACTGCGGACGAAGTTAAAGCATTAGCTACACTACCAAGCAAGACCCAGCTAATTGCCGGAATCATCAGTACCCTAAATGGCCCAGTAAATGGCGTCATGAGCGGGCTTGGCGGTAACCTGCACGGACTGCTGGATGCGATAGCGGCCAAAGCAGCTTAATTAAGTTAATAAGATAAGGAATAAACAATGGCAGATCTAAAGAAATTTGCAGAACAGCTTGTAGGACTTACCGTTCTAGAAGTTAACGAACTTGCAACAATATTAAAAGACGAATACGGTATAGAACCTCAAGCTGCTGCAGTAGCAGTTGCTGGTCCAGCTGGCGGCGACGCAGCTCCAGCAGAAGAAGCTAAAAGTGAATACGACGTAGTTCTTAAGGACTCTGGTGCTCAAAAAGTTGCAGCTATTAAGGCTGTCAAGGACATCACAGGTCTTGGCCTTGGTGAAGCTAAAGCTCTAGTAGACGGCGCTCCTAAGACAATCTTAGAAAAAGCTAAGAAAGAAGATGCTGAAGCCGCTAAAAAGACTCTAGAAGACGCTGGCTGTACAGTAGAATTAGTTTAATAAAATAATTCTAATATCAATAAGACATCGGTTTCGATGTCTTATTTTTTTAGTGTCAAAGAAGTATTTAACTGGAAACATTCTTGACTATTTATGATTTGTATGGTAATATATTATAATGGTTGGAAGTCCTGAACTTACCCCGATTAAAACTCCTGATGAAATATTAGGTGATTTTTTGTTTAATCCTTTGTTCCATGAACCCTCAGATGAAGTTAGAAATGAATTAACACCAGAATTATTTTTAAATCTATTGACTGATTCAGTCGATCGATATGTAGAAGATGACTTGCAGGTTGTAGAGGCCATACGAAGATTCGGTTTAAATTCTGTAGTGGAATTTAAAGAGCCCGAAACACCTGATGATGAGTTTACGGGATACGCAAATAGGGTGGAAGTTTCTATTAGTAGTTTCATAGAATCGAATTTTTCTGTTGCAACATTTGAGCTACTTGATGAAATTTCGTTAAACCAGCTAATGGAAATTTATAATCCTAACAACTTATTAGACTTTACTCGGGATCTGATAATAAATCGATCTGATTCATTCGGTTTTAAAGAAGTTGACATGATCTATAGATATAAAAATATCTTAAGATGCCTTGCAGTTCGACAATCTGAAATTAGTTCATTAAAAGATCATGAAACTAATCCATTGCCATCTGAACCAAAGGATGGTGCACGAACATGGGCTGGATATATTCATCCATATGGACATAGAGATGGTGGAAAAATAGATTTATCTGATTTTAATTCGTTTAGCGAAAGAGAAGATCCAGGTCATGATGTGATTCATGTTGATGGAGTACCAATTAAAGTTAGGAATGACGGTTATGGACCAAACCCGACAACATACTAGTTTAACACCTATGTTTATTGAAATAGTTCATAGTCGAACTGAACCTAATGATATTCCGCCTGTACTGACTGCGCATGAAACAATTATGCAACTTGAAGCAGATGGACAGTTTGAAGCTGTAGATTCAATTGTCGCTGCAGCTGATGAAGTTAATAAAATAGTACGTATATCTCGTGCTGAAGGTGAGGAGACACGATATTTAGCAGATATATTTACAGCTGATCAAATTATTGAAATGCAGCGAAGAATACACAATTATTTAGGTACAAATATAGATAGTCATCTAGCATCTAGCACAATGCCTAAAGGCTTTGCTTCATATGTAGGTCGACTGGCAACATACTTTATGGCCTCAGAAGATTTGGTTACATCTCAATTCGGTGAATTTGAAAGACGTCATAGTGATCCTAGCGCTAATGCACGTGGTCCTTATGAAAAAAACTCTCGCGAATATGCTGTCTGGGCAAATAGCCTGTTATTAAGACAGCTTGATGAGTTTTATCAAACAGATCTTAAAATTGAGCTTGTTGGTCCTACTAAAGAAGTTGAAAACAGTCGTATTTCTTGGGAAAAAGGTATTGCCGAAAGTCAGTTTATAGTTCTAGATTATGTACGTGATATTATTACTAGCAACAATTCTGCGAGTACCGGAAGTGAAGTTGAAACAATGACTGTTCAAGACATTGAATCAAATATCTTAAATTTACTTACCAGCAGGAAGCAGATTTTAACTGAACTTATGTCTATCAACCCTCTACTTGCTCAGCAGACTGATCAAACAATTGAAAGTTTGTTATATTTTACTCAAGAAGTTTTTCATAGAGGAAAAATTGGTACTCCTAGGTTTAAAAAGGAGCCAGCGAACGCTCGACGAGCTATTTATAGAATCGAGCAACTACTGACTCAAGCTAATGCACTAGCAGGCACTAAAGAAAATCAAGCTGAAATTCCTATAATTGATATCTAGGAGGGATTTTAAAAATGTCTCCTTCACCAGAAATAAACCCGCTAAATCCTCTAGCTGATGATGTTGATACCCGATCTGCCGGTGAAACTGACTATATTACAACTCATGATATGCAAACCATTGCATCAAGACTGGGAACTTTATCACTAGACGAAGAAACAGTACTGAAAGATTATCAGCAGGATGCGTTTGAAGACATTGTTGATTTCTATGCTAAAGGCGGTAAAGAATGCTATGTTCAACTACCGACTGGAACAGGAAAGACTGTTTTATTTGTTGAACTTGTTAATAAATACATTAATTCCACGCCTGATGGACACGATAAGCCCAGAGTAATTGTACTTGTTCCGACAACTGACTTAGCAGATCAGACGGTCGGATCGATTGATGAAACTACGGGCAAGCGACGAGGGTTCAAAGGATTTGCACCTGAAATAGATGCAAGACCTCATCACAGCAGGCTTTCAAGCAAAGTTCGAGACGCTAACGCTGAGGAAGCAGAAGTTTTAGTTACTACCTACAATACCTTTAGAAATTTAATAGCCAATTTTAAGGAAGCAGATTCTAAAACCACAGAAGAATGGCAAGCAGAAAGACTTGGGTATTTAGAAAAAGCCTTAGTTCTCGAAAAAGACATACTTAGACTTAGACGAGAAAGCAATAACCTATTAAATAGTACCTTTATACGACAAGAAGTACAGCGCGCAAGAATAGATTCAAGAATTGTGCTTAGAGGAAATAATAGAAGCGAATACTTACCAGAAAAAGATGTATATGCACTCGAAAAAATTAGCATTATTGCAGATGATGAAGAAATGCCATACGCGGCTAAACTAAGCAGGATAAAAAGATTAATCGGCAAAGAACTGATGACTCCAAAAGTCGCCGACACTATTAAATGGATGAGCGATGAAACCAAAGCTAGACGTCATCGATTAAAGCGGGCTGAAACAAATGAGAAACTAATAAATATTAGCGAAAATGATCTTTTGCCAATTGAAGATATTGCAAAAAGAGAAAATAATCTTAATGATGCTGAAGAATTCATTGTTAGTTTCCTTTGGCGAAATAGAGCAGCAAAACAGCCAAAGATTTTTGATATTACTAACAGAAAAGGTAGGGACGCAATAAGTAGTTTACGGGAACAAGCCAATGACGCAGTATCAAAAAGACAAGGAATAAAAGGTAGGGCAAAAGCAATAAAAAGATTAATGCAACTTAAAGATTCAGTTGATCGGTTTGGTCTTGTAGTTTGCGACGAGGCACATCGTGTAATTGGAACTGAAACTTGGCAGGCATTAAGAGATTACGCAGCATCTAAAGACTTGGCAATACTGGGTCTAACTGCGACAGATGAATATGCAGACAGAACGCTGTTAGACTTTTTTGAAGATAAAGCTCATGAGCTTACAAAGCAGGAAGCAATTAAAAGAGAAATCGTTAATCCTGTATCTCTATTTGTTAAAGACACAAAAATGAAGTTTGAGAATGTATCAATTGATGCAAGTGGTGACTATGATAATTCTTCAATCAAATCTATGAGATTGAATGATGAGCGTAATCAAAGTGGCGTCGATATTGCTCGAGAGTTGAGTAAGTTTGGCTATCATGGAATAATCTCATGTATTCCCGGAGATGAGGGTCAGCATGCTCAAGAAATTGCTAAAATGATAAACTCAACAATTGTTACAGATCCAATAACTGGCGAACAAAGGAATATGCGTGCAAGATATATACTTGGACAAACACCTAGAGATCTTAGAAAACAGTACTTTGCCGAATTCGAGCGCGGTGAGCTAGATTTTCTGACGTACATAGATGCATTAAGAGAGGGATGGGACAGTGACCGAGCTAAAGCTTTAATTAATCTACGTCCAACTAGATCTCCCTTACTGGCTACGCAAAGGTTAGGTAGAATCGGTCGTACATATGAGGGTGCACCGCCTTCTATCGTGGTAGATTTTTTCGATGGCATTGAAGATGACGGTGAATATAAATCAGATCTACCACCAGTACTGGCTTCAGACGTATTTAAACTAGACAATTTAGATCAAGGTTACACTGTGGGTAAAGAAGAAAAATTAGATAATCCAGTAATTGCAAGATTGCAAGATTTAATGACACAAAAAATTGAGTCATACCATACTCGCTATTCAATAATTTTCGAACAAGCACTTGCTGTTGATGTCCAAGGTAAAGTCGTTGGTCTAAACAGAACATCTAGCAATGAGTGGCAATCTTATGAATCTATACGACAAAGTTATAGGGGTTTCTTGCCCAAAGAAATACTTCTAGATGCTATGGCATCAAGTGAAAACCATGTACGTGCTATCAAGGGCAGGCGAGGTGCATCATTAATACCTTTATTCAACGTTCAAGATGTACTTAATATTCATAAAGAAGCGCCTGTTGTAAATCCATGGAAACTTTACATAGATGATGACGGATTTCAATGGATTACTCCTGAAGGCATTACAACTTTACTTTCTAAAAAGTATCCTAATTTAATGCCCGATCAAGTCTCTGATTCAATCCGATATTTTGAAACTGCAACTGAAAGCGCATTGACAAAGAAAGTCGGAAGAGTTAAATATCACTTTATAGATGGAAGTCAGGCTAAACTCGGCTTTACTCTTATGTATAAATTAGAGGAAATAATGGAAAGTTTTGTTCCTTATGTTAAAGATAATCCATTTTAATTTCTAAAAAGAATAAAAAGAAAAATATAGTATAAAATTATAATATAGAAACTTATCCACAGTTTTAAGCTAAATCTTTGACAACTACTTCGCAAAATGATACGT
>CAZWJA010000015.1:0-25206 GCA_964634445.1 uncultured Candidatus Saccharibacteria bacterium | reverse complement strand
CTTCACGCCTTGCGGCACTAGCTCCTAAGGCTAGCGTGTCTACCAATTCCACCACATCCGCATGTAAATGAAATAACAGGTGTTATTCTACGAAATTTTGCGATAAAAAGCCAGCATAACGTTACCGTATGTCTTATTCGAGACTAATTCATATTTATCACTTGGCAAACGGATATCGCCATTGGTTGGTAGGGAGTAGACTAGTAACCCGCCGGCTTTTACGTGCTTAGCCATTTTTTCAAGCGTAGTTTCCTGGATGTTGTCGTATGGTGGGTCGCAGAAGACTAAGTCAAATCGCTCAGCATTATTTCGGTAGGTCCAAGATCGGGCATTGATATGAATTACCTTAACTTGATCTTTTAGTCCTAGTTTCTCAATGTTTTTAATTATTACATCATAGGCGTCTCGATCTATTTCGAGAATAGTCGAGTGTTTTGCACCACGGCTGACAGCTTCATAGCTGATAGCTCCGCTGCCACCAAAAACATCCAGTACGCTTAATCCCTCTATATTACCCAATGTATTAAAAAGGGCAGTCCTAATTCGGTCACCCATCGGGTGCGTGCGGTGGCCCTTGGGGTAGTCAAAAGACTGGCTGCCTAAACTTCCGGCTATTATTCTCATAATTCCCTGATTATTTTTGCGTCCAGTAGCGCGCAGTACCAGCTGATAGTTACAGTTTTAATAATGTCTGGAATCAACTTGTTTCTGACGTCGACAGACAGCTTAGCCGTCCAGCCTTTTTTATGGTATCGGGTGTAGATATCCATAACAGCTATTTCCCGGCTTTTCTTCCAGAAGTATTTGTCTACTCCCATTTCATACGCCAATTTGATTTCGTCATATGACGGTTTGCTGTCGGCAAAAGACAGCGGAGCGATAATAGCGGCAATACCTAACTCAAATGTGCCATGGGAGGTAAGCAATCCTTTCGGGCCCCACATCTTCCAGTTGTTTTTTACTTGTTCCCGTCTAGTATCACCCGGAAGAACTATTTTAGACTTAATTGAATTTCTGCTTTCCTTGTCGGCACTACCTCTAAGTTCTTTAAGTTTTTCCTCGTAAGGAAAGTGGTGGGCGGGAGTTAAGCCGTCGACAATGGTATGCGCCAGCCAAGCGGCTTCAAAGGCAACCTTTTCCTTGTTGTTTTCCTTAAGCTCCTTTATTAGGTACTTGTAATGCCGCTTTACCTGGTCGAGTACGACAGTATCGTCATCGTCGAACGGATTGAAAAAATGCCATGGTTCGTTCTGGGCCGGACTTTTACGTTTGATTCCGTCCGGACCGTTCTTACCTTCGAAATGGAGAATCTTACGGCTAGATGGAAACAAAGTATTGTCCCCAAGAAGCTTAGTCAAGTTATTCCGAGCAACCCTGTCAATCTTCTGGTGGGCGCCAATAATACGGCCGGATGATTTAGTTAAAGTAGTTCCTGAATACATATATGTTTGTCTTAGTTCAAGTTTGTAACACTGCTTAGAGATTTGACTCGCCGAGCTAGATGCTTATATTGTAGCAAGTTCTCATGCCGATCGATAAACTTTTGAGCCTTGTCTCGAGCCGACGAGATAAGCTTCGTATCTGTTAATTTAGCAATTCGTAGATCTAATTGTCCGTGCTGGAAAGTACCGTAAATTGCTCCCGGACCTCGGAGTTCCAGATCCAGTTCGCTCAGCCTGAAACCGTCGCTGGTTTGTTCAAAGGCCCTAAGCCGCCTGCTGGCCGGACGGGAATCGCTAAGAACCGGATAGCAGTAGCCCTGGTGCTCGCTTCTCCCTACTCGGCCTCGAAGCTGATGCAGCTGGGCTAATCCGAATCTTTCCGGGTTTTCGATCAGCATGACGGTTGCATTCGGTACGTCGACCCCGACTTCTATTACAGTAGTAGCAACCAGAATATCTATTTCCTTAGCAATGTATTTTTCCATTACTTTGTTTTTTTCGTCGGCCTTTATCTTTCCATGGAGTAGACCGACTTTTCGGTGTTTGAATGGACCGCTTCGAAGTTCCTTATATACTTCTTCGGCTGACTTGACTCCTTCCATAGCAAACGAATCATTTACCAGCGGGCAGACCACAAACGCTTGTCTACCTTTATCCAGTTCGGCTTCGACCTTTTGGTAAAGCGTAGACCGAGAGTTGGGGGAAATTAGCTTTGTTTTAATCGGCAGCCGGTTGCTAGGCTTGGCAGAAATAACCGAAATATCTAGTTCTCCATATAAAGTTAGTGCCAGGCTGCGCGGAATCGGAGTGGCTGTCATAGACAATACATGGGGCATATGTCCGGCCTTAGCCTGCAGCTTCTTGCGCTGCTCTACACCAAATCGGTGCTGCTCATCGATAATTACCAGTCCTAACTTGTGCATATCGACTTTTTCCTGAATCAATGCGTGGGTACCAAGAATAAAACGGACTTCACCGCTTTTGATTCTGGCTTGAGTCAGTTTCTTTTGGGCTGGTTTCATACCACCGACTAGTAGACTAACCTGATCTTCATACCCAAGTGGTTTCAGCAGTTTAAAGATAGTATCAGCATGCTGACGGGCTAATAACTCGGTTGGAGCCATGAAAGCTACTTGGTAGCCTTGTTCCATGGCCATTAACGCGGCCATTGTAGCGACTACTGTTTTGCCTGATCCGACATCGCCTTCCACAAGACGGTTCATTGGTCTTTCGCTCTGCATATCCTGGTATAAACGCCAGATGACCTTCCGCTGGTCGTCCGTCAGTTTAAACGGCAAATGTGACACGAATTCTTTCGCCAGCTTTTCAATGAATGGAATTTCTAACGCAATTTGTTTTAATGCATCTTGTTTGATCAAAAGCGCAGTTAGCGTCAGTTCGAAGACTTCTTCAAAGCCTAGCCTCAGTCTAGCCCGTTCAAGCAAATCCATTGAATCAGGAAAATGCAGGGCTAAAATGGCGCTTCCCCGGCTCATTAGCTTCATATCTTTAACAATCCAGTCTGGCAGTGTTTCCTGGATTTTTCCGATTAATGGTGCAATCTGTTTTAATGCTTTTCTTATCTGAGCTGATTTCAATCCCTTAGTCTCACGGTAGACTGGAATTATACGAGCGGTGTTAATAGGAAAGTCGCTTTCTGCTTCAGTATTGGGATTCATGATAGCCATTTTCTGATACGACAGCTCGAAGTTACCAGATATAAAATAATTCTGTCCAGCTTTCATACTATTTGCCCGATAAGGCTGATTAAACCAAACTAACCTTACGCTGCCAGACTGATCGCTGGCAACAGCTTCTGTGATATGCATGCCCCGGCGAACATACCGGCCAGTAATCTGTTTGATTTGAGCCTTTATAGTCACAATACCTG
This sequence comes from uncultured Candidatus Saccharibacteria bacterium, assembly GCA_964634445.1. Classification (GTDB taxonomy): domain Bacteria; phylum Patescibacteriota; class Saccharimonadia; order Saccharimonadales; family AWTP1-31; genus CAZWJA01. Next base: position 21,873 of record CAZWJA010000015.1, on the reverse strand, counting down.
GCTTTATATGGGCAATCTCAACTAGATTTGAATAATCATCATACCGACGCGGGTAATAATTGATAAGGTCGCTAACAGTTTCGATCCCAAGCGAATTAAACAATTTGGCACTGGCTCCGCCAACACCCTTAATTTCTGTAATCTCGTCACTAAGCGTCATGTAATTTAAAATAACATGACGCTAATAAAAATCTAGTTAGCTTTCTTGACAAGTAGGAACGTACTCGGCCCGAAAAATGATTTGGCCAACATTGGCTGCATGGCTGATTCCAGGCTAAGCATTACGCTTCTTGGAATAATCTTTTTAAGCCCAGGACTTCTTAAGTTTGATACGGAAAGAATCTTTTCTACTTTAAGTCCGGCGTGGGCCAGCTGCTTAATCACGGTCTTAGGATTGTGGTTTACGAATGCGATTTCACTGTCTTTTTTATTTTCTTCGCTCCGAATATCTACTGGCAATAAAGGCAATTTCTTACCCTTCAGTAAGTACTTTACCCGGTTGATTGCATGCGAATAGTTAGCGATTTCAAGAATGAAATAACCGTCGTCAGTTAATACCCTTTTGATTTCCGCGAATTCAGCCGACGGATCCGGCAGATGGTGCATGACCCGAATCATAGTTATTAGATCTAATGAGTTGTCTTTGAACTTTAGATCATCAGCTTGAGTTAAGACCATATCAATCTCCGGATGATCCTTTAAAAAATCCTTGCCAATATCTAATTGCTGCTGGCTGGGTTCAGCTAGAGTCACGCGCTCGGCATAGTCTTCCAAGAAAACGCACAGCCGTCCGTATCCGCCGCCAATATCAGCCGCATGCTTGAAATGCTTGCCTTTGAGCAGCCGCTTGAGAGCGATTCGCTCAGCTTGGTTCTCATAGTCGCGTCCGTCCCAGTACTTTAAATAGTTATGGGTCGGATCGTTATATTGGTCGGCTTTTTTCTTAGTTTTGGGCATTTATTTTCCTATTTATTAATATTCTTAAATTTATATATTACATCTCTACAATAACTGAAGCGTTCTTGCCACGCCTGACTACGACATGACCGGCAATGACATCGTCATCGTCGACAAAGGTCTTTTCGAGCGGTATCTGCAGGCCGTTTATATATATTGCGTTGCCGAGCAGGAATCTTCTGGCTTCACCTTTGGACGAAGCTAGCTTACCAGCAACTAGAATTTCCACCAAATCGTTAGATACTCTTGCATCGACAACCGGCAGTTCAGCTTTTAACAGTTCAAAATCTTTCTTAGTCAAGCTATTGTAATCATCTGATCCAAACATTACTTCGCTTATTTTCTTTACGTCTTCAGCTGTCTTTGCGCCATGAACTAGCTTTGTAACTTCATAGGCTAATTCTTTTTGGGCCCGACGGTTCTGGCGTCTGTCTTCGAAATCGTTCATAACTTCATTCAGTTCTTCCGGACCAAGTTCGGTATAGACTTTCAGGTAATCCTCGACGCCGTCGTCATCTACATTCAGCCAGAACTGGTAAAACTTGTACGGGCTGGTCAGTTCCGGATCCAGCCAAACGGCACCCTCTTCTGATTTACCAAATTTTTTCCCGGTCGCTTTATTAAAAATTAGAGGTGTAGACCAGACATGTGCTTCTCGGGCGTCTATCCGCCGGATCAAGTCAACACCTGCAACACTGTTGCCCCATTGGTCGGCTCCGCAGATCTGGAGAGTTACACCGAACTCACGCGACAAATGCAGGAAATCATAGGCTTGTATTAATACGTAGCTAAACTCTGCGTAGCTGATGCCAGCTCCTTCATCGCTCAAGCGGCTTTGGACGAATTCCCGGCCCATCATCTGGCGCATCGGGACATGCTTGCCGATGTCTCTTAAGAATTCCAAATAGTTAATATCTTTGAACCAGTCGTAATTGTCTACAACCTTAAATTCCATGCCCCCAAGTATTTTCTTGTACTGAGCAATAATCTTAGCTTTGTTGGCGTTGACTTCGCTTTCGTCCTTAAGATCTCGTTCCTGAGCTTTACCATCTGGATCACCGATAAGTCCGGTCGCCCCGCCTATCAGCAAGACTGGAATATGCCCATGCTGTATAAATTTTCTGACCATCATCATTGCAGCCAGGTTGCCGATAGTCATGCTGGGGGCACTAGGGTCGACACCAAAGTAAAAAGTCAGCGGTAGTTCATCAAGTTCATGAACAGATTTAAAAGTTGTTTGGTTTACGAAGCCACGCCAAGTAAGCTCTTCGCTAAGTTTAGATTCCATTAGATTAAGTATATCATCATCCGTTAGCCGTTTTAAGTAAGATGTAGGTAATATTTAATCGATTACCTAATATATTTGTTTATGTTTTTTAAGCTTGATTTACATGATTTTTGGTATACTAGAAGCAATATAAGGAGTAGAATTAAACTTACCAATGAATATTACTGGACCGGGTAGGAATCGTAGGGTGTCAAAAAACAAGTTTATTACAAAAAGCGGTAAGTCTATTAAGATTAACCGCAGTTTAGGCCAGCGTTTTGGTTCTCTTAAGAATGCGAAAGCAGCCCGCAAAGCAACACGGCAAGCTAATCTGCCAAAAGGCAAGATTAAGCGATTCCTGTACCACTTTGAACCACGACGTATGTATAACTACTGGTTTAGCCGCGACGGCGCCATTATGGCCCTCAAGATCACTGGTGTCGGCTTTATCGCCGGCTTCCTGCTTTTGCTCGGACTTTTTGCCTACTTCCGAAAAGACCTGCCAAACCTGAGAGACATATCCGGCAACAATATCGGCGGCAGCATCCGTTATTATGACCGGACAGGACAAACTTTGCTGTGGGAAGATTACGACGCTGTCAAAAGAATCCCGGTCAAAGAAAATGAGATGAACAAGTATGTCCGCGACGCTACAGTTGCTGTAGAGGACAAAGATTTCTTCAAGCACGGCGGTTTTGATGTACGAGGAATTATGCGGGCCGGAATAAACAACGTTTCCGGCGGTAGCAGCACCCAAGGTGGATCTACCATTACCCAGCAGCTGGTCAAACTGACTCAAAATTGGACTAAAGACCGGAGTTATACCAGAAAAGCCAAAGAGCTTATTTTGTCGGTTGAACTAGAGCGCAGCTATTCCAAACAGGAAATTCTGACCGGTTATTTGAATACAGCTCCTTACGGCAATGTCCAATACGGTGTCGAAGCTGCCAGCCGGGATTATTTCCAAAAAGCTGCCAAGGATTTAACGCTGGATGAAGCAGTCTTCTTAGCTGCCATTCCTAAGTCGCCTTCCTTCTATTCGCCTTACGGCGCTTATTACAAAAACAATCCGCAAGAATCTAAAGAAGCTTTAAGCGGCCGTATGCAGTACATCTTAAAACTGATGCACGAACAAGGTATGATCTCAGACAAGCAGCAGGAGGAAGCTAAAAAGGTAGATGTTCTTGCTAAAGTCAAAGAACCTCAGCCAAAGTTTGCTGGCATAAAAGCTCCATGGTTTGTTATGACTGCCAAGAAGCAACTGGAAACCGAACGACCTGATACCGTCAAAGTCGGCGGTTGGCAAGTTACAACTACGCTTGACTTAGACAAGCAGCGGATTGCAGAAGAGCAAGTAAACAAAGGTATCGCTCAGGTCAAACGTCAGGGGGGTGACGTGGCTGCTTTTGCTGCTGAAGACGTGACTACAGGGCAAGTGGTTGCGCTTGTCGGGGGGACTGATTTTACGAATGCTGAATTCGGCCAGTTCAACTATGCTACTCAAGGCTTGCCGCCAGGGTCCAGCTTCAAACCGTATGACTATGCAGCGCTAATTGAGAATAGTACCAATGTTGGTGCCGGCAGCGTTATTTATGACACTCAAGGCCCGATTGACGGCTATCCTTGTACTAAGAAGGAACGGCCAAAGCAAGGTGGAAACTGTCTTTGGGATTACGACTTCAGGTATCCCGGACCGCTAACATTGCGATATGCTCTTGGCGGGTCCAGAAACATTCCGGCAGTTAAGGCAATGCTCATGGTCGGTATTGATAAGACAATTGATACGGCTGAAAAACTGGGCTTAAAAAGCGGCTACAAATGCTACGAAGACGAAGCTAATACTAAAGAAGGCCAGTGCTATGCATCAAGCGCAATTGGCGATGGTGCCTTCCTCCATCTTGATGAACATGTCCATGCCTACGCTAGCTTGTCGAGAAACGGATTAAATGTACCTCAGACATACATCTTGAAGATTACTAACGCCAACAACAAAGTAATCGATGAATGGAAGCCGAACAAAGGTACCCAGGCAGTCAGACCGGAAACTGCTTATATCGTGTCGGATATGTTAAGCGATCCTAATGCTAGCTATTTCCCAGCCGGACGCAAACCGCATAGGTTTAAAAACTGGAAGTTCGCAATGAAGACCGGAACAACCAACGATGGAAAAGACGGTTGGATGATGGGCTACTCTCCGCAGTATGCCGCAGGAGTCTGGGTTGGATATCACACACGTCAAAAAGTCATGAGCGGCACTATGGAAGCCATGACCCAGCCAATTTGGCAGGGCTGGATGAACGAAGCCCATGCCAATATTACCGCCTTTGACCGAGCCAAACCGGCTGGACTGCAAACTGCACCAGCATTTGTAGTTAGAACCAACCCAGGTATTGGAGCCGTGGTTCCTAGTCCAAGTACCGATCTGTACCCTTCCTGGTACAAATCATCCGCTAAAGCTACTGGCGATCAGGTAATAGATAAGGTTTCAGGAAAGCTAGCAACTAGTTGTACTCCTGAAAGGGCAAAAGAAAAAGCCGGCAATGCAGTTGCCAACCAATTCTCAGTCGATAAGTTCGTAACCGGCGGAGCTGCTGGCAGTTCTAACACTAGCGACCAGGATGACGTACACAAGTGTGACGACGTCAAACCAAGCGTCAGTATGAATCTGTCCGGTAACGCTGGCAGTTACAACTTATCTGTAAATGTTACTCAAGGTACTCATCCGATTACCAGTGAAAAATTCCGTGGTGCAGTAAACTACATCGTCGACGGGCAAACTGTTAAAACCATTGAAATAGATGGACCTGGTTCTGGGTTGGCCGCCTTTACCTACGTTCCTGAATTCAGTGGCACAAAGAACATATATGCCCAAGTAGTCGACAGCGTTCTCTATGACGGCAGTTCAGATGCCGCCAATATTACCGGTACGGGAGGCAGTGCTGGGTCGTCTTTCACGGTCGTGGCCACAAAAAGCGGAACTAACACTTATAAATTCTCATGGTCGGCAGGTGGATCGGGCACAATAAGTATATTCTCTAATGCTGACGTACCTATTTGTGATGGATCTGCTTCTGGGGCTGGAAATTGCTCAAAAAATTTGCCATCTTACTCGGGTGCATATGCTGTGGATAGTTCGGGCCATAAGGAAACAGTTTCTGGTCCATAAATATCCGTTTTACAGTTCATAAATAATTAAGCTATCTGAGTCGAAGTTAAATTGCTAAATATTAGTTTTTTAAGATTCTAAAAATTTGTTCAAGGCGGCTTTTACGTCACTTACACCAGTCAGCCCGGACGGAGCTTTCCCTGATCTAACTACCGGCCCAATTGCCCCGTCAAAACCAAGTTTCTTGGCTTCGCTGACTCGTTTTTCTACAAAAGGTACATGCCTGATCTCTCCGGACAGTCCTAGTTCGCCGAAGACTACCCAATTCTTCTTTAGCTGCATACCTTTACACGCACTAGCAATGGCCATAGCGACTGCAAGATCGGCGGCCGGTTCGCTTATTTTTATTCCGCCAACAATATTTACGTATATATCCTGATCGGCTAGTGACAGCTTTGTTCGTCGCTCAAGCATGGCAACTAAAAGATTTACTCGGTTCAGATCTATGCCGCTGGCAGCCCGTTTAGGATAGCCGTAGCTGGTTTTATTGACTAGTGCTTGGACCTCGACTAACAATGGCCGGGTGCCTTCCATGGTTGCCAGGACGATTGAGCCGTCACTGACTTGGCGCTCTGCCAGTAGTGCAGCCGACGGGTTGTTAACGGGTTGCAAGCCATTGTCAAGCATTTCGAAGATTCCGGCTTCATTGGTTGAACCATACCGGTTCTTTACACCTCTTAGGACCTTAAAGCCACCGTAACGGTCGCCCTCCAGCTGCAACACTACGTCTACTACATGCTCTAGCACCTTAGGACCAGCGATAGATCCTTCCTTGGTAACATGTCCAACTAATACTAGGGCAGTATTTGTTTGCTTAGCTACGACACTGAGCAAATGAGTGCTATTAGTAATCTGGCTGACGCTGCCGGGGGCTGAACTGATATCGGCTGCCGTAACGGTTTGAATAGAGTCGACAATTACTAATTTATAACTTCCACCGGCAATAGTAGCGGCAATATCATCTGTGCTTGAGCTGGTAGCTAGCTGTAGTTTGGCTCCTTTTGCTTTTAGACGGTTAGCTCTAAGTCCGACCTGGTGGATTGACTCTTCTCCGCTAACGTATAAGACATTTTGCTTTTCGCCAACGCTGCTGGCAAGTTGCAGTAGCAGTGTACTTTTGCCTATTCCCGGTTGTCCGGCTATTAAAGTTACGCTGCCGGCTACAAATCCCCCACCTAGGACGACATCTACCTCTTCAACACCGGTTGGAATACGAGGTTCTTTAACTGCTTTATTTACACTAGCGATAGAAGTAGCAGTAAGAGTCTTGCCAGCTTTTGTTGCTGACTGAATTGAATCGACAATTAATTGTTCCTGCAAAGTATTCCATTCGCCGCAAACGTGGCATCTACCAGACCATGTGCTGGCTATTGCCCCGCAACTACTGCATTCGTATCTGACATTCTTTTTCGCCGCCATAATCAGTTAGTTTAGCACGACGATTTGACGAACGGTAATCGGGCTAAAGTTTCTGGCTCGGAGCAGTCTTAATCCTACTGTCGATGGCATCGTTTAATTCCTGAGCTTCAGCTGCCAGTTTGTTTCTCTCAGCTAGAAGTGTCTCATACTGAGTAAACAGTCTCTCTCGTTTTGTATATAAAGTCCGGTAAGGAACAAGAAGTGCATTGTAGGCTGGAACGCCAGCATTGTACTCGCTAATGTTGCCTTCTTTTTTCAGGTTATTCAATCTGTCGCTTTCATCGTTTATTATTTTTACCTGCCTCTGCAGTTCGGTATCGATCGGCTCAATTTGAGCTACGATTTCAGAAAGCTGGCTATCATATTGCTTTAGTTTTGTTTTCCGCTCGTCGAAGACAGTCTGGTACTTCTTGGCAAAACCAACTATCTCTGCCCGGTTGGAAAAATATTTGGCATAGTAGGTTTCCAAATATGGATTTAGAGTTGCTACTTCAGAACCGAGAATCGAATGCAATTCATTCGAGATATCGGCATCCCTCTGCTTATACTGGTCAATCTTTGACTTTAACTGGTCATCTTTTAGATTGCCATACACTTCCTGGAGATGGCTGTTGACTTCTTTTCTTTTAGACTCACTTAAGCGTTCGTAGGCAGCATGAAGCAGCTCATGAGCAGCCGTGACCTGCTCAATGCCTTCTAACCTAGGATCATCGACATTTAATAGATAAATGCCAGTCTTGGGCTTATAGCAGCCTAGTACGACAATTGTTTCATTTTCTTCGCAGCTGACATAGAACTGCATTTTGTCTTGCACCTGAGGATCGTTGGAATAAAAGACTCGTTTGCTAAAGTCAGTCATGGTAGTTTCTTTAGCCAGTTCAGAGACATTAGCTGATGGGGAGTAGTCGCGCAGGCGCCACCAATCGACAATTTCTTGTTGCTTGAAAATGGCGAGTCCACCACCAATTAGCAGGGCAAATAGAACAATTGACCTGAACAATCTTAACAACCAGTTTTTTGCCATATGCGTTATTATAGAACAGATTTCAGATTAAACTTAGTATTTATTTACTCGTGTTTGGCAGTGTAAAATAAATCTTTATCTTTGAGCGTAACTTCGACTATATCACCTTTATTGTAGTTTTCATTTAACAGGCCGCTAGCAATATCATCCTCGATTGTGTCCTGCAGCAACCGTCTCATTGGCCGAGCACCATTAAGGGCATCGTAGCCAGTTTTAAGCAGATGCTTTTTAGCTTTAGTATCGACATTTAATCCCAACCCGTGCTTTAACAGCCGTTTTCTTAGCTCATCTAATTGCAGGTCAAGAATAGACAAGGCGTTTTTCTGAGTCAAAGCATGAAAGACTACAATCTTATCAATTCGGTTTAGTAGCTCAGGCCGCATTAGCTTCTTAAGCTCGTCATGGACCTTGCCTTTGTTTTTCTCATGCAGTGCCTCAAGATCTTTTTTATCTTCTTTTGAATTCAGCTGAAAACCTAAAGTAGCTTCTTTCTGTAATTTGTCTGCACCTATGTTGCTAGTCATGATGACGATGGTATTGCTGAAGTCTATCTTCCGGCCTTTAGCATCTGTCAGTACGCCGTCTTCTAGAATTTGGAGCAGCATATTAAAGACATCTGGATGAGCTTTTTCAATTTCGTCAAAAAGAATTAGGCTATACGGCTGCCGACGGATCTTATCGGTCAGCTGGCCACCTTCTTCGTAACCAACATAACCGGCCGGTGCACCAACTAGCCGTGATGCCGTATGTCGTTCGCTGAATTCACTCATATCTATTTTGACAAGTGCTTCCCTAGAACCAAAGAATTCTTCTGCTAGTACTCTAGCCATTTCCGTTTTACCGACTCCAGTTGGACCTAAGAAAATAAAGGAACCAATCGGTCTTTGACCGCTCGAAACACCTGACCGGCTGCGCCGAATTGCTCTAGAGACGACGTCGACGGCTTCCTTCTGGCCGATTATGTGCTTGCTAAGAGTTTTCTCCAGGTTCATCAAATACTTGGCCTCTGAGCGGATTACACGTTTGACCGGCACGCCAGTAATTCGGGCAACAATTTCAGCTATATCGTCGCTGGTCATGGTTAGGTTATTGGCAGTCTTACCAGCTGCATGCAGCTTTTTAAGATCTTCTTCTATCTTACTGGCTCTAGTCTTGTATAAGGCGGCTTTTTCGTAATCTTCATTGTCACCTGCTTCTTCTTTACGGGAATTGACTAGTTTCAGCTCTTTTTGCAGCTGTCTGACTTCAGGCGATGTTTTACCTTTGTCGACTCGCAGGTAGGCTGCCGTTTCATCCAGCAGGTCGATGGCTTTGTCCGGCATGAAGCGGTCGTTTATATATCTAGCGGCAAAGTTAACTGTATCTATCAGGACCTCGTCGCTGATAGTTACGCTATGGAACTTTTCATAGTGCTTGCGAAGACCTTTTAAGATTGCAATTGTTTCAGTAATAGATGCTTCCGGAACTTGAATTGGCTGGAAACGGCGTTCAAGAGCAGCATCTTTTTCAATGTGCTTAGTATATTCAGCCGTAGTTGTTGCCCCGATCATTTGCATTTTACCGCGGGCAAGGGCTGGCTTAAGGATGTTTCCGGCGTCCATTGCACCCTCTGCAGCACCAGCTCCGACAATTAAATGAAGTTCGTCAATAAAGACGATCGTGTTCTTGTCGTCTTCCAGCTCGGCCATGACTTTTTTGAGCCGATCTTCAAATTCACCCCGGTATTTAGTACCTGCGACCATACCGGCAAGGTCTAGCATAATTATTTTCTTGTCTAGCAAGCTATCTGGCACGTCTTCGGCAATAATTCTTTGCGCTAGACCCTCAACAATAGCAGTTTTACCTACTCCAGGCTCTCCGATTAGTACTGGATTGTTTTTAGTCCGGCGATTTAATATTGTGATAACTCGTCGAATTTGGTTCTCGCGACCAACAACAGGATCAAGTTTGTTTTCCCTTGCCTGGGCAGTCAAATCTGTCCCGAAGAAATCTAATGCAGTCTTACGGGCTTTTTTAGTTCGCTTAGCGGAACCTGCTCCATGTTCGTTCTGGTTTCGGCTAAGAAAACCTTCCAACTCGTCTAGCAAGCCTTCGGTATTGACGTTCATTTCACGCAGTAGAATTGTTGCTCTGGCGTTTTTCTGGTTAAGAATGCTGAACAAAATATGCTCGGTACCGCACATGTCCTGCATGTAGTCCTGGGCTACTTGGTAGGCTAACCGCAAAGTCAGCTTAGCTGTCTCGCTTAGACCTTTGGCGCCCATATTTACGGCTACAGTCTTAGGAGTCAGATTTAGGGCTAACCGAGCCCGGTCCAGTGTAACGCCGGCACCTTCCAATAGCTTGGCGCCCATACTAGAGTCCTGAGCTAGGACACCGAGTAATAAATGCTCAGTGCCAATATATGCACTACCAAAGCTTAACGCAATAGCATTAGCATGCTTCAGGCTGTGAAGCGCATTATCGGTCAGATGATTAATAAATTCTTGGAAATCAGGTGCATCTTGCATTTGTTCGTCCCCCTAAGATTGTTGCGAAACTTTTATATCGCTACAAATAGAATATCAAACTAGCACTCCCCATGCAAGAGTGCTAATTAATTTTTTGGACATTCAAATACATACTCTTCCGCAAACGCTTCACCGCATCCTTGCATGCACGTGTGAAGAATAGAATACACTCGCATTGGGCCTTCGGTTCGTTGTAATGCTTCATCGTCAAACTCAACATCATGTTGACAATCAGGTTCGAAATTATCTATGTTATCGGCAATCTTTTGTAATGCAGAATTCCAGATTTTTTCACAATTTTCTAAACAAAATTCAGGAATCTGACACCTACTACCCCAATGCAATCCAGTATCCAGAGGGCATCTTTCTGACATTGCTACTCGCCGTGTTCTTCAATAGCTTCCAGCAAGCTGCTTTCCAACTGTTCTTTTCTTTTTAGTTTTGGCAAAGGTTTTGGTTCAGTTGAAGCTTTAGTCTGAACTTTGGCTTCTTCTTTTGGTTTGTCTTCTCTGACTTCTTTCTTTTCTTCACCAGCTGTAATGTCTATATCATAACCAGTTAGTTTGCTGGCTAGTCTGACGTTTTGACCACTTTTACCGATGGCAATACTTAACTGGTCTTCAGGAACAGTAACGGTAGCTTTCTTTTCAGATTCGTTTAACTCGACCTTGTTTATCTTAGTCGGGCTAAGAGCATTTACGATAAATTCCTTAGTATCGTCGCTCCAAACTACAATATCTATTTTTTCCTGCTCGCCGATTTCACTCATGACAGCGTTAACTCTAGTTCCATGACCGCCGACGAATGTGCCGACCGGATCTACTCCTGGTACCGAGCTAGCAACTGCTATCTTGCTGCGTACTCCTGCTTCACGGGCAATTGTCTTAATTGAGACTGATCCATTGTCCATTTCCGGAACTTCATTTCGGAATAAGTGTTCGACGAATTCGGCATTGCCTCGGCTGACAACTAATTGTGGACCACGAAATCCGCGTTCTACGTCTTTTAAGAAAACTTTTATTCTTTGTCCTGGGTAGTAACGTTCACCTTGGATCTGCTCGCTTTTAGGCATTATTCCTTGGGCTTTGCCAAGATCTACTCGAACGATCATACCTTCAACTCGAGAAACAAGTCCATTGATAATTGTTCCAATTTTGTCGTCGTATTCAGCCATCACGATTTCTCGTTCAGCTTCACGAAGTCGCTGTAAAATAACCTGCTTAGCTGTCTGTGCGGCTACACGGCCGAAGTTTTCGACTTTTTCATGTATCTCTACTGTTTCGCCAATTTCAGCGTTTTTGCGTATTACTTGAGCGTGGGTTAGGTCAATCTCGTATTTGTCGTCACCGACTCGTTCTACGACTTCTTTGCTGACATATGCGTCTACTTCGCCTGAGTTGAGGTTCATAGTCACCCTTACTTCTTGCTCACGGTCGCCATAGTCGCGGCGGTAAGCAGCAGCAAGTGCCTGCTCAACTATTTCCTGAACTGTATCTTCCGGCAGGTTCTTTTCTTCAGCTATGGTTTTTACGGCTATTGCCAAACCTTTCATATCTAGTTCCATATTTTTCTCCTTTTGATTTATTATATGTTGAATTTCTAATAAAAAATCCGACCAAGCCGGCCGGATGAACTAATCTAATTATATGCTAAAAGTAATCATTTGGCAACCAACAAATAAGTTCTGTCACTTATTACGGGGATTAATGCATGAATAAATTGTAGAATGCAATATCAAGCAGCATTTCGAAAAAACCTACGTACTTCTTCTTTTGACCGCGTTTGAATATTAAAATAGCAATAATTATACCTATTATGCTCAGAGCCAACGGGATGTACTCTATTTTAGATTGTCCATATGAGACAATTGCATAAATTACAAAAATGCTAATACTAATCCAGAAAAGCATAAAGCCCAGCTGTTTAGCCATTTCATTTTTAAACTTCATAATGTAAATATTACCATTATTATTACTGTAAGCATATGTATGAGCAATTGAATCGATGCTATCCTAATACTACATGAAAAAAGTTAAGAGGCTGTTTGATCAGTTTAAGCCAGTTCACTATGTCCTTGATTTAGTTCCTGATAAAGAGGCCATGACTTTTACTGGATCAGTAATTATCTCGGGCCATAAATCGGGTCGCCCTAGCCAGCGGATTACGCTTCACCAAAAAGACCTTAAGATCTTAAGCGCCAAGGTCGTCTGCCATACCAAAACCGGAGACGAAGAAATCAAACTGGACCGCGTTAATCTGCAGAAGTCGCAGGACGAAGTCAGACTGCATACTAAAAAGCAGCTTTATCCTGGTAAATACACAATTACATTAAAATTCAGCGGAGTTATTTCAAGAGCTATGAATGGTATCTACCCTTGTTTCTTCAAGCATGACGGACAAGAGAAGAAACTAATAGCTACTCAGTTCGAGAGCCACCATGCCCGAGAAGTTTTCCCATGTATTGACGAACCAGAAGCTAAAGCTACATTTGACTTGTCGCTGACGACTCCTAACAATGAAACAGTTATTTCCAATACTCCTATAAAAAAGCAAACAGAAATAAAAGCTACCGGACTAGTTAAAACAGACTTTGAAGAAACACCTCACATGAGTACTTACTTGCTGGCGTTTGTCTACGGCGAATTGGAATACCTTGAAGCTAAAACCAAAAAAGGTGTACTAGTACGTACTTACGCTACCCCTGAGAACGTAAAGTTTACTGAATTCGCGCTTGATGTCGCTGTCAAATGCCTGGATTTCTATAGCGAATATTTTGGGATTGATTACCCGCTAGAAAAGTGCGACATGATTGCACTGCCAGATTTTGCTAGTGGTGCCATGGAAAACTGGGGTTGTATAACCTACCGTGAACAAGCACTATTAGTCGACCCGGATAATACTAGTCTTGGCGCCAAACAGTATGTCGCCATGGTTGTTGCGCATGAGCTGACCCACCAATGGTTCGGTAATTTGGTAACTATGCAGTGGTGGACTGACCTCTGGCTAAACGAAGGCTTTGCATCTTGGTTCGAATATCTGGCTGTTGATCATATCTTTCCGACTTGGAAAATGTGGACTCAGTTTATCGTCGATGAGCAGCAACAAGCATTGAAACTAGATGCGCTTGAGCACACCCATCCGGTCGAAGTGCCGATAAACAATCCGGATGAAATTAGGACCATTTTTGACGCAATTAGCTATTCAAAAGGGTCAAGCATTATCCATATGCTCTATAACTACCTAGGACCAGATGACTTCCAAACCGGACTTCGTTACTACCTCAAAAAACATAGTTACAAAAATACTGTCACCTCAGATCTATGGGAAGCACTGGAAGAAGCCAGCAGTAAGCCAGTCCGCAAGTTCATGCACGCCTGGACAAGCCAAAGTGGCTACCCACTTGTTTCGGTCAATACTAGTGATGAAGGTATCACCCTGAAGCAAGAGCGCTTTATATTAAATCCGAATTCCAAACACATCGATAAAAATACCTGGCCAGTCCCGCTACTTTCAGATAACGAAATTCTACCGGAAACATTCGATAAGTCTGAGCTAATAGTTAGTCATAAAAGCGCTGATATATTTAAACTCAACTTTGGCGGTAGCGGCTTTTACCGGACAGTCTACAACGCTAGTCATCTGCAGGCGTTAACCAAACTAATCCGCGAAGGCCATTTTAATCCTCTAGACAGGCTGGCAATACTGGGTGATGCAGCTGAAGCTGCCAAAGCCGGCAAGTTCGATGCCGCAGAAGTTCTCAATCTTTTGTCAGCCTACAAAAAGGAAGACGACAATGCTGTTTGGGACGTCATTGCCGGGACACTTGGCAGTATACGGGTGGCAATGGATGATGATGAAGTTCGCGAACTACTGAAACCATTTGTGAGGGATCTCGTAAAAAGAGAGGCCAAGCGCTTGGGATGGGTTGCAAAGCCACATGAATCGCACTTCGACCGGTTGCTTAGACCAACAGTTCTTAGCATGGCTTCTGTAGCCGAAGAACCGGAAATTGTGGAATATGCGAACGCAAAATTTGCTGAAATGCATGATCCTAGCGAACTTAAATCAGAAATGAAAACTAACGGCCCTCACCAAAAGCTCAGAAATGAGCAGTTGGATCCAGATCTGCGCGGCGTAGTCTATGGCACTGCCGCCAGAACTGGCGGTGAAGCAGAATTTAACAAGCTTTTAGCTATGCATAACGCGACAGATTTCAGTGAAGAACGCTTAAACTTATGTTCGGCAATTTGTGGTTTCAAACAGCCGAAACTAATTAAAAAAGCCTTATCCTTAATCACAACCGACACAGTCAGATTGCAGGATGTCGCCTACTGGATTGCCTACAGTTTTTCTAACCGCTACGCACGAGAACAAGCTTGGCAGTGGCTAAAACAGAATTGGGACTGGCTGGAAAGTAATCTAGGTACCGACCTTTCTTTTTATCGTATGCCAGTCTATGTCGCCCGGGGTTATAGCGTTGACGGCTTCCTGCCTGAATATAAAAAGTTCTTTGTAAAAGTTTTGTCTCCTGCCTTTGAACGGTCATACAACCAGGGCATAGAAATAATTGAAATGAATGCATCTTGGAAAAAACGAGACTTAAAGCTTGTTATCAACTTTCTTAAAAAGCACAAGTAGATCAAACTAAATATATAATTGCATTGGTTTGAAGCTCATGCGGTGGTGTTTCGTTGGTCCGAATTTCGCTAGTGCAGCAATATGGTCTTTCGTGCCGTAACCGACATGCCTGTCAAAGCCGTACTCAGGATAGTTTTCAGACATCTCAATTAGGTAATTGTCCCGAGCAACTTTAGCCAGAATACTGGCGGCACAGACTGATGGAATCGTAGCATCGGCTTTAACTTGGCATTTTGTCCTTGGGTTATCTAAAAGATAATTGTAGTTCCCGTCGATTATTATTTCTGAATAATCTTCATTTATCTGATATACAGCCCGCTGCATAGCCAGCCTGACGGCTTTAGTTAGGCCTATTTCGTCTATTTCCTCAGAAGTTACCCAGCCGAGTCCATAATCCAGTAATAAGTCTCTTATTAGCAGGTCGGCTTGAATCCGTATTTTGCGGCTTAGGTTTTTTGAATCGCTTAAGAACCAGAGATCTTGTATTTTTGAAACTTTGTCTTCATCTAGAATAGCGGCACAGGCGACTAGCGGACCAGCCCAACAGCCACGACCAACTTCATCTATTCCGATTACGCCCCTAGTTTTATTCATATAAGCATAATAACAAAAACCGCCTGCTTGAGACGGTTTTTACTATTGTCTAGTGATTATTTTATTTAGCTTCTTCGTGGGCAGTCTTTACGGCTTCAACTTTAGCTTCCGCTTCAGCTTCTTCGGCTGCTTTTTGGGCTGCTTGAGCTTCGTGCTCTTTAGCAGCTTCTGCCTTAGCCTTAGCTTCGGCTTCGGCTATCGCTGGATCTTCAGGGACTTCATTGACGTCTTTATTGAATCCGACGCTAGTCAACCTAGCCGCCTTACCAGTTCGTGCCCGCATATATGTCAGGTAGTTGCGGCGAACTTTGCTTCGCTTGGTAACTTCAATTTTAGTAACTAATGGGGAATGAAGAAGGTAGGTTTTTTCTACGCCGACACCGCCAGCTACTCGCCGGACGGCAATTGTTGAAGTAAGACTGTCTTTTTTAGACACGCGGATAACCAGACCTTCAAAGATCTGAATTCTTTCTTTGCTGCCTTCTTTGATCTTTTGGTGAACCCGTACAGTGTCGCCAGGCCGTACGTCTACGACGGCATGCTTCTTATAACGGTTCTCGATTTGCTTTAGAACTGATTCCATATCCGATCTATTCTACATGAAAAGCTAACATCGGTCAAGATAGTAAGAAATAAAACATTATTTATTAATTTTAGGTTTACAATTGTAGATATCAACTAGTGAAAATTAGTCGAAGTAGTTAGGAGGTCTTATGGTTCAAAGGCAGGAGCTAACCAGGCTGCAGGCGCAAGAAGCCGGCAAAATTGACGCGCTGGCCAGAGAAATACTTGGACAACATACAGACCATATTAAGCTATCGCGAATTGGCCAGGATATTGATGACCAAGGCGAACTTCTGGAAATTCATGAAACGATTTTCTTATCTAAAATTCAAGCTGATAATCTTAGCCAGCATCCGGCGCTAATATCTAATCCAGCGACTTATAGTCTGTTGGCGAGCGAAGTACCTAACCGAGGTTTTATAGTTACTAGAATTTCTGAAGATGGTGATTATCCTGAAGTTTATATTATTACTAATTCAGTTAACGGATTTATTAATCCATATGACGGTGATCATATAGCACTAACAGATGCCCGTTATGATGACAAATTCAGTCAAGTTCGAACTAGATTGCAGAGTGCGCTGGATAAAGATGCAAATTACACACTCCTGTATGAACTTGGCAGTGACGACGTAGATGCCATAGTATTGCGCGTCGGCGAAACTGCTATTAGCCATTTGGAATTTCAGCGGCATATTATTTCCTCTTCTAAGACAGACAGGCAGTCCGTATCTGCAACAATGCATGCGCGTAACAGCCGGACTACCCGAGTAAGTCAATTTACGCTGTTCTTAAATGAAGGGATAGTAGTGCATAATAGACTAGACGGTGAGGAAATAACGCATGAAAAAGTAACACTTAATGCGCTGCGCAGTTTATACGAAGCATTAATAAGATTAAAGGAAAACAATGGCCAGCCAATTCGACCAACAAGCATTAGACAAGCACAAACAACTTAAAGGCAAGATAGCAATCCAGCTAAAAGATAAGCTTGATACTCAGGACAAGTTAAGTATTTACTACACACCCGGAGTTGCCGCTGTCAGTAGCTATGTTGCTGATCACCCTGACGAGACTCGGGATTATACCTGGTTGAATAACTCAGTTGCAGTTATCAGTGACGGTTCGGCTGTGCTTGGGCTTGGTAATATCGGTCCGTACGGAGCCCTTCCGGTCATGGAAGGCAAAGCCATGCTGTTCAAGCATTTCGCTAACATTGACGCGGTCCCAATAATTCTTGATGTCCACACGGCCGAAGAAATTGTCCAAGCAATTAAAGCAATAGCACCGAGTTTTGGCGGCATCAACTTAGAGGATATTGCTGCTCCTATCTGCTTTGAAGTCGAAGAACGACTGAAGAAAGATGTAAATATACCTGTTTTTCATGACGACCAACACGGCACCGCTATTGTAGTTCTTGCAGGACTTATTAACTCTATGAAGATAACTGGTAAAGACATGTCACAATGTCGAATAGTCTGCGTTGGTGCTGGTGCAGCCGGCACGGCAATCATGAAACTGCTAAACAAATATGCCAGCCCGGAAATACTGGCGGTCGACAGCAAGGGTATAGTTTCTGCTTCTCGGGATGATCTGAACGACGACAAAAGAAAACTGCTAGAATTTACTAATATGAATAGTGTCTCTGGCAGTCTGCAGGACGCTATTAAAAGCGCAGATATTTTTATCGGTGTGTCAAAAGCTGGACTACTAACAAGTGAAATGGTCAAAAGCATGAACAAAGACCCGATAATTTTCGCTATGGCCAATCCGGTACCGGAAATAATGCCTGACGAAGCTAAGGCTGCCGGTGCAGCTATCATGGCAACGGGCCGAAGCGACTTTCCGAACCAAGTAAACAACGCCCTAGCCTTTCCGGGCATCTTCAGAGGTGCTCTAGATAACCGAGTCAGTCAAATAACAGATGATCATAAAATTGCAGCAGCTGAAACAATTGCTAGTTTGGTAAGTGAACCCAATGCCGAAAATATTATCCCAAGCGTATTGGATGAGCGGCTCGTGTCAGCTATATCTAAAGTAATTAAGTAATCGTGATAGCTTACTAGATTATTAGTGTATTAATTAACCTAGAACTCTAAAGACTTCCTCGACCGTAGTCTCACCAGCAATCAGCTTATAAATTGCATTGTGAAGCATTGTCAGCATGCCGTCGGCAACTGCAGTCTGCTCAATTATTTGAGCTGATATCTCAGCCGGCGGTTTCTGTAGAAGCAATCTTAATCTGTCAGTCATAACCATTTGTTCTCTTATAGCAATCTGACCTTTAAAACCGAAGGGGTTATCGGCTGAACTCCCGGCTTTATACAGTTTCAAATTACTTAGATCTGGTTTTTTAATGCTGGGCGGGAAAGAATCGACGATCTTCTGCAGCTTATCTTTAATTGCTGGTTCTGGATCGTAGGCTATTTTCGTAGAATCATCTAATTTACGAATCAGGCGCTGGGCCATAATAAGACGGATGGCCGAAGCAAACAGCGGGTTCTGGCCAATTATATCTACCAGCCTGGTTAAGGCGGCAGAAGCTGAGCCGGCGTGGAAAGTAGCTAATACTAAATGACCTGTCAGTGAAGCTTGTAGAGCTGTTTTAGAAGTATCGTTGTCTCTTATCTCGCCAACCATGACAATATCCGGGTCTAACCTAAGCACGGCTCTCAGCTTAGTCGCAAACTGTGTCTCTTCTCCAGTCTGACTAGTTACAGAAATCTGGGTAACACCGTCGAACTGGTATTCAACTGGATCTTCAATGGTAATTATTTTTCGACTTTCATCATTGAGGGTATTTAGAATTGAGTATAACGTAGTAGTTTTCCCGGATCCGGTTGGTCCGACAGCCATAACCAAGCCGTTCGGCTTGCGGATAATATCATCGACAACTTCCCGTTCCAGTCTGTTCAAACCTAGTTTGTCGAGAGTATACATATCTGCCTGCATGTTAAACAGCCGCATGACTATGTCCATGCCGTTAATAGACGGGACTGTTTCAACTCTTAGATTGACATCGACAATTGACTTGTCGGCCATCTGGACACGCTGGGTGATATGGCCTTGCTGCGCTTGGTCGGCACTTGTAGATACATTTCCGGCACTGGCAATTGCAGCAATCAGCATCCGGCTTCTTTCCCTAGATATTTTAGCGATTGGATGCAATACGCCGTCGATTCTGAGCCTGATCCGAACATGGTCTCTTTGATTCTCGACATGAATGTCAGATGCCCCCAGTTTATGAGCTTGGTCAGTCAGATAAGCCAGCATATCGTCGGCTTTAACTTGGTCTAAAGTATTGCTCACCTGCTTAACTAGATCGGCGTTTGTGCCTGTGATTGATATATCGTTGTAAACGACTTTTTTGGGCGGATCATACAGAAGCATATAGTCATTGAAACCATCATCGGAAATAAGCGAGAATGTAACTCTTTGATCTAAAAACTGCTGCGTAAGTTTGGTCATTGTCTGCTGAGACGTGGTAGTTGTGATCCCGAAATTAATACCATTCTTATTGAAAGTCAGAGGTATTACCCTAATTTTGTACATGTCCTGAACCGGCAGCAGCTCTTTGTACAGCTGCTTGTCTTTGATCTGCGATGTGTCTACGTAATTTAGGTTTAACAACCGTGCACGTTTTTCTGTGTTTTGTTCGTCGGTCACCCGAATGTCTTGAGCCATAAGCGTTATTATAGCTTAGCTAAATGCTAGCGCCAATCATGAAGCTGATCAAAATTACATTTAATTGGCCTTTAATAGGCTATAAAATAATTCCTACAGTCCTTGTAGCAATATAGGAGAAGATAATCATGCTGATTATCGTCATATCAAACAGAGTATGTTTGAGCACGTAGCGCTCTCCCTGAAGTACAAATCTTTGAAATGCTAGACCATGCCGGGTTAAGACAATAAGACCACCAACTGCAGACAATACAAGTAGTAAGCTTCCTAGCCACGGCAAGCTAGCTTTAGTTACGAGATCTAAACGATTAATTGATTTTGAGTCGCTGGCAACAGTTGCGGTCGTAGGTGGCTTTTGATCTTTAGTCGATGATACAACAGGGCTGGATTCTTTCTTTTCTTCTGGTTGAGCCGCAGGTGTTGGTGTTGGCGCAGCAGGAGCGGGTGCTGTAGCCTTAGGTGTTGCTTTAGGAGCTGCTTTTTTTGCAGAACTTGGCGCTGAAGTATACGGAGTCGCATACATTGCTACGACGACTGTTTGAGGCCCAGGAGGACCCTCTTTTGGATCACCGACATAGTTTGCTCCATTAGCAATACCAAAACCTACTTCTTGGTAGTAAGTATTAAGTAGATTGTCTCTATGGGCTGGGCTATTCATCCACCCGGCGACTGTTTTAGCACTAGTACTGTAGCCATATGCCAGATTTTCACCAGCCCGGCTGTAGCTATAGCCGGCATTAGTTATGAACACCCATGGCTCTTGCCCGTCAGGAGTATTATGCGACCAATAATTTTTATTAATCATATCATTGACTTTAGCTTGGGCGGCAGAGTTAAGTTTGGAATTGACAGCTAATGTAGCGGCTCCAACGTTAGTTCTTTCCTGATTGGTCGAACTAAGCAGACCAGAAATGCTGATTTCGGTTGCGTAAGCTAATACTGATTTGTCATTAGTACTGACTTTAGGCTTGTTGGCGATTGGTATAGAACTGAAGATAAAACTAAGAGCCACAAACAAAGACAATGGTAGATAAGGAGTATAAACTTTTAGAAAATGCCTAGTTCTTTTTTGGTGGACGCCATGTCTTTTTCTGTGGACATGGGTGTTTTTATTATTAACCCTCATTTAGAAATAATTATATCCTAATACGCTAATATTGCTAGCGGTTTAAGCACGATAGAAATATTTTACTTATACGATAAATTATAGATTGCTATTGCTGCTGCTTGGACAACATTTAAGGATTCTTTGTTACCCTTTTGGGGTATTTCAATTAACTCATCGCACAACTTTATAATCTTATCTTCTATACCTTCAACTTCCCGGCCTAAAATCAAAGCAATATTCTTTTCACGGGTAAAATCGTTTAACGATATGCTTTTACTTGACTGTTCAAGACCTACTATTAAATAACCGTTAGCTCTCAGTTCTTGTATTTTAGCTGCCAAGTCATTTACATGCTGCCATTTGATCATGTCAATCGTGCCGAGAGCAGTTTTGTTGATTTGTTCTGTCAGTTTGTTAGCAATATGAGGGAGCCTAGTATCATCTTTAACTTCTGGGTAAGACGAATAACCAGAAATAATAAGTTCGTCGACGCCCAAGCATTCACAGGTACGAAATAAGGAGCCGATATTGTAGGTGCTCCTAATATCATGGGCAATAACGATCAGCTTATTACTAATAGTTCTTGTTGAGTTTAAGATCTTCGACATTCCTATATACTAGCAAATAAATACTAGTTTCAGGCAAACTTTACATTACTGCTGCCGACAATTGTCTCTACCTTTTTATAGCTGTCGTCGCTATTCATAAATCTCATCGGCAGCTTTATTACTTGTCGGTTATCATTCTCGCCCAGTACAAGTACAACTTCAGTTTCGCCCGGGTGAGTATCAATTGCCTGTTTTAAGGATTTTAAGAGTGCCTGGTCGTCGCTGGCCGTCAGTTTAATATAGATTCGCTTTTCTTTTTCAGATTGTATATAAATATTTTCTTTATGCGTATTGAGTTTAAACATTTTTATTTTATGAGCTTTTTTATTATTCA
>CAZWJA010000014.1:0-28233 GCA_964634445.1 uncultured Candidatus Saccharibacteria bacterium | reverse complement strand
CTTACAGTGTAGGACGCCTGCTATTTATGTTGCAAAGGTCTTGGATGAGTACGTGCTAATTGCTTTTTATCTTTTTTATGTTAAAATAAGTCTCTAGGAGAATGTTTTGAGCGATATTAGTAAAGAAGTAAAATCTGCCGAATTTGATTCAACTCAGTTAACACTTTGGGATGAATCTACACCAAGTGTCGCAAATATGGATACATTTGATGGTGTCAGCCTTGGCTTGGCATCTTTAGTCGGGCGTTATGAGCTAGACCAATCCTTACTAGCTGAACCAGATGAAGATATTGTCGACTCTGCAGGAATCGAAAGTATTGAACAAGACGAATATTACGACGATATTGAAAGTTTTGTAGATTTTGACGATTACCTTACGCCTTCAGAGAAAAAACAAAAAGCAGTCTCTAACTGGCTGAAAAGTGTAGTTTCCGAATATAGAGATGATCTGGTTGCATCAAGGCAACACCAGAAGAAATCCAAGCGTGAAAAACAACAGCAGCTAGCCGATAGAAGATTCAAGCGGCATTTTGAAAATTACGGTACCGACAATAGTCATATTCTGTACGATGCTGATGCCCTCGACATCGTAATAACACAGCTTAAAGAATCAAATCCTAAAGCTTTAGAAAAAGTTATGGAATCGTCCGTAGATTACATCAAAGCTGATCCTCTAAACTTTGCAACCGATCCAAAAGCATTTGCGAGCGTAATTAGAAATAGTACTGAAAGTCATCCCAATAACGAACAGTTCGATGAAATTTTAGAAGCAGTTTTTAATAATTATGATTTTGTACACAGTGCTAGCTCTGCTGCTAGTCTACAGATAGCTCTAGCCCATACGGTATTTGAAACGACAGGTGAATCTAATATTGAGTTTTATCAAAAAATAGTTGATACGGCGTATTTAAGAAACGATATCATTAAGAATAAACCAGCTTATGCTACAGCGATTGAAAATACAATAAGTGCTAAAGCTGTTGAAACAGATTTCGAAGAATTAATTGCAGATACTTTAAATGCCCGACTAGTTTTCGGACAAGTAGTACGAGCATTCCTAGATGATTGGACAGAATATAATTCTGTATTTAGATCATTTATTAATAAGGATGCGGTAGAAAAATATATTCTAACTATAAAAAGAGTTGCTCAACAACGTGGCTTGAAAACTCCCAAAGTATCCGCAGATGAAGCAGACTATTACGCCAACCCTCTGCACTATGACCCGATCGAATTATTCGACCTTAGCTCAGGAGCAAGAATTGAGCTACCTTCTGACAATAAAACCTTGCCGGATAGATGGAGAGATTTAATTAAATCTAGTGAGCTACACAAAAAACGAATCGCCCAATTGACACCTCGCGCGCTTGCAAGAGACATTATTATGTCTAATTTTGGTAAAGGTATTGACGAGTTTAAACCTTCTCAAATAAGTGAAGTACCGATTAGTCCAGGATATACTTTGACATTCATATGGACAGCTAAAGAAAATAACCAGTTGGCAGGCAATTATGTCTTATCCCGCTTTATGACCGAACATGCACAAACCATGGATCTAACAAGACTAGAACCAGGTGAAAACAAACTATTCGGCATGGCCCAGCAGCTTATTTCTATTCCTTTGGATGGAGAAAGTGAAGATGACAAAATCATGGGCTACGTAATAGTCAGGAAAAGCGTGCCTGAGGATTTGAAAGGCTATTCAAAGCAATCTGCGATGTCTTTGGCCTTTGTTGATCGCGTATTGGGTTATGTAGACCGTGATAAATCCCGTGAAGATATAGAAGCTAAGAAAGAACATATTAAACAAAACCGGCACAACTACTTCGGAAGGCGGCCAGTCAGCTTTAAGATGCCGCCAGAATTGCGAAATAGAGGCTTATTAAAAGTTGAAATGAGGCAGCATGAAGACCGGCGACATGTAGTTGTATCTACTAAGCATAAAGATGGAGATGTAGAATATCTTTTCGATCAGGATATGAATTACGCTGACAATAACGATCATGCAATCTCATTTTCTCCTCTGCAGCTGGCATTAGAAGATTTTGTTGTATCACTGGCAGCTGAATGGACCTGCAAGGAAGTAGTCGAAACTTCTGAAGGTACTGTTAAATCATCAGATGAGAAGAGCAAAGTTAATTTTGGATTCCTTAGATACCTCCCGATAAAAGCAATGTTCTCAGCTAAGCAGCGAAACATCTTTGCCCGCGAACAGCATGGTGATCTTAAAGTTGAAAGTCAGAGACGCAAGCCCCAGGATCCAAAAGGCTTAGGCCGCAATTCTACCTATGTAAAAGAAAACTACGATCCGACTAAACCGCCATTAGAAATACATTACGATCCAGAAGTGCTAGCCCAGTAAACTAAAGCCTAGAAAAAGCTTTTCCTAGCATTACCTTTGAACTGATTTAAAATATCTACTTGCTGCCTAGAAAGTTTAGTCGGAGTCTCGACAATTACGGTCACAATATGCGACCCTCGGCCAGATCCTTTAAGATGCGGTACGCCATGTCCGGATAACTTAAAGTCAGTACCGCTTTGAGTACCAGCTGGTACCTTCATCTTGACTGGACCATCTACAGTATCAACATTAATCTCAGTTCCAAGAGCCGCATCTACCATCGAAACTTTTTCTTCGCTTAAGACTAAATCGCCTTCTCTAGTAAACCGCTTGTGGGCTTTGACCCTGATATGCACATACAGGTCTCCTTTAGGGCCATTAGCAACTGCTTCGCCTTGCTCCCGCAAACGAATTGTTGCACCGTCGTCTATACCAGCTGGGATCTTTAGCTTAATAACTTGGGCTTTGACTTTAGTACCCTTGCCGTGACAAACAGAACATACTTTTTCAGGTACTTTGCCGGTTCCTTTACAAGTCGGGCAAACACTTGCTTGCTGGATATCTCCAAAAACTGTTCGGGTTACCCGAATTGTCTGACCTTTACCGTCACAAGTACCGCAATTCTTTAGTTCAAATCCCGGTTCAGCAGTTGTACCTTTGCAGTGTTCGCAGGTATCTTCTAGATTTACCTTTAAGTCGTGCTCAATGCCAAAGATACCTTCTTCAAAAGTAAGATCGATGGTAGTCTCTACGTCCCGGCCGCGTTTGCTTTGCTGCTGGCCGCCGCCGAAACCGCCGCCAAAGAAACTACCAAATATATCGCCAAGTCCTAGATCGCCGAAATCAAAGTTAACGTTTTGGCCGCCGCCGAAACCACCATACGGATTGCCACCGTCGCTGGCCGCACTGCTGCCGACACCGGCATGACCGAACTGGTCGTAGCGCTGGCGCTTGCGTTCATCCTTGAGGACTTCGTAGGCTTCGTTGATTTCCTTAAATTTAGCTTCGTCACCGCCTTCTTTATCTGGATGGTGCTCTATGGCTTTTTTACGGAAAGCCTTTTTTATTTCATCGTCCGAAGCGCTTTTGCCGACGCCTAAAACATCATAGTAATCTCGTTTATTGCTCATATCTGGATACTATTTTAGCACTTGAAGGCCTAGAGTGCTAGAGTGTAGTTTAAATATACTAGAAGTAAGATGCAGCAAAAGAATCGACTGTATTCTGTATTTTCTTTTCTCTTTTTGCGATTTTTACGGCTCTAACGGGATTCAAATCTACAATTCTGTTACCAATAATTGCTTTACCGTTTTTAGTTAGCTCGTTTTTCCAGAAGTCTGGCTTGCAGGCCTTGTTTACATCTGGCGCCGTATAACACCTGGTTTTTGATTCGCAAGTCCAGTTCCGCCTAATTGCCTGGATTGTATCCATCATATCGGCACTGACCAGAGTATTTGATTTTATACCCCGAATGTTTTTCTCAACTGGTGCATTTGGGTGATTGGCATTATAAGTGTTGACTCTACCATTCCAGTACTGTCTAGCTTGCTGGAAAAGGCCGTCGTGGCTGCCGTTAGTACTGTTTGGATTTAAACCTGACTCACAAGCGGAAAGTCCAATCAAACCTACTACGGATAAATTATATTCTGCTGCTGCTTGGTTGAACGCTTCAAAAGTTGTTTCCTTGACCGGATCACATGCGGCAAGCATTTCTCCGGAAGCAATCATTATTCCAGCTGCTATAGCACCTTTAATATTTCTATTCATAGGCAATCTCCTAACCTAATAGACCGTCCAGAATAATTTAGACAATCTTATACATGCAAAAACATGCTTTTAATAATATTGTTGGTGTCAGATTGTAAGCCGTCTTGTTAGCTGATCCTGCTGTGAGTTTCAGTGATTAGGCTTAAGGTCTAAGCTCCTCAAGTTTGTGCGGTTAATGGTACCGCTCCCTGAGATGCATTGCGTTAGACTGGTTTGACAACCAACCAAGTAGTTTGAAGCAATAGGGTTATTATGTCAAGCTGTAAATTAAGTTATCAGTTATTTTGGCGTCATATCTTCGACAAACTCTTGAGTTAGGTTATAGAGCAGCTCCCAGTCTTGTTCGCCCATCGTAACTGTTTCATACGGTTCTTTGCGTATTCCTTCGGTTTTATAGAAATTTATCAATCCACGATCTGGTTGACCGCTAATAAACCTCAGTATTGCTACCTCGTCATTTTTGCCAGACATTTTTACTTCATAAAGCTTGTCCTGTTGCAGAACAGTTACTAAATGATTCCCTGCCAGCCAGGTGATGTTTCGGTCTAGGTTACTTTCTGACTGGTCTTTTGCGAACGAATCTACAAATTCATAAAAGGATATAGCGTAAGACAATATCATTTGCCGGCTTTTATCTTTTTCTTGACCTTGACCCTTTTCCATAAAATAAAAATACTCCTAACTTCTGTTTAACGCTAGGAGTATTTTTACTTAGCTTAGATTAATATTACTTTTCTTCTTTGTCTTCGTCTATGACTTCACCTTCAACTGGTTCGTCCTTGCCGGCTTTCATGCCGTCTGATTCTGTGGACTCATCGTCTTTAGATTCTTCCTTGGCTGCATCTTCATACATCTTGGCACCAATCGGCATGATAGCGTCAGTCAGTTCTTTGGCAGCTTTTTCTAGTTCTTCCTTATCGGCTTTTTCGTCGGCTACGATCTTTTTAGCCGTCTCAACCGCTTCGTCTATCTTTTTAGCATCGTCTTCTGAAATCTTGTCCTTGTTGTCAGTCTTCATTTTCTCAGCTTGGTAAATTGCTGAGTCAAGGCTGTTCTTAGCGTCAATAGATTCGCGCTTCTTTTTATCTTCTTCGGCGTGAGCTTCAGCTTCCTTGGCCATCTTCTCAACTTCGTCTTTGCTTAGACCCGAGCTACCTTGGATAGTAATAGACTGCTCTTTTCCAGAACCCTTATCCTTGGCAGAAACATTCAGGATTCCATTAGCGTCCAGGTTGAAGGTTACTTCTACCTGAGGCACGCCTCGTGGAGCTGGTGGAATACCATCAAGTACAAATCGGCCTAAGCTCTTATTGTCTTTTACGAATTCCCGCTCGCCTTGGACGACATGGATTTCTACCTGGTTCTGGTTGTCGGCAGCAGTACTAAATACTTCGCTCTTGGAAGTAGGAATAGTAGTATTGCGTTCAATTAGCTTGGTAGCAACTCCGCCTAGGGTTTCAATACCTAGGGACAGTGGAGTAACGTCTAGCAGCAGCACGTCTTTAACGTCACCCTGCAGGACGCCGCCTTGGATAGCAGCCCCGATAGCAACGACTTCGTCAGGGTTTACACCCTGCATCGGGTCTTTGCCAAAGATTTCCTTAACTTTCTTAACGACTGCCGGCATTCTGGTCATACCGCCGACTAGAACTACTGCGTCAATATCGCTAGCTTTTAACTTTGCGTCTTTAAGGGCTTTTTCGCATGGAGTAGCGGTTTTATTTATTAGGTCACCAACAAGATCTTCCAACTTTGCACGGGTAAGTTTGTGTTCGAAATGCTTAGGTCCATCAGCATCAGCTGTCAGGAACGGCAGGTTGATATCGACTTCTTTTGCAGAAGACAATTCAATCTTGGCTTTTTCAGCTTCATCTCGCAGTCGCTGCATGGCAGCCTTGTCGTCAATGACGTCTACGCCGCTGTCTTTCTTAAATTCATCAACTAAGTAATTGACGATAACACGGTCGAAATCGGCACCCCCAAGGTGAGTATCACCGTTCGTTGACTTAACTTCAAATACTCCGTCGCCTAATTCTAGAATAGAAACGTCGAAGGTACCGCCACCAAGGTCGAAGACAGCAATCTTTTCATCTTTCTTGCTTCCCTTATCTAGTCCATATGCCAATGCAGCAGCGGTTGGTTCGTTGATAATACGCTTTACTTCAAGCCCAGCAATCTTACCGGCATCTTTAGTCGCCTGTCTCTGTGAGTCGTCAAAGTAAGCTGGCACGGTAATAACTGCTTCGGTAACCGGTCCGCCTGTAAATGCTTCAGCGTCAGACTTCAGCTTGCCTAAGATCATGGCGCTGATTTCTTCAGGACTGAATTCCTTGTCGCCCATCTTTACCTTGACAGCATTGCCACTTTTTACCATTTCATAGCCCATTAGCTTGATATCACGTTGAACTTCTTTGTCGGTCCAGTTTCGGCCGATAAGACGTTTTACTTCATAAATAGTATTAGATGGATTAGTTACCATCTGACGCCGAGCTACCTGGCCGACTAATCTTTCCTTGTTCTTGTTTAATGCTACTACGCTAGGAGTAGTCCTAACACCTTCCGAGTTAGTAATTATCTCGGGTTTGCCAGACTGCATAACAGCCATAGCTGAGTTGGTCGTACCAAGATCGATTCCGATTATTTTACCCATTTTGTTAATTCTCCCTTTTAATCGATTTAACAATTAGTTAGTTTTAGCAGTTTACTTACATGAGTGCTAAATTAATTGTATCATACAAAAATTAGCACTCTCATGTCAAGAGTGCTAATATTGTTCTTTTTACTACTTTTGTTCTAGTTACACCAGTAAGTAAGGATACACTTGGTAGTAAAGCTGTATGTTCCAGGTGTGGCAGATTGCTGACCGGTACCGTTTATCGTCCAAACCTTGAAGTCGTATGTGCCGGTAACAGCTTTGGTATTCAAACTGTTGGATCCGTATCTGACTGGAGTTTGGCCATTTAGACTGACATTGTATCCAGAAGCACCTGCAACCGGATTCCAACCAACGGTTAGAGAGTTGAAATTGTAGCTTCTTTTGAATCCAGATGGCGCTGGCAGAACTGAAACTGTATCCGGTGCCTTTGGTGCGGCGTTTACTCCGGCACTGTAATTACTACTGACTAACTTACCTGAGCTGTCTTTAGCCCGTATTGAGAAGTTGTATGTTGTACCGTTTGTCAGTCCAGTGACTGTGTAGGCACTAGTAGTTGGACTGTATTGTTCGCCATTACTGTTTGAATAGTTGGTATAGTTGCCACCGGTTCCCCATCGGACTGTGTAGTTCGTTGCACCGTTAACAGCATTCCATTTCAAGCTAACTTGTCCGTTTCCAGCGACTGCCGTCAAACCAGTCGGTACGGCTAGTGTTGTGCTAGCAGGTGGAGGTGTGCTATTTACTGTAATTGTTGAACCTGATGAGGTAGCTGCCAATGGTGAAGAATTGTTATCTGTAGCTTTGGCAGTAAAGGTGTGGCTGCCGGTACCAGCACTAAATTCAACTGAATACGGAGATGATGTATCTACGCCGATAGAAGTTGTGCCGTCGAAGAACTCTACGTTTTTTATACCGTCCGCGTCTGATGCATTGGCAGATATAGTCAGTGCTTGAGGAGACGATGCGTAAGTTGTGCCGTTAGCCGGACTAGTAAGGCTAACTGTCGGAGCGGTATTTGCAGATGGTGGCGGTGGTGGCGGCAATGCAGGACCAGCAGTGTAAACTTTGACTGAGTCGACTAAAAAGTGAACTGGAGACCATGGCTTGGAGTTGTCAGGAGCACGGTCCCAAGCGTTACCCTGGCTGGTAATTTCAGTTTCCATTCGGACTTCCCAGTTGTCATCCATAATGGCCTGGAACTGAGCAGCCGAGATGCCGCTGAAGTCGCCAGCTACGTCAAGGGCGTTGCCGTCTCCGCCGTTAGACCGATTGATTGGCTTATTGTCGAAGTAATAAGTAATACCCGCAGTACTCCATTCCATTGCGTATTCATGGTAAGCATTGTCGTTACCAAGATCTACGCCAGTGTTGTAGAAGTGTTGAGACTTGACTGCGTTGGCGCCCATAATGGAGGTACCGGTATATTTAGTCTGTTGGTCGCCATACCATTCAAGAGTATCTAGTTCGCCATAGTTTGTCTGGCCCCAACTGGCTTTTTTGTTCCTTAACCATAACGCTGACCAAAGACCATCTTGTGTCTTAGGTAACTTAGCACGGAAGACTATTCGTCCGTTTCTCCACTGGGTAGTAGATACTACCTTACCAGATGAATAAACGGTATTAGTCCCAGATGGGCAAACAGATCCGTCAGTCTTAGCGTTAGATGCCGATGGGGTTCCACCGCTTGGAACACAGTTTCGCTGTGACAGAATATCTAATACTCCATCATGTACGCTTAAGTTGCTCGCTAAATAATGACCTTGGTGATGAGATTCGGTACCCGTCTTAATGCTCCACTTGGAAGTATCTACTCCACAAGAATTTGCACCGTTAGCACAGTTGAATTCTTCTGAGTAAACAAGATTCCAGCTGGTTGCAGCAAAAGATATCTTGATAATAATACCGACTGCAATGATTAGTAATACCAAAAGAATGGATCGCTTTGGTGTCAATTTGAACTTACTTGTTCCAACCTTAGTATTAACTACTCTGGCAGAGCGTTTTTTAGGTGCCTTGCGGGCAGGTGCTTTTTTTACTGGCATGTTATAAACCTTTTTATTTTATGTTACTTAGTTAGACAATATCACTTATGCTTAACAAAAACAAATAGTTTTCCACAGCACTTTGTTAGATTAATAAATCTTATTCGATTTTAATTGAGGCTAACAGCCGCTATATGGGTGCTAGCCTCATTACTTTTATTTCCGTTTCTTTTCTAGTAGCACCAGAAGTATAGAGAACAGTTTACTTTGACCGAGTAGCTTGAAGCCGTTGCCGACGGCTTACCGTCAGCATTTAGAGTAGTAAAGCTGAACTTGAAAGTCTTGCTGGTTACACCATTTACGGTAATCTGGTTAGCGTCTACTCTCTGAGCGACAGCACCATTGGTGCTGACATTGTAGCCGGACGCTCCAGCAATTGGGTTCCATTTTACTATTAGGCTGTTGTAGTTGTAGCTCTTCTTAAATACGGTTGGAGCAGGCAACAGTGGGGCAGCAGCCGGTGCAACTGGAGTTGCATTGGCAGCACTACTATATGAACTCCCGGTATATTTACCAGTCGTATCTCTGGCAGCAACCGAGAAGTTGTAGCTGGTTCCATTGTTTAGACCGGAGACTAGAAAGCTGTTGGTGGTCGGGTTAAACTGGACGCCATTGGCATTCGAGTAAGTTGTAAAGCTACCACCAGTACCCCATCTGACAGTGTAATTGTCGGCACCGGTAACAGCGTTCCAGTTCAGTTGAACTTTGCCATCACTGGCTGTCGCCGTCAGGCCTGTTGGAGTGGTCAATGTTGTAGTAGCCGGAGGGACGGGATTAGAAACCGTAATTGAAACTGCTGCAGATGTTGCTGTCAGCGGAGTTGCATTCACATCTGTTGCCTTGGCTGTATAGCTATGGGTTCCGGCTGCAGCACTGACAGTAATCGAGTAAGGAGCTGTCATATCAACCCCGAGAGAATTAGTCCCGTCGAAGAACTCAACTTGCTTTATCCCGTTTGCATCTGCTGCACTGGCTGTAACTGTTACGCTTGCTGGTGCGCTTGGGAAATCCTGTCCATTAGTTGGGCTGGACAAAGAAACTGTTGGTGGCTGGTTGGCCGTGCCTGGATCTGGAGTAGTGCCGTCGTTTTGGTAAACTCGGACGTAGTCGTAAAGGGTCGTCGCAGTCTGACCTACACTTGTAAGCACATTTAAGTTGCCGTTGTCGTATCCGCCGCCGGCAATTTCATTGCCAGTGTAGCCTTGGCGCATTGCAAAACCACCGCCAATTGAATTGGTAATAAGGATCGTATGCAGTTTATTAAACGGATCGTTGTAGGTAGGCAAGTTAGTCATCATCTTGGTAGATTTGACTGTGTTTGAACCGTAATTGTAATCTGTTACCTTACCATCGATACCAAAACTTCGGTAAGGAAATCCATCGATATACCAGGTAATCAGATCTTTTTCCCATAGTACACCGTATCGGTGGAAGCTATCGCTCATTGCGCCGGACAACTTGTTCTTTACTCCGGCTTGGTAATCTTTGGTTATGAAGTTAAAGGTATTCGGATTCTGCTGCCTGTTAGCCAAGCCAGAATCAGTTGCATAGTGAAAGGTTCCTGTTGAAATATCCTGTTGAGCACTAACTAGTTCGGTAATATCTACTTCTCCATATGCAGGCCAAGGACCAGCGCCAGTTCCGCCGACAAGCCAGAAACCGTTCCAGAACGGGTTGCCCTGAGGCATTTTAATACTGGCCTCTACATAGCCGTACTTGAACTCGTACTTAAGGCCACCGTCATTTTCACTTCGCGTACTAAGCATTGCCGAGTTGAAATGGTAATTACCGTCGCCTTCGGGATTGGTACCGCAATATTTACTTGGCGTTACCCGCTTAGCTATTAGATTTAGATAACCGCCGTTGACTTGTGCGTTTTCAGGCGCGAAACACTGGTCTTCTTTGTTGCCGGTACCAAAGTTAGTCTTCGGTGAATTCCACTTCGTCCGGTCAAGTGCAGTCCCATTGAACTCGTCACTCCATTTCAGAGAATAGCCGTTTGGAGCGCCAGCACTTCCAAGTACGGGCGGCACAGTGGCTGCCCTGGTAATCTTAATAACAATACCAACTGCAACAATTAAAAGAATTACTAGTAATGCCCGCTTGGGACTAAGCTTGAATCTGTTAGATGACGCTTTTGTTCCAAATACTCGGATATTACGTTTTTTAGAATTTTTACGAATTGCAGTTTTCTTTACCGGCATGTTTTTACCTTTTTTATTTTATGTTGCTTATGCTTGACATTAACACCTTTAACTCAATAAGCCAAATAGTTATCCACAAAAATATGAATTGCTGGTCAATAAATTAAACTGATTAGAAATTAGAGTTAGGCTGATTTGACTTTGACCATGGCATGCCGGATGACAGTGTCGTCGCACGTATATCCGGATTGAAGTTCTTCGCTGACAATCTCATGTTCACCTTCGCCTTCTTCGACGCCGACAGCTTCATGGAAATGCGGATTGAAGGCTTCACCAACAGTTTTTATTTTTTCGACACCCATATCCGATAGGGTTTTATCGAACTGACTGACTACCGCTCTAACGCCCTTTATGTAATCATGATTCTCTATATCTTTAGGTACATGCTTAAGAGCCCGGTCAAAGTTGTCTATAACTGGTAATAATTCTTCTATTACTTGAACCTTGATCAGGGTCTTCAAATTAGCAATCTGCTCGTCATGCCGGCGCCGGATATTAGTAGCATCCGCTCTTTCACGTTGCAGGGCCTGTGTCAGTTCAGCTACTTCACGAGCCAACTGTTCAACTATTTCATCATTTTTATTAGTTTGTTTCTTAGGTAATTTAGACATATAACATTTCCTCCAAAGCTTGTCCTGTAGTTCTGACTAGCGACATTACGTCCCGATAGCTCTGCCTGGTTGGACCAAGCACGCCGATATAGCTGCGGTCGGAATAGTTGCTGCGGAACCGGCTGACAATTAGCGAACAGCCAGCACTCCGGCCGATTGGGTTTTCCTGACCGATATATACACTTAGAGGTTCGTTTGGAGCAGCTTCGTACAACCATGGCTCCAGGTTATCCAGTAGGCTGGCAACTTCTCTAACCTGTCCGGAATTCATAAACTCAGGCTGGCCGAATAGGTTGGACAGACCGCTCATATACAACTGGTCGCCAATGGTGGCAATACCTAGGTTGTGGGTAAGTTCAACTAGCGTATCGACTGCGTTTTTAATAACCCGCTCGCTTTCACCGCCGCTGGCAACTCTAGTTGCGATTGCTTTTTCAGCCCGAATTTCAGCCGGCGAACTAGGGGCATTTTCGGCAATGTTGTTGACATAGTATCGGTAGCCCTTATCGGTCGGAATCCTGCCGGCGCTGGTATGAGGCTGCTTAATTAGTCCAGCCCGCTCCAAATCCGCCATTTCCGACCTAATTGTCGCACTGGACACGTCAAAAACTTTAGCCAGCAAGGTCGAACCTACTGGGGCAGCTACTTCGGCATACTGCTCGACAATTGCCTGCAGTATCTTCTCTTGTCTCACGCTTAACATGGCTATATTCTAGCACTCTTGTACCTAAAGTGCCAATATGTCTAAGCTAGGTTATTGTCCTTATTTATAGACTATTAATTTAGCGAATATATTTTCTGCAACCTGCCTGGCTTGCTTCTGGTAAGTCGAGTCAACTTTACCAGCAACAATATTCCTTATTTCCCTTACAGCGTCGTCCAATTTGTCATTTATTAGGAATAAATAATAGTCCTGGCTAAGAGCATTCTGGTATTCCAGAAATGCTGTTTCCATTCTTCGACTAAATTCGGCCGGGTCCATCTTGCCGCGGCCCTCTATTCTTTTCTGCCATGTGTCATAGTCGGGCGGAATTACGAATAAGCAGATCACATCATCTTTAGCTGCTTTGACGTTGGTCACGCCAACTCTATCTACATCAGTAATTGCAATCTTATTCTGTTTTCTAGCTTTGTCTATTTCCCTTGTGCTCATACCGCTGACCTGCTGTTTGTGAATTAATTCGGCTTCGACTAGTTTGCCAGCCTTTAGCTCAGCCAGCATCTCATCTTCAGTTCTAAACCAGTAAACAACTCCGTTTTCCTCTAGTACTCCGTCATTTACCCTTGGTTTCCTAGTAGTATCCGAAATAATATAGTAGTACTCGTTTGTCTTGAGTAATTCGCGGATAATTGTATTTCTACCGGCTGCTGTCGCGGCATCGCAAAGAACTAACTTAGTGTCTTTAAGTACTTTTAATGCATCTTCAGCCATCCGATAGTCTTTTAAAACTTGTTCAAATTCTTTCAAATGCGTTAGTGTATTCATATTTAATCTAGTATTCTATCATCCTACCCCAGGATTATTACAATTTATTGTATTAATATGATAAAAATATCTTTTTTTCAGCAGTAAGTCTAGCTTTCTGGCCAGCAGGCATTGGGATTTGCGGATCGGTATGTCCAAAGTCTAAATTTAATACTATTGGAATATCCTTGTTGTATCCACGAATCGTCTTAACTACTGCGTCATTTTGTTCCTGCTTATACCGCTTTTTTTGTTCCGTGTTATTAGGTTTATCAAATTCCCAGGCTTTTGGACGGCCGACAAATACCGCTCTGAATTTATCCAGCCAGCCTCTCTCACCTAACCCAATCAAGAAGTATTCAACTATCCATGGTTCAGGCAAGTCTTCGGCTGTTTCGAAAAATAAAATTGTATCCGTCAATTCTTCAATTGAAGGTAAGTATTTTCCAACAGTAAACTGGGCCAACAGACTCTCTACACATCCACCCCAGAGAATTCCTTCGACATCTTTTTCACCATCCCAAATCAACCCAGGATTATCTTCGTATTTACGAATCTTATTCAGATTACTTTTATCCGCCCAATCAAGGCCTTCGTCATTAAATTTAGTTGAAACATCTAATTCAAATTCCCCAGATTCAAATAATGCTTTCCTAAGCCATTCTTTAGTTAGGTCATCCATTTTATTTTGCATAGCAAACTGAGTCATTATCGCGCCACCGTAATAGCTTGGAATATCCAGGTTCCACAAATAGTTGCCCAGATGCGTACAATCACTATAGCCAAAGAAAGGCTTGGGGTTAGCTTTGATTATTCCCGGGTCTAAATATTTTAGCAGTTTGATCTGGTCTTCTCCCCCTATAGTCGAAATAACGGCTTTGTTTTTAGGATCCGAAAACGCAGCCATAATATCGGCTGCCCTGTGTTTTAAGCTAGAGCCCATCTGACGCGTAGTCGGATATTCTTTAGTCGTCAATTTAAACTCATTTTTAATTCGTTCAATTCCCAACTCATGTACCCAAGGGAAAAGACCTGGCAAACCAGCTGATGGAGAAATAACAGCTACCTGGTCGCCTGAATTAAGTTTTTCTAATTTTAAGAATTGCTTCATTTAATAATACCAAATTAAACTAGTCCCGTTTCAGCATGACGGTAAACGCTTCAGCTGGGATATCTACTTTGCCAAACCGTTTCATACGCTTCTTGCCTTTTGCCTGCTTAGCCAAAACTTTCTTTTTTCTTGAGACATCACCGCCGTAGAGTCCGGTTGTAACGTCTTTGCGGTATGCCGAAATATCTTCCCGGGCGATAAACTTGCCGCCGATGCCGGCCTGCAGAGCAACTTGGAAATTCTGCCGAGGAATTACTTCTTTTAGTTTTTCGACCGTTTCTCGTCCCAGCCGCTGGGCTTCGCTACGGTGAACCATGACAGATAGGGCTTCTACTATTTCACCAGCAACATAGAAATCTACTTTTACTAGATCTTCCGACCGGTAGTCGTCAAGCTCGTAGTTGAAGCTGCCGTAACCGCTGGTTACGCTTTTTAGCTGGTCGTAGAAATCAGTTAGTAGGTTTGCTAGTGGCGCTTCAAAAGCCACCAAAGCTAGCTGGGCATCGACATAACTTAGGTTTTTCTGGATTCCCCGCTTGCTGGAAATAAGTTGGATAACAGCGCCGACGTATTCCTTGGGAACTACCACCTCACCTTTTATCCATGGCTCACGGATTTCTAGAATCTTTGCTGGATCCGGCAGTTCACTAGCACTCTTGATATCTACTTCTTCTTGATTAATAAGGGTAATTTGGTAGTCAGTAGACGGGTTGGTAATTACTAGCTCTAGGTCATATTCCCGCTCTAATCTCTCCCGCACAATATCCATGTGCAGTAGACCCAAGAAACCAATTCGTACTCCAAAACCTAAGACAGGAGAATTTTCCGGCGTAAATTGCAGAGCCGAGTCGCTTAAACTAAGCTTTTCGACTGCGTCTTTTAGCAGCTGGTAGTTTTCATTGCTGTCCGGAAAGAAACCGGCATATACAAAAGGCTTTACATCCTTGTAGCCGGGAAGGGCGACAATAGCCTGCTCTTTAACCAGCGTAACCGTGTCACCAACTTTGGCTTCACGGGTAGAACGCAGGTTAGTTACAATATATCCGATTTCCCCACCAGTAAGTTCTTTGGCTGGCACTAGGCTAGGGGACAATGAACCGACTTCCAGGGCTATACCTTCGGCACTTGTGGCCATCATCTTAATCTCGGCTGATTTTGCAATAGACCCGTCAACTACTCGGACATATAAGACTACACCGCGGTAATCATCGTAGTAGCTGTCGAATATCAAAGCTCTGGTAGCATCAGAATCTGTGCCTCGTGGAGAAGGGATGTCTTTTATGACCCGGTCCAATACCGCTTCTACGCCCTGCCCGGTTTTGGCACTTATGTGCAGTATATCCTCCGGACTGCAGCCAAGCAGTGAAATTATTTCCTTGCTGACTTTATCGACATCTGCTGCTGGCAGATCTATTTTGTTTAGAACTGGAATAATTGTCAGATCGGCAGCTAGTGCCAGATAAACATTGGCCAGAGTCTGAGCCTGTATTCCCTGGCTAGCGTCTACTACAAGTATTGCTCCCTCGCAGGCTTCAAGGCTACGAGAAACTTCGTAGGAGAAATCGACATGTCCCGGTGTATCGATTAGATTAAGTTCATATTCCTGATATTTCATGCGCACAGGGGCCAACTTAATGGTAATTCCCCGCTCCCGCTCAAGATCCATCTTATCCAGCATCTGAGACTTCATATCCCGTTTTTGGACTGTACCGGTCAGCTCCAATAGCCTATCTGCCAAGGTACTTTTACCATGGTCAATATGGGCAATGATGCAGAAATTACGAATTTTAGATTGCATTTAGACTATTATAACAGAGGTGGGTTAAGCTAAGAAGGCTTTAGTTATCTTCGATCTTTACAGGCCGCATTAATAGTCGGCCAATGGACCTGATTTTTCTAGTAATCGGTACAGCTTCCTCAAGCCCGAAAAGAGAAGAAAAACCTAAGTGCACGGCAAATGTGACAACCGATATTATGCT
Source organism: uncultured Candidatus Saccharibacteria bacterium (assembly GCA_964634445.1). Taxonomy (GTDB): domain Bacteria; phylum Patescibacteriota; class Saccharimonadia; order Saccharimonadales; family AWTP1-31; genus CAZWJA01. The sequence continues at coordinate 12,057 of CAZWJA010000014.1, read as the reverse complement.
CAGTTTAAAGCCTAATGTGATAAAACCAGTGTCGTTAATATTTAGTGGGAACAAGGTAACCATGATGAACGCCGCTACCACGCTAAATCCGGTGATAGAAACAATCCGCCCTACCCCGCCAATAAATTTCATATTTAGCAGTTTTGGATCCCTGGCCAGCATAATCGTCGAAAGAATCAGAAGCTGGCAGCCAGCAACTATTGATTCGGCAAAGGCAATGCCAGTTACTCCATAACCACCTTGATCTTGCGGACGCGATAAGTTCATCACTAAAATAATGTTTAAACCGATCGCAAATAACGAATCGATCAGCGGCGACCAAGTATCTTTCTGGGCGTAGAAATAGCGCGATACGATCGTATACAGTGTGCGGAAGAAGATTGCTCCGGTTAGAAAACCGAAAATGGCGGCAATTTCCGGTGCATTTCGAGAAAAAATCATACGAGCCAGATAACCACGCCCGAAGAAGCAAATGACTACAACCGGTGTAGCAATCCAAATAATAATCCGTAACACCTGTAGAAATTCATTACGGAACTCAGCATCTTTGCCTTCGGCAACGCTTTTATTGAACTGCGGAAAAACAGCCGAACTAATAGCCGTACCGATCAGCAAAGTCGGTGCAGTGTGCAGGGTATAGGCATTTTCATAAAATGTAATGTTTCCGGTTCCCAGCCGACGGGCAAAGTTAGTATCAACAATTGAGTTAATCGACATGATGCCCATATCAATAGACCTAGGAGGCAACTGACGGAGTACTTTTCTGAAATCCGGCATATTGAAATTAATCAATCGGCTGTATTTGAAATCCAGTCCAATTAAACCAAGTAGAGCTATTCCTAACTGCAACAACGCGCCAATTAAAGCTCCGACACCAAGACCGATTAGTCCCAAGCTATCGCGGAAAATAAATATCGATGCAATGATACATACGTTATATATTAGCGGTGCAATAGCATAAAAAAAGAACCGGCCGAAAGTCTGCTGGACACTTATTAGCACTCCGGAGATTGCAAATAACATCGGGTTGAAGGCAATATAGCGCATTATTATAACTGCGTTATGAAGCTGTTCCGGGTCTAACTTCGGTGCGACAATGTTATGAATCAAAGGTTCGGCGAAGATGAATATAATCAACCCGACAACAAACATGATTAGAGCTAAGAAATTAAGTAGGCTGGTCGACAACTGCCAGACGCCTTTTTTGTCGTGCTTGTGCAGATGGTCAGCCAAAACAGGCATAAAAGCTACACCGAGAGCACCGGCAGCAATCGTGAAGAAAAAGAAATCTGGAATCTTAAAAGCGGCAAAGAAAGCATCCGTGCTGCCTCCGCCAATAGCCGGAAAGTTGGCGTTTACTAACTTAACCCTTAGAAAACCAAGCAATTGACCTAGTAAGGAAGATGCCACTAAAAGCATGGCGGCATTGCTAATCGACAGCTTTGTGTTAGCGCGGTTTAGGTATTTTCTCACTACATACTAGTATCGCGGATGATAACTCAAGTATCAACCTAATTTAAGATTAATTCTGCTTAAAATTAACCGATTATTTATTGCCTGAAGCCGCATGTTCTACACCGGCAGGCAATACAGAGCCTTCAAGTAGATGCAGAACTTCCTCCGCCTCGACTGTTTCCTTTTTAATCAATGCGTTTTTAAGATCTTCTAGTTTTTGAAGATTGTGTTTGATAACTGCCCTAGCCCGGTTGGCAGCTTCGGTAATTAAGTTTTCAACTTCGTCGTCAATAACTTTGGCAGTGTCATCTGAGTATTGGCGTTCGTGGACTAAGCGTTCCATCATCATGCCTTCGTCGACATGAAATACCTGATCGCGGAGCTTGTTGCCCATGCCCTGGTTAATAACCATATCCCGAGCTAGTTCAGCCGCTTTCTGCAAGTCGGATCCGGCGCCAGTCGTAACCCGGTCTCGTCCGTAGATGACTTCTTCGGCGATTCGGCCGCCCAGCATCCGCGCTAATACGTCTTTGTACTCTAGAATTGAGTGGTAGCTTTTGTCTTCTGGTGGAATGAACCAAGTTACTCCGCCTGTACCGCCTCGAGGAATAATTGTCACCTTATGGACCATATCGCTTTCCGGTAGCACATGTCCAACAATTGCATGTCCGGCTTCATGGTAAGCAGTCATTTCTTTTTCTTTCTCGCTCATTATCTTACTTTTGCGTTCCGGACCGATGGCGACTTTTTCAAAAGCATTGGTTACGTCTTCCTGGCTGATTTCCTTGCGGTTGTTGCGGGCGGCAATGATGGCAGATTCGTTAGCTATGTTAGCTAGATCGGCACCGCTGGATCCAGCGCTTTTAGCGGCCAGAGCGTCCAAATCTACGTTCTTAGCCAGCGGCTTTTTCGAAAAGTGGATCTTCAGGATTGCTTCCCGGTCTTTACGGTCCGGCAGATCAATATTTACGCGGCGGTCGAATCGTCCGGGACGCTGAAGGGCAGAGTCAAGCACGTCAGACCGGTTGGTTGCGGCCAGAACAATTACGTTTGTACCCTGTTCGAAGCCATCCATCTCAACCAAAATCTGGTTAAGAGTTTGTTCACGTTCGTCATGTCCTCCGCCCATGCCGCTGCCGCGCTTGCGTCCGACAGCATCGATTTCATCAATGAAGATAATGCACGGGGCATTTTTCTTGGCTTTGGCGAACAAGTCCCTGACCCGGCTGGCGCCTACTCCGACAAACATTTCGACGAATTCAGAACCGGAGATACTGAAGAACGGCGCGTTTGCTTCACCGGCTACTGCTCGTGCCAGCATAGTCTTACCAGTTCCTGGAGGACCTACTAAAAGCACACCTTTTGGAATTTTGGCGCCGACTGATTCGAATTTCTTAGGATACTTTAGAAACTCGACAACTTCTTGCAGGTCGATTTTGGCTTCATCGCTGCCGGCTATTTCTTTAAAAGTAACTTTGTCTTTTTCATTGCCGTACAGCCGCGCTTTGCTCTTGCCGAAACTCATTGCCTGGTTGCCTTGGCCTTGAGCACTGCGCAGCATGAAAAACAGAACTGCGCTAATAAGAATAACTGGAATTACACCGCTAGCCAGGCTTAGCCAAAAGCTGCTGCCGCCAGAGTCGGGCTGAACGTCAACCTCTACGTCCTTATTAGTCAAGCCTTGTTCATAAATGCTGCTGCCAGGTTCCTTGCTCGATTTTTCGGTCGCAGTTGATTCGCCCTTTTTGGTAATTTCCAGATTGCTGCCTTTAATGACAATCTTTTGGATCTCGCCTTTATTGGCACGGGATAAGACTGTTGAGTAGGGAACCGATTCAAGTTTCTTGTTATTATCAGCTAGCGCCGTATAGCCGATTAAAAAGAAGAAAATTAAAATTAATAAAAATCCGATATTCTTTAATCCGGACTTTTTGTTCCCCCCAAAGGTGTTTTTAGACTTGAATGGTTTTTTATCCATTTAAACTATTATACTCGGGGAACCGAAACAATCAAAGACCGAATAGTAACTGTATAAATGATCCTTAATTAAATAATTCTTGGTAACGGTTAACTAGAGCAACCACTTCATTGCCGACAAGTAGTTTTTGCCGGGCATTGAGATCTATCTGCTTGCCGGGCGACAGTGTCTTAATATCGGCTGTGATTTTTTCCAGCATCTTGGAATCAAAGTTGGTAATGCCATGCGACCTTAGCCAGCTGGCTAGTACTTCTAGGGCAACTTCGTGGGGCAGTTCGATAAAACTTAATCGGTTAAGCGACTGGCGAGCAGGTTGCATATGGAGGTATGTAGACAATTCGTTATCCAGCGCCCGGTTGACGACATCAATGTGATTAATGTAATTGAGCAGCGTCTTCCTGCCCTCAAGCCCTAGCTTAGGCAGCAGGACTTTGCGTATATAGTTCCTCAGAATTGTCGTGTCCTGGTTGGTACTGTCTTCCCGCCAGACCAGTCCCTGCTCGGCAGCATAGTGTTCTATTTCAGCTTTAGAGAATTTAAGCAGCGGACGTCGGAGATGTGAATAATCGGCAAGGGAACTAATACCTTTTCTTCCCGTCCCCCTAAGAATATTGATAATTGCGGTTTCAATCAGATCGTCCTGGTGGTGGGCGGTAATCAAGGCTTGGGCACCGCTGGCTGCCTGAACCTTTCGCAGAAAATTGTATCGGGCTTCCCTGGCAGTAGTCTCGCTAGTCCCTGGACCTAATTTGCCGGCTTCGTAGACGAACGGCAGTTTAAGCTGTTTAGCCATATCGCCAACTAATTTCCGGTCAATGACAGAATCGTCTCTGATGCCGTGATCAAAATGAGCCACAGTCAAAACTACCCCCGGGATATTCGACAGTATGTTTAACAAACTGACAGAATCCACCCCGCCAGAAACAGCCACAACATATCGGCCCGGCTCTAAATCCACCTGCATGGGATATATTATATATTAATCAGGCGACTTTATTATCTAAGACATGAACTAATTTAGCTGGTCAATGCCAATGCTGAACTGCCAATACTGGCAACCTGCACAGGATCCGAAAGTCTAGATTCAACCATAACAACACCTGTTTCATTCATACCAGTAAAGAGTAAATGAGAGTCTTCTAGCTTTGGGGCCCGAATATAATCACTGGCTGTATTCTCATAATTATTAAATATGATCAACGTACCGTCGTCTGGAACACCATATAAATGTCTTACACCCCTTTTGTTTGAGGTTATAAAGTAGCCTCTGTCGCCAATTAAAAACGGCTGGTTGTCATCAATTTCGAAACAATCTGCTTCCAGATCATACAAAGACGTCAGAAAGAGTGATACATCCTCAACATACTTCCGTACGACGCTTAAATTGTCGGCTTTGACTAGTCTGTCTTCCGACAGGCTGTTAATAAATGCATTTCTAACAAACGAAATATATCTGCTCGCGCTTAAATCATTTGGTAAAAAAATACCACCTTCCGGTGGTTTAACTGCTGTTTTTTCGTGTTGTTCTAGTAATGCCATACTAGATCTTTATTTTAACTAAAGATTAAGCTATTGGCAATTTAAATATGTTGTTTAATTACATATGTTTAAACCTCTTAGAAACAGTTCTCTCCAGATGTTTGCTATTATTTATAGGTGAGACCGTTTTATCTAGCTGGAGTACCAAAAACCAAGCGCCCGCTGTTCGTGCCGGACTTTACGGCCGACAGTGTGTTGGATGTTGATTTTAACAAGTTAAAAAAACTCGGCGTAAAACATATACTAATAGACCTTGACCTGACGCTTAGAAAAAAAATGACCCGATCTTTGGAGCCGGAAATCACAATTTTTTTGTTGAAAACTGTCAAAGATCTGGGCTTTCAAACAATATCGATCGCCTCTAATAACATGCTCAACCTGTCTGGTTACGGAACGTCTATTTCCGCGCACGTCTTCCAACCTTTTTGGAAAGGCTTATGGCTGATTCGTAAGCCGAACAAGCTGTTCTACGAGCGGATTCTAAAAGAAATTGGCGCCAAGCCGAGAGAATGCGTCATGATCGGGGACAAGCTACGGGGTGACATATATGGAGCCAACAACGTCGGCTTGTTTACAATCTTAGTCAAGCCAAAAGGCAGCGACTATTTCTACGACTGGCTGCTATTTACCCGGTTCCGCGAACGACAGTCAATGGCTAAGTTTCTCCATCTTAGAAGCCCGATTCATAAGAAAAGCAAAATCAATCGTCGACAAGCCAAAGATACAGAAATATAAGATTAAATTTTTAATCAAACCGGATAGTATTTTAAATACTTAGCTTTTAAATTAAAGAAAGACTCGTCTGTAATTGAATCTCTGATTTGGTCTACCAGATTTACGACAAAGTATTCGTTATGAATTGACGCCAGTGTCAGCCCGAGTATTTCCTGAGCCTTAAACAAGTGGTTCAAATATGCTCGAGTAAAGTTCGTGCAGGTATAACAGCTGCAGTCCGGATCAAGAGGTATAAAGTCTTGAGTAAACTTTGCGTTGGTAATATTAAGCTTGCCTGTAGAGGTATAGATACTTCCATTTCTAGCTTGCCTGGTAAAGGCAATGCAGTCGAACGTATCTATACCGTACTCGACGCCTAAGAATAAGTCGGATACGGCACTGCCAATACCTAGCAAATGTTTGGGTTTTTCTTCCGGTAATTCTTCATTGACCCATCTGACAACATCTGCAATTTCACCCGGTTCAAAAACGCCACCAATCCCAAAACCATCGACATCTAGATCTGCCATATATTTTGCCGATTCCCTACGCATTGACTCGTCTCGCCCGCCCTGAACTACCGGCCAAAGGGATTGGTACTGTTTGCCTTGCTTTTGGTGTTCTGCCCACTGTTTTTCATGTTCAATTACACATCGCTTAGCCCAAGCATGGGTTCGGTCTAGTGCCTTGCGCACGTAGGTAGCATCGGCAAGTGGTGAAGTGAGTTCATCGAAAGCCATATGTATGTCTGCACCAATCCGCCATTGCAACTGCATACTACTTTCGGGCGTCATCCGAAGTTTGCTGCCGTCCAAATGGGAACGGAAGCTTACGCCTTCGTCATCGACTTTTGCTAGTTGGCTGGTCGAATGAGTTGCCTGAGTTGAGTCTCCTTTGGAGCTATGCGAAGTTGCATCAATTCCCTTCTTATATGCCATTCCGAGACTAAATACTTGAAACCCGCCACTGTCTGTAAAAGTCGGCCCGGTCCAGTTCATAAACTTAGCCAGTCCTCCAGCTTGTTCGACAGTTTCAGCTCCTGGTCGAAGCATTAGATGATATGTATTGGCCAGAATAGCCTGTCCGTTTATATCCTTAACCATGTCCGGGGTCATAGTTTTTACAGTGGCTTGTGTCCCACCAACAATAAAAGCTGGCGTCTTGATATCGCCATGCGGCGTATGAATAACGCCGGTTCTAGCCATACTTCCACTTAATTTATGAGATATTTTATAACTAAAATCTTTCATTCAGCTTAATAGTATAACAGATATGAATTAGGTAACCATTAGACGTTTACGTTTGTAATATTTGCATCAAAACATTGATATTATTGTAACGAGCGTTATAGTTATATTGTAACGTTCGTTTCAATAAGGAATAAATATGACTAAAGCTACCCACGCCACCATTATCAAAACAGCCAAGTCGATTTTTGCCCTAAAAGGGTACGACGGTTTGTCTATGCGTACCCTGGCAGATGAAAGTGGTGTTGGATTATCTAGCATCTATCATTTCTTCAAAGACAAAGACGTCTTGCTAAAACATATCTTTGATACTACTAATACTGAATTAGGGTTAATCAGAGCCAAGCAGCCAAAACGAAAAACTGCCAATGCTCTGCTTAAAGACCGGATCAGATTTCAATTCGATCATATTGAAGATATAGTATTCGTATTAAAATACTTCATCCATAACCGGACTCAATTTAGTCACTTAAAGCCAGGATTTGTTCCTGTCAAAGCGTATCTTCATATAGAAGAAGTATTGCTTCTAGGTATACAGACCGGAGAATTTACAATTCCAATTTCCGATATTCCGGCCGAAGCAAAAATTGTTACTCACGCTATTAATGGTTTCCTGCTGGAGTATTTCCCTGACCCCCCTAAAGGCCGTGAGTTAAATGAAGTTATTAATTCCCTACATTTGTTTATTATGCGTTCACTAAGTGCAGAAAGGGGGACTATGGTAGAAATAAATTAAAAAGAACTTGCTGAGCAAGTCCAATTTAAAATAATCGCTAAATTATTAGACCTATTATACAACGAAAAGGGGTATTATGGAATCTAAATCAACTATGGGAATTGTAGCAGTAATTGTCGTAGCGCTAGTCGCTATCGGCGGCTTTATGCTACTACGAAACGACGACAATAAAGATACAAGTACAACAAATAACAATCAATCACAGCAATCTCAAGGAGAAAATATGAACGAATCAAAGAATATAGTAGAAATAGCTAGCAGCGATCCACAGTTCTCTACCCTAGTAACAGCCGTTAAAGCAGCCGGATTAGTCGACACATTAAGCGGTGAAGGACCATTCACAGTTTTTGCGCCTACCAACGCAGCTTTTGACAACTTGCCAGCTGGTACGCTCGACAGTTTGCTTAAGGATACAGAAAAACTTAAAAGCATACTTACCTATCATGTAGTCGCCGGTGATGTAAAAGCCGCAGACGTCATCAAACTAACTAGTGCCAAGACTGTAAACGGCCAAGACGTTGTCGTCAAAGTAGACGGCAGTAGTGTTAAGATAAACGACTCCAATGTCACAAAAACAGACATAGCAACCAGTAACGGCACGATCCATGTAATTGATACCGTACTTTTACCACAGTAATCCAACACACTTTAAAGAGCGGTCTATATAAGTCCGCTCTTCTTTGTGACTCGACTCCTTATCATTCTTAAGTTGCCTTATACGATAAACATAGGTCCAGTAAATAATATCAGCGTAGCTAAAGCAATATCGGCAATATTTTTACTTCGAATTAACAATCGAAGTTTTGTTAATTACTAAAAGTAGTTTTACGCGAGTATACCATTACGACATGTAGATAGCTTCTAAGCTGTACTTATTCTAATCGTGCCTCCACCACCGTCCGCCCATCGGCAGAACCTTTGAGTGTACAAGTATAGAGAGTTAACTTTGCCTCATCGCTTGGTGCTTCTATTTCGGTAGCATTAGGTTTAACATCGTACATCTTTGTAATGGCGTAGTCATACCACGTACCGTGGAAGAAAACACGTATCTGGTCTCCAATCGCGAGCTTATTAATGTTATAAAATGGAGATTTTGTCTTGGTTTGGCTAGGCGAGTTGCCTAGTGTAAAACGATGAGCACTGAGTATAAAGTTGCCGCCTTTTTTTGGGTCTCCTCGTTCGGCATAGCGATGCCAAACACCCTTTTCGAGCAGGGCTGGTGAAGTCCCTGCAAAGAAGGGTACTTCTAGATTAATCTTGGCGATCTGGATGCGGTCTCTGGCATCTTTTGCGTCGTCTTTAGTGTTCAGGTCTATCGGTGACTTTACGTGGTTGGATATATATGGATTTGCAGATTGTGTTAGGACAAGGAGGTAGCCGCCACCAAGAATGCAGAAAACTGGCACTACTATGGCTACTTGTGGCCACAGCCCCCATCGACGACGCTGCTTATCATGCAACGAATAGGTTCGTCGGTGGATAGGCACCGCTCTGTTACCTTCTTGTCTTTGCTCGTTGGCGTATCACCACCAGCCAGCTTGCTCCACTAACAATACCACCGCCAGCCAGGAGGGCTATGAGGGTGCTATTTTGTCCGGTGTTTGCTAGTGACCCGCCAGCAGTTGTGGTGGTATTGTTGGTAGTATTGACGGCAGCTAGAACGGTCTGTGCTCCTAGTACAGCACTAAACTCACTAGTACTACCAAAGCCATCGGTTGAGTCATCCTTTGCGGTAGTAGTGGCAGTAATAGCATAGTTACCACTATTAAAGCTACTCGGTATGTTTAAGCTCGCTATAGCATTAGTCACACTACCGGCTACATTAGTACTACCAAGATAGATCTGTCCTTCACCATAACCACTTGGATCAGCTGTTGAACTAGCAAAGAACTCTACTCTATAGCCAGCAGGAGAACTTGGTACGTCAAGGTTAAAGGTAACATCCAGCTTACCGGCTGAAGCAGTGGTAGAGTTAATGACTGGGAAGTTAAGATAGTCATTGGGGCCAGTGTCACTATCGCTTGGGTCATTGAGGGTGGGGCCGGATTGGGCGATTGATTGAGGAACAAAGCCGTTAAGCGTCACTTCACTCTGGTCAATACCAATACCCGGTGTTGTAAAGCCAAAAGGTGTTCCAGAATTGTTATCAAAGATAGAGTTGCCAATAATCGTATTATTGTATGGAGTGAGTGTACCCAGACCTATAATATTTAGACCCGCTACAACTACACCCGCACCATCGTTGCCGGCTATAATATTTCCTTCACCGTTGCCCTCCCCGCCTATAAGATTGTTACTAACATTACCTGTCATCAAAATGCCTATATTTTGTGTAAAGTTGTCATCTACCTTCCCGTCAACATCAGTGCCAATTTTATTACCTTGAATAACAGTGTTCTGAACCAAGCCTGGGATCCCGGATATCGATATATTTGAATTACCTTGATTGCTGTTAATGATATTGCCAGTAATAGTCACGTTACCGTTTGCGCTAATACTAATACCATTTTGTCCGTTAAATCTGATTAGGTTATTCTTTACTATGCCAGAAATTCCCGTTCCAATTGCAAAGCCTATAGCGTTGAGGTCGTTAGGAACGGGTATAGTTCCAGTGTAGTCTGTGCCGAGATAGTTAGACTCTATGACGACATCTGTTGAATAGTCCGGTTGGATACCGCCCGTGGCGTTTCCTGAAATTACATTTTTAGCACCTATTTGAGGTCCACCAAAAAGAACACCGTCTGCATAGTCAACAGTAAAGCCGCCAGTTGTAACACCGCTCCCATAGCTATTGCCTAGATCAGTAGCCCCATCTCGGGCAACCCCAACATAGTTACCTTGTATTGTTGTGTCGACAGAGCCAATGCCGACACCTCCTCCATAGTTTCCAGAGATCAGATTCCTATCCTCAGGATTAAGCCCACCAAGAAAAGTGTTGGTAGTGCTGAGGTCTGTAGCATTCAGTCCATTTTCACCAACAGATATAGCAGTGGAGGAGTTGGAGTTGTCGGACCCGTTAGGGCGAGCTGTCATACCTGTATAGTCTGTTCCAACATAGTTGCCCTGAACTTTAACGGCATCAGATCCCAATATTCTTATTCCGTTAGATTGGAAGCGGTTTATTATTAGCCCTTTGATTATACTGTTGTCACCCCCAGTGCTAAAATTAATGCCAGTAATATTCTGGTTAACCCCATCCACCTCCACCAGCAACCTCCCATTGAGTGGGTTTGGTGCAATGGCTGTGTTAGCTAATGATCCTGGTTGGGTATAGCCATTAATAGTAACTGTGTCTGTAATGTTTGGTAGCCCACTGGTTGGCTTAATACTGTAACCACTCTGACCACCATTGTTAAAGTCTTCTGGGCCTGTAATATTAAACTTTATGGTTTGAGCACCAGCTTCTTGGTTAGATTCTTCTATGGCAGCTCGGAGCGTACAGTTACCACTACCATCATCACAGATACTATCTGCTGTATTAGCATCAGTTCCATCGCCAGTGCTATCTACGGTAATACCGTCAGTAAAGTTGTTGTCGGCGGCTTGGACAACCCGTGGCGCACGAACCCAAACACTAGTCACCAAAAAACCTGTTGCTAGGATGGCACCAAGAAATATATATTTTGTATTTTTCACTTTTTATTCCCTCTGTTTGTCTATGAATGTGCTTAAGATTATTTTAGCATACTTCCTGAGATTCAACATGTTATTTTTTGCCGTAGCACGATGATCTGCTCTTTAGAACCAGGACAAGCTCTAAATCGAAAATTTTGCACAATGCAACAAATGCAAGCCGACTTACTTCTCGTCAAACTCCAGTGGCAGCCCGTGAAAGGTCAGCTCCTCGTCCCAATCCACCTCTTCTGGTCGCAGCCAAATGTCCTTTTTGCCACTGAGCAGGCGTTCTTCTGTGGTTGTATATAATTCTGAATCCCACATAAGATCGGTTGACATCTTAATAATGCGTTTCTCGGTGTTGTCGTTGCCAGCCACTAGAAGCAGGTACGGATAGCGGTAATCAGCTTCTTCGGAAGAATCAATGTGCTGGTTTATGCGTTTACGGATAATCCAGCTTTGTTCTCCGGCAGGGATGTATTCCATGAATAGTTCTGGTGCATCTTCGTCATCCGGGGACAACAATAGCCAAGGCATAGGGCTTAGATAGTCCTCTGGAGCAAGCTGGTACTTACTGTAGGTGCGGAAGGTCTGGGGATAGTTGCGGTGTATGCACAGGCTAAATTTGGGATAGCGGTAGTATTCGTCGATTTGCGACTCGCTAAAGTCTCTGTTCTTGTAGTGAATCTGCGTCCGCTCAAGACCACGTGATTTGAGGTAGCGTATGCCAGCTGGTGCCAAGTAATAGCTAGCAGGTCGTCTATCTATCCTAT
>CAZWJA010000013.1:0-30844 GCA_964634445.1 uncultured Candidatus Saccharibacteria bacterium | reverse complement strand
GAGCTGACAGACTTAATCGTTACACCCTTGGATCTAGGTAGGGTGCAAAGGGAAATTTTTGATATCGATCAGAAATTAAACGCCAATAAGGGCAACCTGCCCTACATCGGTAATGAGCTGAATAGCATCGTTAAGGCAGCCAATGTCAATCTGCTTCAAGCAGATGATCGGGACCGAGTAATTAAGCAATTAGCTTTCGTACGCCGGACTGCTCCTAGTATCCAAGTTAGCTTTGCCAGTCAGCCAAGCAAGCTGGCCATTAGGCCAATAGTTAGATGGTTTCGCCAGAACGGACATCCTAATACGCTAGTCAACATTAACATCCAGCCAGAACTCGGTGGTGGCTGCGTAGTCAGAACATCGTCTCGGGAGTTTGATTTCTCACTTCAGAAAATATTCAAGCAGAACCAAAACTTGCTTGCCAGCAAACTAGTCTAAATAAGATTAGTAACTTAATTACGAAAATAATAAATACTTATTATAGGTTAACTTAACATTTAACTTTTCTAGTTAAAGAAGTGGACGTAATCGTAAAGGGTCGAGCCTTTGGTTGGCAGCTCATTGTAATCGTAAGGGCCTAGATCAGACCGGTTTGGACCACCGTATTGCAGATCCATAAGGAACCTTAAGTTATACGAATCAAATGGCCAGGCTTTGCCGGCTGCAACAAAATCAGTCTTATTCAGCCGGTTGGTATTTATCCCGTCCAGTGTGAACTGAATATAGCCAGGTCGCCATTCAAAACCGTAAACATGGTAGTTATTGCACAACGGCTCGGAAATCGAGTAATAGGTTGCTGTATGGCCCTGAGGTGGTCCGTACCACAGTGTCTGCTGCAGGCGGTTATACTGTGTACCAATTAGTTCGTAGATATCTATTTCGCCTGAGTTAGGCCAGCTTGGACCGTTATTGCCGGTCGACATCCAGATCGAGCCCCAAACGCTTTTCGCACAAGCGATCTTAGCTCTTATTTCGTATTTACCAAACTGGAAGTATTTCTTACCTTGTGTATCCATGCCACCACTTGTAACGGCTGTTGGTTTGCCATTAGAATCGTTACAGCTGTTGTACCTTTATAAATTAGTGTTTGCCGTAAATTACCCTGCCCATCGATGGCTATGTTCTCTGGCTTGTTAGTCCAACATTGTCCGCCCCAGCTGCTGCCGCTTGTAAAGACGTTCCACTTGGTACTGTCCGGTGCAGTGTTGACTGGTCCGTCGAAATCGTCGCAGAACTGCAGATTAGTTAAAGTCGCGCATTTAGGTTCTCCTGTTGCTGGAATCGAAAATTTCAGTGCATTGCCGTTAGACGCCGATGCAATTGGTACTTTTAGGGCATTGGTGGATTTAGTACCGTCTTCGACTTCAAAGCTGGCAACCGGTATTGCGGCTCTGGATTGGCTTAGAATGGCTACTCCAATAACAATTAGGGCAAAGACTATTATTAATGCCCGGATGTGTACTTTGTTTAACTTGAATGGTACTTTGACCTTCTTCATGCTTACGTTAATCATACCAATAGAGGTTAAATATAGGAAGCCTAGACAGTGGACTATAAAAATCAGAAGGCGAGATAGTATTGTCAGAAACTATGAAATATTTTATGCAACCTCTGTTATAATAATATAAATGAATAAAGGTAAAGTTTACGTAGGACTAAGCGGCGGAGTCGATTCTTCCGTTACGGCTGCACTCTTAAAAGAGCAGGGCTATGATGTTACCGGCGTATATATGAAAAACTGGAGCCAGGATCTTCCGGGTATGCCTTGCCCATGGAAGGAAGACTACCAAGATGCAAAAAGAGTAGCAGTCCAACTTGGTATTCCATTTAAGATGTTTGACTTTGAAAAGCAGTATCGGCAAAAAGTTGTCGACTATATGTTGGCAGTGTATAAAGCCGGCCGTACTCCTAACCCGGATATTATGTGCAACCAGGAAGTTAAGTTTAAACTTTTCTTAGAAACTTGTTTGGAAGACGGGGCTGATCTTATAGCTACCGGCCATTATGCGGTCGTCAAGGACGGTAAACTAATGCAGGCAAAGGACGCTAACAAAGACCAAACCTATTTCCTATACCGGGTTACTGAAAAAGCTTTAAGCAAAACTCTTTTTCCGCTCGGCGAATATACTAAACCTGAAGTTAGGAAACTTGCCGTTAAATTCGGTTTGGTAACAGCCACTAAAAAAGAAAGCATGGGAATATGTTTTGTCGGTAAGGTTGGCATAAAAGATTTTCTACTGCATGAACTAGGACCTCAGAAACCAGGCGACATAGTTGACGACAATAGTAAGATTGTCGGACGTCATGACGGAGCAATTTTCTACACGATTGGGCAGAGGCACGGTTTGGATGTCGGCGGAGGTTTGCCCTTTTATGTAGTTGGCAAAGACATGGCTAAAAATATCGTTTATGTAACTACAAAGCTGGATGACAAGAACCTGTGGACTAATAAAATTAACTTGACTGATTGCCACTGGATAAATGCATTGCCAAGTAATGGACAAAAAGTTCAGGTTAGAACTCGGCACAGAGCTCCGCTGACTGAAGCGACTATTAATACAACTGAAGATGGAAAAGCCGTACTTAAGCTCATTGATGAAATTCGAGCTGTGACAGCTGGACAATCGGCTGTTATTTATGAGGACAAACTGTGCTTGGGTGGCGGAGTTATTGTTTAGTTAGTTACCTCTGTTATAATGAATCCGATGAATGCACAAGAAATACGCAAAGCATACTTAGAATTTTTTCAAAAACGCGGCCATAAAGTTATCCCGCGGGCACTTCTAGTCCCTCTAAATGATCCGACGACTTTATTTACCGGTTCTGGCATGCAGCCTTTAATTCCCTATTTGCTGGGAGAGTCGCATCCGGAAGGAATCCGGCTAGTCGACAGTCAGACTTGCCTGCGGTCTATGGATATAGATGGTGTTGGTGACGACAGGCATACGACGTTTTTTGAAATGCTTGGTAATTGGAGCTTGGGCGACTACTTCAAGGAAGACCAGATCAAATGGTTCTTTGAATTCCTAGTCGATGTAGTAGGACTCGATCCAAACAAAATATATGTCACCTGTTTCATTGGGGATGAGAAAAATGGCATTCCAAGAGACGACGAGGCAGCCGGTATTTGGCAGAAACTTTTTAAATCAAAAGGTATAGAAGCAGAAATAGCTGAAATTGGTTCGCAGGAAGACGGCGACAAACGGGGAATCAAACCAGGTGAGCGGATCTTTTTTTACGACGACGGTGAAAACTGGTGGTCTCGAGCTGGTGGAATTGAAAAAACGCCGGTCGGCGACCCATGCGGTCCAGACAGCGAAGTATTTTATGATTTTGGGTCCAGCAGCCACAAGGATGGATATGGCCAGCCGCATCCGGCTAGCGACTCTGGCCGGTTTATTGAGATCGGCAACCAAGTTTTTATGGAGTACAAACGGACCGAAAAAGGTTTTGAGAAACTTGCCAAACCGAACGTAGATTTTGGTGGCGGACTGGAGCGGATTGCCCAGGCTGCTATCGATTCGTCAGATATGTTTAGAATATCAATTCTTTGGCCGATCATCGACAAACTGCAACTACTAAGCGGCAAGAAATATGAGAACCACCGTGAAAGCATGCAGGTAATTTCCGACCATCTTCGTGCTGCTAGTTTTTTAGCAGTCGATGGAGTAACACCTAGCAACAAAGAGCAGGGTTATGTTATGCGGCGACTGGTTCGCCGGGCTATTAGAAAAGCATTTGATCTGGGCATAGAACAGAACTTCCTAGAAGAAGTCGTCCCTGTAATAGCCGATCTTTACCATGATGATTTTCCAGAAGTAGCGAGCAAGCGCCAAGAAGTAATTGAAATATTAGTCAAAGAAGAAAAGATTTTCCGACAGACCCTTCGAAAAGGATTGCACCAGTTCGGCAAGCTAACAAGCAACGGTCTTACCGGCAAAGAAATATTCAAACTTTACGATACATATGGTTTTCCGGTTGAATTAAGCGTCGAAGAAGCTTTTAAGCAGGACGTAAAAGTCCCAGACGATTGGCAGAGCGAATTCGACGAGCATATGAAACAGCAAAGACAGCGCAGCCAAACTGCTACGAAGGGTACCTTTAAAGGCGGTCTGGGTGGCCAGACACAGCAACACAAGATGTACCATACTGCTACCCACTTAATGTACCAGGCTTTACGCGACGTTCTTGGCGACCATGTAATCCAACGTGGCAGCAATATTACCGAAGAACGACTACGGTTTGATTTTTCACATCCCGAAAAAGTTACGCCAGAGCAGATAAGAAAAGTAGAAGATATAGTAAATGAGCAGATCGGTAAGCATTTAGTTGTTACCTGGAAAGAATATCCGACTAAGGTTGCAACCCAAGAAAAACATGCTCTAGGTCAGTTCGGCGACCGTTACGGAGACGTAGTAAAAGTGTATAACATGCAGGCAGAAGGTGCAGATAAGCCGTTTAGTTTTGAAATCTGCGGAGGCCCTCATGTCGAAAATACAAAAGAACTAGAAGCAAGTGGCAAGATGTTTAAAATACTCAAAGAAGAAGCTAGCAGTGCAGGGGTTAGGCGTATAAAAGCTGCTTTAGTTTAGTCTCCAAATTTGATTCAATTAATTACTTTACAATACCATCATACTATTGCTAAATAGGTGAAAAAAGACTAAAATAAATCGCTATGAGTATTGAAACAGCCGTGATTCTAGCCGGAGGTTCAGGAACTGGAGATTTTCCAGTTACGACAGCAATTGAGAAATCTATGCTGCCTGTTCCGGATGGCGACCGGCTAATGCCAGTAATTGGACTAGTTGCAGAAAACTGTGCTCTGGCAGGCATTAAAAGGCTAATTATTCTTACTACCGAACGCGGTCAGCAACAGCAGGAAGAATTTTTCGGACATGACTTAAACAAAAACCTACTAGCCCAAATGCGACTACTTGGTAAAGATGACAAAATAGATGAAGAATTAGCCAGGCGGGATGCGTTAGACCTGTCGATTGAATATGTTATCCAACCGCCTGACGACTATGGCACAGCATATTCGCTCGACTTAGTACGGGGCCATTTAAAAGGTGAAAAACAATTCATGGTTAAAAGTGGAGATGACACTTTGTATCGTACAGACGGAGTGTCAGAAGATGCGGAAGCGCTTCAGACACTGCAAATGTCCGACTCACAATTTTTAGTAATGGGTAAGACCCTGCCTAGAATAAGAGCGAAAGATGTAGGCGTACTAATGGCTGCGGAAGATCCGACAAAACTTAGAGAAATACGTGAAAAACCACCTTTAAGCCAAGTTCCGGAAGATATAGAAACGATTGAGGCAAACATTAGCCAATATGTTTTTTCTGATGATATTTGGCCGTATTTAGCTGCTGAAATGGCTAAAGAAAGAACTAAAAAAGGCGAGCATTTAATTACCGATCCGATCAACAATGCTCTTCAGGATGGGGTTGACGTAGTTATTCATCCAATTACAGCTGAATATTTTGACTGGGGCAAACCTATGAATTTTATTAAAAACATTCAGCACATTGCCGACAACCCCAAGACAACTACTAAGTAGAGAGGAAATTATGACAAATTTTGAACCCAATGCTACAGAAATCTCACCAGATGCTGGTATTGAGATGCTTCACGGAATTAATTCAAACTTAGCATTAGTAGTCTGCGGATTGGAAGTTAAAGTTTATGAACTAGGCAGCGACAACACTCCAGCAAGCTTAGTAGCCGTAGCAAGTGCTGACGAATTTGAACCAAAACCGCATAAAGTATGGAGCGAAGTACTTCTGCAAACCGTTAAACCGTGCGGATATGGCGAAGACAAGGAAATAGTTGCCGTTCCGACAGAAGCATATTATCAAGCAGCCGAAACCAACCGGCTAAATATTGGCCGCCAGTAAAAAGCACAGTTTCATCTATAAAAGTGGTGGCACCTCTGCTATAATCAATTAGCATATGCTTGATAAAATAAAGACTTTGAAAGAAGCTGCTATTACTAAGGCGGCCAGGAATAAAAAAGATGACGGCCAGTACCTGGTAGCTCTAGATATTGGAACTGAATTCGTTAAAGCCCTCATCGGCAAAGTTACGCCTCGAGGAATTGAAATAATTGGCGTCGGCAGAGTCCATCAAGAGCTCAGCGACATGCAAGCCGGTGCTATTGCCGATATTCAATCTGTTGTTAGCAATTGCGATGAAGCATTAAACCTAGCCGAACAGCAAGCCGGGGTCAGCTGTAAGTCCGCCATTATTGGGATTGCTGGCGAGTTAGTCAAGGGTACCACTACCAGCGTACGGGTCAAACGAAAAAACCCTGATAAAGAACTGGATATCAATGAAGTAGAGCGGATTATTAGTCTAGTTCAGGCGCGAGCAAAAGAGCGGGCTAAAGAACAACTAACCTGGGAATTAGGCGGCAAAGACGTCGAAATCAGGCTGGTAAACAGTGCTTTAGTAAATATTGAGATAGACGGTTATCCGGTCACTAGTCCAGTTGGCTTCAAGGGTAAAGAAGTCGTTGTCCAGCTATATACTGCTTTTGCTCCTATGATTCATATTGGAGCTTTGGAGCGAACGGCTAAGGAACTTGATTTAGATCTCCTGGCAGTCGCGGCCGAACCGTTTGCAGTTGCCAGATCGGTAATTGGGGACGACCCAAATGCCAGTATGAGCGCCATTCTGATGGATGTCGGTGGTGGTACGACGGATATTGCCGTTATCAATGACGGTGGAGTACAGGGTACGAAAATGTTTGGGATTGGCGGACGAGCCTATACCAAAAGTATCGAGCGAGACTTAAGTGTTTCATTTGTCCAAGCTGAAGAACTCAAATTAGGTTTGTCGTCCAACAAAATAGCAGCCTCCAAAATACCTGTGGTCGAAAAAAGCCTGCGTAAAACTCTGGATGTCTGGATCAGCGGTGTCGAACTGGCACTGGGCGAATTTAACCAATTAGATCATTTACCGAGAAGAATTCTGTTATGTGGCGGTGGGTCGAGCTTGGACATGCTAATGCAAGAACTGGAATCAAGCGGCTGGTATTCGGACCTGCCATTTACTAGAAAGCCGGTCGTCCAGCATATCCAACCTAATCACGTGGTCGGAATCGACGACAAGACTGGAACAGTCACTGACCATACTTTTATTACAGCCATGGGGCTTCTCCGAGTTGGCTTGGATACGTTGCAATCAGATGACGCGCCAACAAACACTAGCACATTTAGGGAAAGAATTGATAAACTATTAAAAGTCTAAATATTCTTATGATTTTACACATTACTTTTATTAAATTGACAATATTGGAGCCGAAGCGTGGCTGATACAAAAGATACTATCTATATCGATGTCGATGAAGAAATCACCGGCATCATAGACAAGGTAACTGCATCTAAACATAAGATCGTAGCAATAGTCCTGCCTAAGCGCTGTGCTGTCATGCAGAGCATTGTCAACATGAAGCTGTTGAAGCGTAAAGCCGACGCCCAGAAGAAAAGCCTGGTTTTAATCACCTCGGAAGCCGGACTGTTGCCACTGGCGGGTGCAGTCAAACTGCACGTGGCTAAAACCTTACAGTCCAAACCGGCAATCCCGAGCGCTCCTAAACTTCCATCTGACGATTTATCTGTAGATGACGCCGGAGAAACTAATCCGGAACCGGAAGATTTGGAAGACGAAGATATTTCAGATGAACCTGAACTCGATAAGTCAAAACCGGTTGCTGCCTATGCAAAAGCTCCAGCTGAAGAAACAATTGAGATGGACGAAGATCCAGCCGAAGAAGTTGCCGACAAGCCGAAAAAAGGCAAAGGTTTTAAAGCTCCTAAGATTCCAAACTTCGACAAATTCAGGAAAAAGACGCTTTTAATCGGTGGAGGCATACTACTTCTGATTGTGTTCTACTTGTACAGTATCCTGGTCATGCCCAAAGCCGTCGTAACAATTAAGACTAACGACATAATAGTTAATGCAGCCTTCGACTTTACGGCCAATACTGCCCAGAAAGATTTGGACTTGGACAAATCGATCGTACCGGCAGTCGAAAAATCCGTGAAGAAATCAGATACCGAAAAGGTTCCAGCCACCGGCTCAAAAAATATTGGTGAAAAAGCCAGCGGAACCGTTACTTTAAAATTATCTAACTGTACAACTGATAATGCTTCAATTCCAGCTGGAACTACGGTCACAAACGGCAGCCTGAATTTCGTTACCTCTGCTGACGCAGAACTAACCAGTTTCAGCAAAGCCGGCAAATGTGTCAACGACAGTCTACCAGCATTTACGTCTAAGACAGTAAAAGTAATAGCAGCCGAAGGCGGCGAGCGGTTTAATATCAGTGGCGGACGGGCATTTTCTGTCAGCGGCAGCAGCAACGTTTCCGGTGCTGACAGTAGTGCAATGGCGGGTGGCACGGACAAGATAGTTAAAGTAGTTTCAGACAAAGACGTAGAAACAGCCAAGCTAAAGCTAACTGATAAAAGCAAGGCAGCAGCTTTAGAGGAAATTAAAAAACAATTCGATGACACTTTTTTTGCAATAAATGAAACTTTTTCTGGTACAGCACCTGTGCTGACTCCTACACCGGATATTGGCAGCGAATCAGTTGATGTTATTGTTACTAGCGATGTAACTTACGCTATGCTGGGCGTTAAAAAAGACGACATAAATAAGGTCGTCGAAAACTCTGTCAAAAAACAGATCGATACCGAAAAGCAAAAGATAGCCGATAACGGCTTATCTAAAGCAGTCATTAGTTTGACCGAGAAAAAGGCTAATACCGAACAGAAGCTAAAAGTCCAGACGACTGTCTCAACCGGAGCCCAAATAGACCAGGATGCCTTAAAGAAGGAAATTGCCGGTAAGAAAAAGGGCGATGTCCGTGATCTTATCCTCAGCCGGCCAGGTATCAAAGATGTTAATGTTAAATATACGCCAGCTTGGATTGTCAAAGGACCAAAGAATCCAAATAAGATTACCCTGGTATTTGAGCAAGTAAACGCCGATAATCAGTAGGATGAGTATTTTAGCTTTGGATGTAGGCGAAGCCCGGATCGGAATTGCAATTAGCATACCTGGTGTTAGCATTGCCCGGCCTTACGACACATATTCAAACGACGATTTATTTCAAAACAAGCTTACTAGCGTGCTAGAAAAAGAAAAGGTAGATCATATAGTCGTGGGACTACCAAGAAATATGGACGGCCAGGAAACTAAACAGACAAAGTATGTGCGTGACTTTACAGACAAACTAATGCTAATAATAAGTCTACCATTTACTTTTCAAGATGAAGCCCTAACATCAGTTAATGCGGAAAAGAAGTTGAAACTTCAGGCCAAACCCTACGAAATAGCCGATATAGATTCTATGGCGGCCAGCATAATACTGCAGGATTATTTGGAAAACCAAAAAGTAACTAATGCAAACGGTGAGAAAACTAATGATTAAGTACAGTCAAATCAAAAAGAAGAAGATAATTAGAGGTGCAGTAATTCTGATTATTGTAGGACTTTTGGTATTAGGTATTGGGATCTACGCATCGAGGAAATACTATTTTAATAATTTAAAACCGGTCAGTAGTAGTCAGACATCGGTTACAGTTACGATTCCCAAAGGCTCGTCAGTTGTAGATGTAGCTAAGTTGCTAAAAAAGCAAAATCTTATCCGTAACGAATGGGCCTTTAAGCAGTATATTCTAAACCATGCCTTAGCCGACAAAATACTTGCTGGTACCTACGCGCTGACTCCAAGCGAAAGCGTTCAGGAAATTGCCGTGATAATCACTGAAGGCCGAATCCAATCTAATTTATTTACGATTAAGCCGGGACAGCGGATCGACCAAATAAAACAAGCATTTATTAATGCCGGCTTCGATGCGCCTGCTGTCGAGCAGGCATTTGAACCGACCCAGTATGAAAACCATCCTGCCTTAGTTGACAAACCAAGAGGAGCCAGTTTAGAAGGCTACCTATATCCAGAATCTTTCCAAAAAACATCTGAGACTTCACCGCAGCAAATAATAAGATTGTCATTGGATGAAATGCAGGACAGGCTTACTCCATCGGTACGAGCTGCTATTGTTCAGCAAGGTCTTGATGTTTACAAGGGTATAATACTGGCGTCAATAATAAATCAGGAAGTTAATAATCCGGATGACAAAGCTCAAGTGGCACAGGTTTTTTATAAGCGCCTCAAAACAGGAATGAAACTTGAATCAGACGTAACGGCAAAATATGGGGCAATACTAAACGGCAAAGAGCCTTCCGTGTTCTATGATTCAACATATAATACATATAAAAACGATGGCCTGCCGCCTGGACCGGTTAGCAATGTAAACCAAAGTTCAATTGACGCATTAATTAAGCCGGCAAGTACAGATTGGTTGTTCTTTGTTGCCGGTGATGACGGTAAAACCTACTTTAGTAAGACCAACCAGGAACACGAAAAACTTGTTGAACAGCACTGTAAGAAACTGTGCAATGAATAATTTGTTCTAAGTGGATTTAATACTTCTGAATCTTTTGAAGTCCAAAAGGCTAAAGTAGTAACGCAAGTAGCTATATATTACGGTATTACGTAGATTAATCTGCCTAGTTGGCAGCTCAATTCCCGAAAGAATCAAAAGTATGCTAGCTTCAATAGATATAAAGAAATCAATCGGCATTAAATAATAACTATATTTGCCGAATAGATTATCAAAAATCAAGCCGTTTAGCGCAATTAGACATAGTGCTAATCCTGACAATATTACCAACTGCTTGGAAATAATATTCCGTAATATTCCCACCATACTATAGGTAATTAGAATTACAGCGATCAAAATTCTGAGTATCGATGCTTGCTGGTTTAAATTAATAAACAATCTAAGTTCCGGATGTGATCCGGACATTCCATAAAGTGTTATTAAAAGTATACTTATTCCGACGCCAGCTGCTAGTTTCTTGGTCATATTAGTCTCCCTGATTTTGACTGTACTACCAATATAGTTTTATATACGTGATTAGGCTGTAAAATAACTTGATTGCCAAGAGTAAGATAGCTAACTTGATATATCCAAATTCATATAAAGCGTAATTAGATTCACCTCTGTGGAAAAACCGATAAATACTTTAAAAAATTGACATTTTATGTTAGCATATAGACACCGATTTGACGGATTAGCAAAAGCTATATTAATCAAATCGGTGAGGCAAAATCGATATTTAAGTTAGAATTTTCAATAATATTAACTAAGTAAAGCCTCATTCGGTGTTACACACCGGGAGTACATTATTCGTATATTTACAAGATCGCTTAGTCAGAATCCAATTTCTCATCTAGGCGAAGTTGCAAAACCAAAAAAGTTAACTAAAGCATCCAAAAAGCGGCTTATCCGTAATTCTATTCTATTTGCCAATGTTGCGCTTTTAGTTAGCGTTTTGGTATTTGTCCTAAAAAGCCCAAGCACCGGGCCGGTGACTAATAATGCCATTGTCAGTCAAGCTGATTCCACTGCCGCTGCCGGTGCCCTAGATCAGTTATCGTCAGCTGATATTGCTGTGCATGTTGCTAGGATGACAAACTTACCTGAATCCTCAAGCGTTACCAACAAGGCTGATACTGTCAACGCTCAGCTGGCTATTACTCCTGCCGATGATACGGTTGTGGCTAAACCGCAAGTTGTTTTGACGGCTTTGAAATCGCATAAGGATATTCGATCGTATACAACCGTCGAAGGTGATACGATTCCTAAGATTGCTGAAAAATTCGGTATTTCTTCAGATACTGTCAGATGGTCGAACGGATTACAGGGTGACACGGTTGTAGCTGGCAAGGTCCTGCTTATTTCTCCAGTTGATGGATTAGTCTATATTGTAAAAACCGGCGACACGATCGACACAGTAGCGGCTAAATATAAAGCTAGCAAAGAACAAATTATTGCCGACAACGATGCTGAGACTACCGGTATTAAAGTCGGTCAAAGGTTATTAATCAGGGGCGGTTCGATTACTGCAGCACCAGTTAGGTCGTCTGCCTATACTGCCGGATTCGCCTGGGGCGGCGGCGGGGCTGTCTACGGTGCTAACGGCTACGATTACGGTTATTGTACTTGGTGGGCAGCTAAGCGTCGGGCTGACGTTGGCAAGCCGATTCCGTCCAATCTAGGTAATGCCAGTACTTGGAAGGTATTAGCCCAGAAAGCCGGCTTTGCAATCGGTAGCGTACCTCAGAAATACGCTGTTATCTGGACCCCGCCAAGAGATTATTACGGACACGTCGGCTTTGTCGAGGAGGTCTATCCTGACGGCAGCATTTTAGTTTCAGAAATGAATACCGCCGGTTGGGCAGTAAAGAGTACTAAGACTCTAAGCGCTGGCGACGCTTCCAGATATTCATATATCTACTAATTAAATATTCCGCAATTGCTATAGTGTTGTAATAATTGTATAATAATTACTTATGTTTGTTGACAAAGCAACAGTTAAAGTAAGTGCTGGAGATGGCGGCGACGGCTATCTTAGTTTTCGTCATGAAAAGTTTATCGACCGAGGTGGACCAGATGGCGGCGATGGTGGAGATGGCGGTGATATTATCATGCAGGCCAGCCGTAACCAGAATACTCTTGCAACTTTTAGATATCACAAAGAACTCAAAGCCGAATCGGGTAATGCCGGCTACAAACAGAAAAAACACGGAAAAAGCGGTGACGATCTTACTATTCAGGTTCCAGTTGGAACGGTAGTTCTGAATGACAACAATGAAGTAATCGCCGATCTTACCGACGACCAGCAAAAAGTTGTCATTGCCAAAGGCGGCAAAGGTGGTTTCGGAAACGCCCACTTCACATCGTCTACCCGCCAGGCACCCAGAATTGCCGAAAAAGGCGAGAAAGGTGATCAGCTGGAATTATCGCTGGAACTGAAAGTAATTGCCGACGTAGGAATTGTCGGACTGCCTAATGCCGGTAAATCAACACTACTTGCCAGTGCCTCTAATGCCCGACCGGAAATCGCTGATTATGCCTTTACAACTCTTACACCTAATCTAGGTGTAGTTGACCTCGACGACCAAAACAGCTTGCTGCTGGCCGATGTGCCAGGGCTAATAGAAGGAGCCAGCCAAGGTAAAGGCTTGGGAGATGAATTCTTGCGCCATGTCGAACGGACCAGTGTGCTAGTACATATGATTGACGCTTATCAAGACGATCCGGTTAAGGCATATGAAACAATCCAAAAAGAGCTGAAGGAATATTTAGTCGACCTAACTAAAAAGCCCCAAGTGGTAGTAATAAATAAAATTGATGGCTTGGACGAAAGTATTATTTCTGATATACAAAAGTCGTTATCCAAAGTATTACCCAGGGGTACTAAACAATTCGCAATATCTGCCTCAAGTGGGAAGAATGTAAAAGAAATGCTATACGAAGTAAAGAAACTAGTCGACAAGCAGAAAGTTAAAATTCAGAAGATAACAGAAAAAGAAGCCAAGCTACCAGTCATCGGGTTACCAGAAAACCTAAACAGCTGGAAGGTTGAAAAGAAGAATGACAAGTTTGTAGTTACAGGACGCAAGATAGAACGTTTTGCTCAGCGAACTGACTTTGGAAGTAATGCTTCAAAAGACAGAATTCGAGATATTATGAAAAAGATGGGCATAATGCACGAACTAAGACGAATGGACATAGAAGCTGGTCAAACAATTGTTATTGGTGACAACATCGGTAAAATAGATTACTAATCTAAGTAAATATCTAATATCAATATAATAATATTGACAAATAGATTACATAAGCGTATACCGGTAGTTAGAGGTAATTAAAACACGGAGTTTCGTGGCGTTCAGCGACGTTTATGTAATAAATGCCGCTCGGTGCTTCGGTACTCAGAAAAGAGGCAAAAGATGGCTACAACATCACAAACAAACACGTGCGTAAGAAATTTTGGACGAATGTCTCGCCCGGAATGCGCCCGCGTTATCGCGGAAGAATTTATAGAAGCATCTGTGGCGTCAGAACCAGATTTGGAATTAGCCGATGCGACTTTGAACGTTGCTGAGACACTAATTACAAGACGCAGGCAGCTGGCGGCGACAGCACTGCGTCGAAACTGTGCTTCATTTAAAGTACTCGAATCGCAAGCCGCCCATCTAACTGAAAAAACTTATCAAGATAATCCGGACTTCAGTGAAGATATTGTCAGGGCTGGCGTTGAACTTGGGCAGACAGCCGTCAATTTTGGTTTCCAGCTGGCGATGACTGATCCAGGTTTACAACCAAATCAGTTAATTGGCGGCGTACAATTTGCAGCTGCCGTAGAAAAAGCTGTTTAATAATCATAAATTCCTCTATTGCTGCTTGGTAATGCTACACTTTAATTCATGGCAGACAGTTTTTTCTTCTATGACTTGGAGACAAGTGGGATAAATCCTCGGACTGACCGGGTAATGCAGTTTGCCGGTCAGCGAACTGATTTAGATCTGAATCCTATCGGGGAAGCTTTTAATATACTAATTGCTTTGTCGGAAGATATTTTGCCTGATCCAGATGCGATAATGGTAACTGGTATTACGCCGCAACAGTCTCAGCTGGATGGCATCACAGAAGTAGAATTTCTGAAAGTATTCGATTCTGAAATATCTACGCCGGGAACTATTTTTGTCGGCTTTAACAACATCAGGTTTGACGATGAGTTTATCCGCGCTATGTTATGGCGGAATTTTTATGATCCGTATGAGTGGCAGTACAAAGACGGCCGGTCTAAGTGGGATCTATTAGATCTAGTCCGAATGACTCGAGCTCTGAGACCGGAAGGAATAAAGTGGCCGGTAGATTCTGACGGTAAACCGACTAACAGGCTTGAACTTCTGACTTCCTTAAATGGCCTAGATCATTCAAACGCCCATGATGCCTTGAACGATGTCTTGGCTACTATTGCACTAGCTAAATTGCTCCGCAAAAAGCAGCCAAAACTTTTTGATTACCTGTTATCTGTCCGTGACAAAACATCTGTAAAAAAATTGGTTAACTCAGGCCAGCCGTTTGTCTATTCATCGGGCAAGTACGACAACGATTGTCAGAAGACTACTATCGTACAAAAGCTGACCGAAAATGCCCGCGGCGACGGAGCTTTGGTATACGACTTACGCTTTGATCCGCAGCCATATAGTAAAATGACAGCAAAAGAATTAGTCGATGCATGGCGCTGGGTGAAACCGGAAGACCGAGAAGATGACTACATCCGGTTGCCGATAAAGACTATTAAATACAACCGCTGTCCGGCAGTTGCACCACTAGCAGTTATGGATGAAGCCAGTCAAAAAAGACTGGGGATTGACTACGAAAAAGTAATCCAGAACCGCAAATCAGTTAAGTCAATACCCAATTGGCCAGATAGATTACTTCAAGCTCTGGAAATTTTAGATAACGAAAGGGCAGAAATATATTCTGAAAAAGACAGTCATGTAGACAGTCAGCTATACGACGGCTTTCTGAACGATTCAGACCGCATAATCTGCCAGAAAATCAGGCATGCTAAAGCTGATGAAATATCTGACTATGTAAGCAAATGTAAAGACAAACGGTTGATCGAGTTAATTCCGCTGTATAAAGCCAGGAATTTTGCTAAATCGCTTACGAGCGGAGAAAAGCAAACCTGGGAAAGTTATAAGCAGAAACTGCTATTTGATGGCGGTGAAAACAGTAAGCTAAATAAGTACTTTAAGCGAATCAATGAATTAAGTCTTAAAACCGACCTTAGCCAAAAACAAATGTATGCACTAGAAGATCTAATGCTTTACGGCCAAAGCTTGCTTCCCTAATAATCTCCTATTGAGCTATTCGTCGGTAAATGTCGCGGTAAATATGATTTGAATGAGTTTTCTTTAATTCGTAGTTGGCTAGAATAACCAGGTTTAATATAAGAAATGCTAAAAGTACCCAAGGAAGGGTAATGACAATTGATGTGCCTGGAATAATACCTAAAACTAATAGTTCTAACATTTGGTGATCCGTCCCACGTTAATTAGAACTATATTATATACAAAATGGACAATATGTCAAATAGATTATATATAACTTATGCTTAATCTGATTTGTACGATCCTAGAATTTGGATATTCCAGTTTAGTTTAGACAGTTGTTTTAGGGCTTGCTTTCCTTTTGTTGAAGTAGCGGATTTATCGAAATCAATATAAAAGGCATATCGCCTTTTTTTACCGGGCAGGGTATGGCTGTCGATTTTACTCAAGTTAATTTCAAGATCGGCAAATACTTTTAAGGCTTGGAACAGCGTACCAGCTTTATCTTGCTTCTCGGTCAGAATCAAACTTGTCCTATCTGCATCTTGAGACACCTTTGCTTCTTTAGTGATTACAAAAAACCTGGTATAGTTTTCTGGCTCGTCATTAATCGGGCCGGCTAAGATATGACCGTCGTAAAGTTCGGCCGCCGATTTGCCGGCTACGGCAACAATATTGTCGGCTTGGCTGTGGACTGCGTACCTAGCAGCCTGGGCAGTGTCATGGGTTTCAGTAATCCGGGCGTTCGGCAGATTATCGTTTAGCCAAAGCTCGCACTGGCTCAAAGCTTCACGCTGAGATAATATTTCTGTTTCCGGTTTATCTAATTCTCTTAGATTAAGCGTATTCTGATTATTACCAATTAAATACATTTCGATTTGCAGCCTAACCTCACCGCAAATATTTAGCTTCCTTTCGGCTAGCAACCGGTAAACCGGATTAATTGAACCATGCAGCGAGTTTTCTACGGCAATTACGCCGTATTCAGCTTCACCGTCCTGAACGCTATTGAAAACTTCACGAAAATTCTCACACTCGACTAACTCAATATCGCTATTAAAATATTGTTTGGCGGCTTGGTCGTGGAATGATCCGGCAATTCCTTGTATGGCTACTTTCATATAACCAGAGTAGCATAACTAAATAGCTTTAACTTAAACGGTAATTAATACAATTTTATTATTTGTAGAATTAAAATAAACTTAAGTTAAATGGGAAGATCACATCTTACAGATAGAAAAAAAGTTCCAAAAGTACGAGTTTCTAGAGATGAACCAAAAAGGTTGTGGCCCGAGATTAGAATTAATCGCTTAGTAGAACTGAGCGTTGCGTCCGAAGTATATCAGTGGAATGAGTTCCAAAACGATTTGGGCAGAATAAATTATGGAATTGGTAATGCTAAATCGCTCGGTTCTATTGCTGTTAATTATTTTAACGCCAAGCAGATGGGTTGGATGATTGAAAAGAAATATCCAGATATGTACGCATCGAGAGAAAAAACTATTGATTTTCACAGGAGCCTTAGAAGAAGATTTAATGACTTCGTTAATCACAATGGCAACTCAGTCTTAGAAAGTCCTTTCGGACCAATTGTTTTAGATGCGAGTGACATTGAGACGTTGCCTCATCAAGTCGATTTAAGTGACAGAATATGGAAACCGGCTAATTTTGTAACTTCTGAGCTGACAATTATTGATGGGGTTAAACTTGGTTTCAGCTTTGCTGAGGACGAACATATGAATTATGAATACGAACAAGCCTATAGGTTTATGCAAGCAGAAGGTTTCGACGTCAGCAGCATGCACCCAAATAATGTCAATCTACATGCAACCGTGCTAACCACTTTCAATAGTGCTCAGCAACGCATGCCAAGATTACCTGAATCCTGGCCAGTGTCCTTGCGTCTAGATCAGCCCGCTGCTAGATGTCTTAGGTAATAATATTGTGCTACAATCTAATTAATGTTTTACGGGGTTAAACTTTAATGCAAGAAACTTTTTCCAAATTGGAAATATTTAGAGAAGTAAAAGGAGCTGAAGATTTCCTGAGTACCGTTTCTATTTTAGGGCGCAAAACTTTAGGCAGTCTTGAAACCGGAAAAGTTATACCTGTCCCGCATGCCCAGTATGAAGAAGATGAAGACGATGGTATTAGATTTAGGGATGTGTTCCCTTTAAGTAAACGACTAGTAAAAACAATTCCTGAAAAAGATTTAAGAGTT
Source organism: uncultured Candidatus Saccharibacteria bacterium (assembly GCA_964634445.1). Taxonomy (GTDB): domain Bacteria; phylum Patescibacteriota; class Saccharimonadia; order Saccharimonadales; family AWTP1-31; genus CAZWJA01. The sequence continues at coordinate 12,854 of CAZWJA010000013.1, read as the reverse complement.
ACGCTACTTGATCGGCGGATGCCAACAAGTATGAACCCGAACTTTAGCCAAGTATCTAAACAGTTGTTTTCGGCATATCCTAAAGTCTTTAATCCACTAATTAATGATGATGAAATGGATGACGACAGTGATTTAAGCAGCTTGCCTTTGCCGCTGGCTTTTGACCAAATAGGATTCAAGTACGATGTTCTTGATCAGGAAAGTGTTGAACTAGAAGCAAGTAGCCTGCAGCTTTTGCCCGATATTGATTACCAGGATGAATTGCTACTTTGCTTAGGCCTTAATCCGATAGCTAAATCTACTCGTATGCTTGTTCAGCAAACTAACGAATGTATTACACGACTGTTTAGAATTCCTAAGGGTAAAAGATTAGTCTATCCATATTCACCATCACCCCTAAACATTCCAATTGCTACATTACCAGCCAATGCGGATCATGAAAAATACACTGAATTTATTTCTGAAGTAGATAAGCTTCTGCCAGTTAAATTGATTATGGGCGGAATTAGAACTCAGATTGAGAATTAACAAATACTTTAATTGCAGGTTAATCTAAGGCTTTAGGTAATAGTAAATTACCTAAATCGCGTGTATAATAGACTGACTTTATGAGTGAGTATATTGATGTAAAAGGTGCCCGTGAGCACAATCTTAAAAACGTGGATGTAAAGATACCGCGCGGTAAATTAGTGGTAATTACCGGGTTGTCTGGTTCAGGCAAATCCAGCCTGGCTTTTGATACTATTTACGCTGAAGGCCAGCGCCGATATGTCGAATCTTTAAGTTCATACGCTCGGCAATTTTTGGGTCTAATGGAAAAACCGGATGTCGACCAAATAGATGGATTAAGCCCGGCAATTTCTATCGACCAGAAATCTACTTCCCGCAACCCTCGAAGTACAGTAGCTACAGTAACCGAAATTTACGACTATCTTAGATTGTTATATGCCCGGATTGGAATTCCTCATTGTCCGGTTTGTGGTAAGCCGGTTGCAAGGCAGACTACTCAGGCAATTGTCGACCAAGTTTCCAACTTGCCGAAAGATGCCCGGTTGATGATACTGGCTCCTGTAGTAATCGACAAGAAGGGTGCTTTCGAACATATTCCTGAACAGTATCAGAGGGCAGGATTTGCTCGAGTAAGAGTAGACGGAGTAGTCTATGCCTTAGACGAATTTCCGGAACTAGATAAGAAGTATAAGCACAGTATTGAAATCGTAACTGACAGGATTGTAAATAACGACGACAGCCGCGGGCGGATGGCTCAGTCAGTTGAACAGGCGTTGGATATCGCCGATGGCAAACTTAAAGTATTAAATGCTGATACCAACGAAGAATCTATTTACAGCCTAATGTATGCCTGTATAGATCATCCGGACGTAGCTATTCCGGAACTCGAACCAAGGACGTTCAGCTTCAACAGTCCGCATGGAGCCTGTCCGGTTTGTACAGGCCTTGGGTCGAGACTGGAAGTTGATCCGGAACTAGTTATTCCAAACGGACGCCTGACTATTGCCGAGGGAGCGATTCGGCCCTTTAATCGGATTAATACAGATGCTTGGTACACTAAAAAAATTCAAGCCGTTGCTGATCGCTATAATTTTAGCCTGCATGTTCCAACTAGCGAACTAACTGAAAAACAAATGCATATTTTGATGTACGGTACTGGTAGCGAAAAATACCGTGTTAGTCTAGGCCTCGGTCGGTCGTTCGAGACTACATATGAAGGCGTGGTCAATAACTTGGAGCGACGGCACAAAGAAACCGATAGTGATTTTATCAGGCGGGATATTGAGCGCTTTATGCAGGAACGACCATGCCATGCCTGCAAGGGCAAGCGACTAAAGCCGGAAGTACTAGCTGTAACAGTCGGCGACAAATCGATCATGGATATTTGCGAACAGTCAATTGACGAAGCTGTAAATTGGTTCAATTCGATCAAGTTGAATGACAAAGAAAATCATATCGCAGAAATGATCTTCAAAGAAATCTGCGCCAGACTACAGTTCTTAAAAGACGTTGGACTAAACTATTTAAACCTTTTGCGCAGCGCCGCGACATTGTCCGGCGGAGAAGCCCAGCGGATTAGATTGGCAACCCAGATCGGTTCGGGGTTACAGGGCGTACTTTACGTTTTGGATGAGCCTTCTATCGGGCTGCATCAGCGAGACAATGCCAGATTGATTAAAACCTTGAAACATCTGCGAGATATCGGCAACAGCGTTATCGTTGTCGAGCACGACGAAGAAACTATTCGGACGGCGGACTACCTGCTGGATATCGGTCCGGGGGCGGGAATCCACGGCGGTCATATTGTCGCCGAAGGGAAACCCGAAGATGTAGCTAAAGTCAAAGACAGCATTACCGGCCAATATCTAAACGGCAGCAAAGAAATTGCTACGCCTAAGAAACGGCGCAAGAGCAATGGCAAAGAACTTGTCATAGCTGGTGCCCGGGAAAACAATCTTCAGAATGTAACAGTTCCGATTCCGCTTGGCCAAATGGTTGTTGTCAGTGGAGTATCTGGATCTGGAAAATCAAGCTTGATTAACGACATATTAGCCAAAGAGTTATCGGCTCGGCTTATGCGGGCAAATTCTGTTCCTGGCCGCCATGATGAGATTAAAGGCATAGAACATTTAGACAAAGTTATTATTATTGACCAGTCAGCAATCGGTCGGACTCCTAGAAGCAACCCGGCTACATATACCGGCTTGTTTACTCCGATTCGTGAATTGTTTGCCAGCACTCCGGAAGCCAAACTGCGTGGTTACCAAGCTGGACGCTTTAGCTTCAATGTCCGGGGCGGCCGATGCGAAAACTGTTCAGGCGACGGCATTATTAAGATTGAAATGCATTTCTTGCCAGATGTATATGTACCGTGTGAAGTTTGCCATGGTAAAAGGTATAACCGCGAAGCATTAGAGATCCACTATAAAGGCAAAACTATTAGCGATGTTCTTGAAATGACCTGTGAACAGGCTTTAGAATTTTTCAGTAATATTCCTAGCATTGCCCGCAAGCTCCAAACTCTAGTAGATGTCGGGCTGGGATATATTGGACTTGGCCAACCGGCAACGACTTTGTCTGGCGGTGAAGCCCAGCGGATCAAGCTGGCCACAGAACTGTCACGTCGTCCAACCGGCCGGACTCTATATATACTTGACGAACCGACAACCGGGCTGCATATTGCCGACGTCGACAAACTGCTACACGTACTACATGCATTAGTTGATACCGGCAACAGTATGATTGTTATTGAGCATAACTTGGACGTAATCAAGTCTGCCGACCATCTAATCGATATGGGACCAGAAGGCGGCTCTGGTGGCGGCTTTGTTGTCGCTTCCGGTACGCCGGAACATGTTGCCAAAGTACCTAAGTCATATACCGGCCAGTATCTAAAAGAAATTCTTTAGGTAATATTAATTACTAAGCGACTTTTTTGTTGAGCAGTAGTTTGCTCAATGTGGATTTTAAGGACGTAACGATTCTTTTTCTGGTCAGCGGATCGGCTAAAATGTGCCGGCTAGCAGCCAAGATGCTTAGCAACATGACACCAAGCAATACGTATTCAATGTATTTATCGATGTGAGGTATTTTGTCACCTACGAAATACCCAAGCAGGATCATGATACCTGTCCAGAGCAGACCGCCGGCAATATTGTAGGCTAGAAACTTTTCCCGCTTCATCTTGCTAGCACCCGCAACTACTGGGGCAAAGGTCCGGACAATTGGCGTGAATCTGGCGAGTATTATTGTCTTACCGCCGTGCTTTTCATAGAATTTCTCGGCCTGCTGGATATATTCCTGACGAAATAGAATACCATCTTGCTTTTTAAATACTCTAGGTCCCATTCTTCGGCCGATGCTGTAGCCAACGTTATCTCCGACAATTGCTGCGGCAGCTACGATTAAGATCAGAAGAGCTAGGTTGATATGGCCTTGTGATGCTGCCAGTCCGGCTGCGAACAACAAAGTATCACCCGGTAGGAAGAAACCGACCAGAAGGCCTGATTCCGCGAACACAATGGCTGCAATTAAAAGGATTCCTCCTCCGGAAATAATCTGGTTTACATCAAGCATTATAGCATTATAACTTAAAACTTATTGTTAAGTACAAACAACAACGCATCAATCTGTTAAACTTTGGTATAATTTAACTATCAAACATTCAGTGACGGAGGGTAACAACTTATGAGCAATCAAGATATTTCAATCAGCCTAGAGACGAGAGAAATTCTCGGCAAAGGACTAGCTAAAGTACGGGATGCCGGCAACGTGCCCGCAGTAATCCACGACCATGGAAAAGACTCGGTACATGTTATGGGAAATTTCACAGCCCTTACTAAGGCTTATCAAAATGCCGGTAAACACCATCCAGTTAACCTGACTGTTGGTGATAAGAAGTATATGGCGTTAATCAAGGATGTCGATTTTGAACCGCGCAAGCATCAGATCAGGCACGTTGTATTCAATGCCATTAAGGCTGATGAAAAGCAGCAGACGGAAGTACCAATCAAGCTAATCGGTGAAATACCTGCTGAAAAAGCCGGTCTTATGGTGCTTACTCCTACAGACGTTATAGAAATTGAAGCACTACCAAAAGATCTGATAGATGAAATTGAAGTCGATGCCAGCGGTTTAACGGAACTTGGCGACAAACTTACTGTGGCTGACGTTAAAGTACCATCTACCATAGCCGTACTTACCCAGCCAGAAAACACAATTGCCGTAGTTGAAGAAACTCCAGCTCAGGAAAGTGAAGAAGCTGAAGAAGCCGAAGGCGCTGAAGGCGAAGTTCCAGCTGAAAATGGTGGTGAAGGACAGGAAAGTTCAGATAAGACTGAAGAAGATAAATCTCAGAAGTAAAACAATTATCTAATTTTCTTCTAGGAAACCACCGGATTGGTGCTTCCATAATCCGGAATACACACCATTATTATCTAGCAGTTGTTTATGGGTGCCTTCTTCGATTATTTTTCCATCGTCAACTACAATTATTCTATCCATCTTTTGAACTGTACTTAATCGATGAGCGATAACTAATGCTGTTCGACCTTCCATTAATTTCCATAACGCTTTTTGAATCATAACTTCGCTTTCACTATCCAGCGCACTGGTTGCCTCATCGAGTACTAATATTGGAGAATCTTTGAGCATGGCTCTGGCTATAGCAACCCGTTGGCGCTGACCCCCGGAAAGTTTAACTCCACGCTCACCAACTTCTGTATCATAACCATTGGGTAGTTTGGTAATAAAATCATGTGCCTGTGACAATTTAGCCGCTATGATTATATCGTCTAATGTAGCATCTGTTTTGCCATATCCTATGTTTTCTTTGATTGTACGATGAAATAATAACGGTTCTTGAGGTACGTAAGATATAGAGTTTCTAAGACTATTTTGAGTAACCTCGGCTATGTTCTGGTTATCTATTAGTATTGAACCTTCCTGTATGTCCATAAACCTGAGCACTAATTTAGTGATGGTAGTTTTGCCGCCACCGCTTCGGCCGACTAAACCTATCTTTTCACCAGATTTGATTTTCAGATTAAAATTCTTCAAAACATTGTTCTTAGATGAAACATCTGAATAATGAAAGGTAACGTTTTTAAAGTCTAGTTCACCACTATCAAGTTCCAATTGTTTTGCACCGGGTTTATCCAATAAAGCTGGTGTCTGCTCTAGATTTTCAATCATCTCATGTGAGTCGGCGAATACTCGCTCAAAAGCACGAATCATGCTGGAAGCGTCCCAAAAGGCTCCACTTAATCTGACTGCATATAACTGAGCGGCAATAAATACACCAGTTTGGATGATGCCATGCTGTATCGCATAAATACCGTAAGTAAGTATTGCAATGTTCATCACGGATACCATTGCCAGCGTTACATTATTAGCATCGACTTGTTTTAACCACGCCTTGCGGTAAGCGGTAGCTGTTTCACCTAGCAAGCGGTCGTACTGTTTTTGCTCGTATTTTTCAGTCGAAAAGGTTTTTATAGTTATTGCGTTGGTTATCATATCTGCTAAGTAGGCGTTTTGGTTAGAAGCTTTAATAGTTGCCGACTTCTGAAGAGGATATCTTTTCCTTACCATATATGTTGTTGCAAAAATTCCAGCTAGGGCAGTCGTAAGCATTATGGAAGCTAGGCGAACATCGTAAAAATACAATGTTATTGAACTAGCAAAAACAACTACAATCCATCTTAGACCAGTAAGAAATACAGTATCTATGAACGAAACATATGCTTGAGACAGCTTTGTTGCTTGCGATACTAAAGCTCCGCTGAAACTTTTTGAGTGAAACTCATAAGATTCGTTAAGTAAATGTTCGGCTATTTTATTAAACAGATCTTTATTGGCCGCCAGCTCGAACTTGTCTATCGCTTTTGTTGAAATTCTGTTTATTAGTAATGCGATTACTGAAGAAATTAACAGTAATAAAATAATCGTAATAAACGAGAATCTGACTGAATCAGGCTTACTTATCTTGGCTATTCCAAAACCGATAAGAAGCGGGGCTAAAATTACATTTAGCGCTACTTGCAGCATAACTGTCGTACCTAAAAGTACATCTTTTTTATATTTCCAAGAATAACTTGAAAATATTTTGATTGTTTTTGTTACATTACTCATATGATTCTTATATTAAGTATAGCTTAATCTTTATAACCTTCTGCCTGGCTGCTGAATAAACTGAAATAAATGCCTTTCTTCCTGATTAAATCTTTGTGTGAACCTTCTTCGACTATTTTCCCTTGTTCTAGAACTACGATTCGGTCAGCCCGACGGACAGTACTGAACCGGTGGCTGACAATAATAGCTGATTTATCTTGGAAATGGGTGAATATATTATTAAATATTTCATATTCGGTCTTAGCATCGATTGCACTAGTCGGCTCATCTAATATCAGCAAATTAGCTTGACGATAAAAAGCTCTGGCTAGGGCTACTCGTTGCCATTGTCCTCCACTAGGTTCGGTACCTTTTTTGAAACTGCTGTCCAGGACTGTATCCCAGCCATACTTGTATTTTTCTACCTGACTGTCAACATTACTGAACTTACCGGCTTTGTCTCTCAACTTCGTATCTGGTTTTTTATTCGTCCGACCGATAGTAATGTTTTCTTCTATCGACATTGGGTAATGATTGAAGTCTTGGAACAAGGTAGCGATCTGGTTATACCAAGATTCAATTGCTATGTCGTTAATATTTACTCCATTAATATATATAGCTCTTTCGTCGGGGAGATAAAACCTAAGCAATAGTTTAATTAATGTGCTTTTACCAGCACCATTTTCGCCGACCAAAGCAATATGCTCGCCAGGTGCAATAGTCAGGTTCATGTTTTTGAAAACGGCATCAGTTTGGCCGGGATAAGTAAAACTTAAATTTTCAATTCTTATTTCCGGAGCCTGCGCATTAACTAAAATCTCCGCATTGGGCTTGTCGACCAGCTTTGGTTTCAAGTCTACCAACTCAAAATAGCTTTTGGCATATAACATTGGTTCCTGCATTCGAGACAGCGTACCGAATACCGCGTTCAGGGCGCTGCCGACCCGAAAAAGTGCACCCGATAAGAAGAAGTATCTTTCCAGCGTAATTGTTTTGGATAGTAATTGGCGAAGCAGTACTATCGCACCGATTCCGGTTCCGGCCGATTCTAAAACTCGAGTGCTAAACTGCATTTTATTGGCTTTAATAAATAGTTTTTCCTGTTCGGAATAAAACACCTCGTTCATTCGATCGATTTTGTTGACCAGGTATTTCTGGGCGGCTGTGCTTCTAATTTCCATCTGGGCTTTAACTTGCCGGACCAGATAATCCAGACCCCAGAAGATATGGCGCTCATCGCCTTTTTCGTCCCAAACAAACCAGGATATACCAGCAATCTTGCGTTCACTGAGCAGAGATGGAATTAAGAAGATGGCTATAATCGGCACGATCCACCAGTTAATCTGGGCAACTACGACAGTAATCACCAAGAATCTGACAACACCGTAGATTAGATCCATATTGGCATCATAAAGATTCGGAATCTGCCAGGTATACGTGTTGCCAACTTTGTTTAGATGGTTGCGCCTTTCTTCGTCATAGTAATCAGGAATGTCCATTGTATTGAGTGTTATTAGAAAGTCTTTAGTCGTTTTGCGGACAAGTTCGAAATACATCAACCGATTGCAATAGCGCATTATCAGAAAAGCGGTTGTTATTACTAAGCCGGCAAGTATATCCAGCCATAGCCAAAGCCAAACACCGTTCGACTGCCCATTACTTACAAATCCTGCAAGCAGCCCGCCTAAGCGGGCAGTGGCGTAGATAGACCCGACAGAACCGGCAATTTCTAATGCCGCACCGCTGAAGTAACCCAGGATCATAGACGGGCGGGTTTGCCAGCCAATACTAAGCAATCGCTTACTTACGCTGACTGACTGCCTAAATGTTAGTGATGATATTGATTTCTTAGTCATATTAATCCTCTAGGAACCCGCCGGTCTGATGCTTCCATAATTCTGCATATTTGCCGTTCTGCTTAATAAGAGCATTATGGCTGCCTTGCTCAATGACCTTGCCGTTTTCGAGTACGATTATCCGGTCCATCTTCTGAATTGTACTCAGTCGGTGGGCGATTATGATTGCGGTCTTGCCATCCATTAACTTCCAAAGTGCATCTTGGATCAGGACTTCGCTTTCACTATCCAGGGCGCTGGTCGCTTCGTCTAGAACTAAAATCGGAGCATTCTTGATCATAGCCCGGGCAATCGCCACTCGCTGTCTTTGGCCGCCAGATAATTTAACGCCGCGCTCGCCGACTAAAGTGTCATAGCCTTCAGGCAGACGCTTAATGAATTCTTCGGCATGTGCCATTTTAGCTACAGCTTCAATTGTTTTCTGATCGGCATCTTTATCTCCGTAAGCAATGTTATCTCTAAGGCTGCGGTGGAACAACAGCGGTTCCTGAGCTACGTAAGTAATCCGGGAACGCAGGTCATTCTGAGTTATCTTAGTAATATCCTGGTTGTCGATTGTAATAGTACCTTTCTGGATGTCCATGAACCTAAGCAGCAGCTGGGTAATAGTTGTCTTACCCCCACCGCTATGCCCGACTAGGCCAATTTTCTCACCGGGACGAATACGGATATCCAGATCTTCAAACAGGGCTCGATCGTTGCCGGGATATTTGAAAGTGACATTGTCGAATCTTATGGCCCCTCGAATTATTGCCGGTTCCTCGGGTTTGACGGGGTCAGTAATTTCGGGTTGGATTTGAAGAATCTCAGTCATTTCTGCGGCATCACCGAACACACGCGTGAAGGCGCGGAAGGTATTATTGAGGTCCCAGAGCCGGCGCATGATGGCAATAGTAAATGTCAGTGACAAGTATATTAAACCAACCAGAATTTTTTGGTTGACGGCCAAGTATACTGCAATGACCACAACGGATACATTGATACTTCGCTGCAAAGCACCGGTAATCAGTTCTTGTTTGCGGTTTACCAGCATTGTATCGATCGATCGGTTATGCACATCATTTACTTTTTTCTGCATTAAGCTGCGCTCTAAAGCATCTCCGGAGAAAGACTTGACAGCCATAACATTAGACAACGAATCAGCCAGCTGGCCGGTTCGCGCAGTTTCGGCTTCTGCCCAAGCTTTGTTGTATGGCAGCTGTCGTTTACGGTAGAACCAAACTAGCGGTGCATATAGCCCGCTGATGATTATTATCGCTATGGCTATCATCGGGGCTTTTGGAAACAATATTATAGTCGTTGCAACAATTGAGATTAATAGCTTAAAGATGTTAAATGTCAAAGCATCTGTTAGTCGTTCAAAAGAAGATACGAACTTATTAACCTGGTTTACCAATGAGCCGGCAAACTTGTTGCTGAAGAAGTTTGCACTCATAGTCTGGATGTGATCAAAAGCAGTCATGCTTAGATCGCGCATGATCCGGTCTTGGGTGTGCCAGAAAATAGGTACAATTACCGCAGACCATAGCAAATGGCCGATGGCTTCGGTAATGAAGACGCCGAATAGAATTAATGGCAGGTTGCTAGACCGTAGGACATCTATATTATTGGCAGCTATATTTGTCAAGACGAAGCTTATTATCAACGGCTGAATGAAATCTTCGACAACTTGAGCAACTACTATTAATGGATAAATAGTTAGAATCTGTTTCTTGTATTTACGGGCGTGCTGCCAGTAAACACGTAGAATTTGTTTGGTTATAGTTTTTTTAGTCATGTGAACAGCCTCCTGCTGCCACGCTTAGGGTAGTGAAAAGTTACGTTGTTTTTGTTTTATTAATTGTTTTGTTTTTGAAATTTGTCTACTACGACCGCTCTTATTTAAGCTTTTATCGCATTAGGGGCGACCGAAGAGAATGTTGAACTGATTGTGTCTTTGTTGGCGCACATGGTTGTGAGGCCGCCCTTTCCTTTAAATAATGATTCCCGAACTATACCATAAGCGCGCAGTGCTTGGCAATATTTTTTACAGATAAAGTCGGCAGTCTTAACAGATGAGCCAAATTTTAGTAGAATAGACTAGTGAATAAAGTAATTCTGTACTACAAATTTGTTCCGGTTTCCGATCCAGCCATCACTATGCGCTGGCAGCGTGAGCTTTGTGCCAGATTGAGACTTAAGGGCCGGATAATAGTTTCCAAACATGGAATCAACGGGACGCTAGGCGGGGACATAGAGAACCTGCGCGAATACAAGCGAGAAATGAACCGCTCGATTATTTTTAAAGGCATAACTTACAAATGGAGCGACGGAAACGGCCATGAATTTCCTAAACTAAGCGTAAAGGTTCGTGATGAGCTGGTCGCGTTTGGCGCCCCGGATGAAATTAAGGTAGATGACAAAGGTGTAGTCGGTGGCGGCAAGCACCTTAAACCCGAAGCGTTGCATAAACTTGTCGAAGAAAAGAAAAAACAAGGCGAAGATGTAATATTCTTTGACGGCCGTAATGCTTACGAAGCTAAAGTCGGCAAATTCAAGGATGCCGTAATTCCCGACACTAAAACTACCCGAGATTTTCTAACTGAAATTTCGAGTGATAAATACGATGACATTAAAGACAAACCTGTAGTTACTTACTGCACGGGCGGAATCCGCTGTGAAGCATTAAGCGTGCTTATGAAAAACAGAGGCTTTAAGGATGTTTATCAGATGGATGGTGGAATAGTTAAGTACGGTGAAAAATACGGTGACGATGGATTATGGGACGGAGCACTGTATATATTTGACGACAGGATGACGCATAGGTTCAGCGACAAATCTAAAGATATTGGCGAATGTATATTCTGTAAAGGTAAAACCAGCCGTTTTATTAACTGTGAAGATAAATCGTGCAATAAATTAGTAATTGTTTGTGAAAACTGCGATAAAAAGACGTTTTGTGTAAATCATGCAGCTGAAGTAGAGACTTTAAATTTAAAATTAGTTTAGTATTGACAACAATAAATTACAGGGTATAAAATTAATATCACCATGCTTGTTTTGTAGGCATTGAGTTTAGAGCTGTATTTGGACGCTTGGATCTAAATGAGCCAATAGCGTAACCGGGCAAAAAAAGCGTTAGTGGAGTTTAGCCCCTGAAGTCATTCAGGGGCTTTTTGTATTGCGTTAGCAAAAAAGAATATAACGAAAAATGTTGACACGATTTAGTATTAGTAGTATCGTAGCTTTAATCAAAAAGTGTTTTGGTTGTAAGCAAAGATCTTTCGAATCGTATTTGGACGCTTGATTCGTTTGGGAGCTAGTAGCGTAACCGGGCAACTAAACCGATTTACTCTTTTTCAGTAAGCGGTTTGGATGATCCTCCGAACCGCTTTTTGGTTGTATATAACTTTTTAAAAGGAAAAAAAGTATGTCGACCATAGAGAATGAAGTATTTGAATTTGCTGCCAGACAGCATGCTCCTAGCAAGGACGCTAAGTTATTGGGTGTTGTTGAAGGCATACGCGGACAGCTACTAGGTTTTTACCAGTTAGAGATAGGTGATAATAACCCGGCAGTATTAAAAGAATTGCCGGCAGATTTTCCAGTTCCGGCAAGTCAAATCTATACAAGTCCGTCTGACGAAACCGAATCAACAACAGATGCGAATAATAATGCCAGCCTGGAACGAGACTGGGGCGAGGGAATTATTCGTCGTGAACCAGTCTTTCGGTTTGTCGAACGGGCATTAGACAAAGCCGACGCATTGATAACTGAAATGGGTCTGGTCAATACATCCGAGGTCGATAGACGGACTGCAAAAGAAACCGCTCGTCTAGTAGCTGCAGCCTCGAAAAATATAGCTGTAGGATCGGCTGACGTTATTCAGCTGGCAGCTAGCCAAATTGATCCAAAAGTAAGAACCGTAGTTACCAAAGCCGCAGCCGTTACAATACTAACTACTGGAATTTTGGCGGGAGCAAATCATGCTGGAAACACTAGTCCGGTTAATTCTAAACCGGAACAAATAGAGCTATCCGATATGCCGGCCCAAAAAATTGTCCATTTTATCTATACGCCGTCTCGACCGACTCACTTGCGTACAATCGCTAAAGATCTAAACTTAAAACTTGCCGACCTGGAAGAAGTTAATCCGCATTTTGCGGGACAGGACAAAGTTATCCCGGCAGGAAAGCACGTCAACGTGCACGGAGTAGTAGGCGTAATAAGAACCCCTGAACCTGTAAAAGCTCATGATGTAGCTAAGCTATTTAGCCTTTCGGACGACGCAGTTTCGGCTAGTAATATAGTTCAAGAAGATGGGACTATCGCAGACGAAATTAGAGTGCCTGGCCGAGTGGTTTATGCATCAAAAGCAGTTCTAAATCCTGACATGGT
>CAZWJA010000012.1:0-34816 GCA_964634445.1 uncultured Candidatus Saccharibacteria bacterium | reverse complement strand
CCTGGAGGGGGAGCACCTTCCAAGGGTTCGGCTGTTCGCCGATTAAAGTGGTACGTGAGCTGGGTTCAGAACGTCGTGAGACAGTTCGGTTTATATCCGCTGTGGACGATAAGAAATTTGAGAGGATTTGTTCCTAGTACGAGAGGACCGGAATGAACACACCTCTGGTGTACCAATTGTTCTACCAAGAGCATCGTTGGGTAGCTATGTGTGGAACAGATAAGCGCTGAAAGCATATTAAGCGCGAAACTGACCTCAAGATTAGATTTCTCTATGATCCCCCAGAAAGACGATCTGGTTGATAGGCGCAAGGTGAAAGTGTAGTAATATATTGAGCCGAAGCGTACTAATAGGGACATTGACTTTTTGTATTCAGGAATTACGCATCCGATTGGCTGCGTGGTTCTTGATTGCGGAGACAATTGGCTAGTTTTTGGTGCATATCTTTATAGATATACATCCGATCCATTTGGATTGATTTACATTTAAACCGTTAGTAACCCGCCGATGTGGGCTTAAGATTACGATCTTAGGCGCCGCATCGGTGCCCATGGCATGAGGGAGACACCTGTTCCCATCCCGAACACAGAAGTTAAGCCTCGTAGCGGTTACAATACTTGGGTCATCAAGCCCTGGGAAAATAGCACGGTGCCGAATTATAGAGAAGACCTCCTTTACGGGAGGTTTTTTCTTTAGCTATTAACTTTGCAATAATATAGGGATATTATAGAAAGATGAGTCTAAAACCAGCCAGCATCTCAGGATATATTCAATACGTAACAGATGTAGCGAAAACAACTAAGTTCTATGAAAAACTTGGTTTTATGATAGTGGATAAAGAGAATGACTTCGCAAAAGTCAGAATCAACTGGTTTACAGTTGAGTTTATCCAGAAGGAAAAAGCCGAGGAAACTATATTCGCTAAAGATAAAGAAAAAGATAACAATAATATTGGAGGCGATGGTTTATATATCTTAGTTAGAGTGGCAAATGTTGATGAATTCTATAAGGGGGTAATAGATATTGGACTAAAACCTATAAGTGCACCGAAAGACTTCAGATGGGGCAGGCGGGAATTCATTTTAAGAGATCCTGACGGATACAAATTGGTATTCTTTACTAAAACTAATAAAAAAGGAGCCTAAAATGGCAAAGAGCGAGAAAAACGTTGTAAAAGTAGTTAATAAGGGAGGGCCAATTGGGGGAGCCTACTTTCTGACTTGGATAGGTGCAGTAGTGTACTTCGTACAACACTCTGTTGGATTTTGGGGTTTTATATTAGCGCTACTTAAGGCTTGCGTGTGGCCAGCTTTTGTAATGCATCGGGTATTGCAGATTCTTAATATCTAAATATCGACCCAGTCATTATCTTTAAAGTATTTCCAAATAGCCATGCAGTGGCCATGGCCTAGCTCGTATTCTTTATTTAAGAATGCTACAAGCTCTCCTGCTTTCATGTCGCGGCTGTATTTGCCAGCTTTCTCAAGGGCGACTTTTAATTCCTCAGGCGTTTTACCTGTTTTTGCCTTGATATTGTCGATATATGCTTGGTACGACATTACTTTTTATTGTTCTGCACTACTCTATATCTGGTAATTTTATCGATTAGTTTTAAGGGTACAGGCTTATCTATAGGGAACTGTACCGTACCTTTTGACGTATTATATTCTTTCAAATCTTCTTTAAAGTCTTCAATGCCGCTGGCTCCTGGATAAAAGCCGATATGATGTTCGTAAGCTGCAAAGTGCACCAAATTGCCATTCAAAGCAAAAGTTGGTATTCCGTAACTAATCTTCTCTTTCGCCTCAGGTGCAGCTTTCTGAATCGTCTGTCTTATGCTTTGCAGTATCTTCTTAACCTCGCTAGGATAGTTGCTAATATATTCGTCAATGTCTTTATAGCTTTTCATATTTCTGATTATAACTTATGACCTGTATGTTAAAAGGAGTACGCCTACAAATGTGAGAAGTACCCCTAAAATCTTAACAGTATCAAAGGACTCCTTCAGGAATATCCACGAAAGTACAATTACAAGTAAGACGTAAGAAGCTGCGAGAACTGATGCCACACTGGCAGAAAGTTTATTTAAAGCTAATACGTAGAAAATGGATCCAATAGCCATCATAGTGCCGATTAATAGCCCAATTGGCATTTCCTTGGCAGGAATTTTGAATGATTTCTGAGCAATTAACAGCGCAGGTACACCAGTTAATAGCATTCCTATGCCCATGAGAAAATTCATCTGATACGGCGTCATAGTCTTAAGACCGACTTTCATTAAGAAGGTCGCAACACCGACGATAAGAATATAACCAGCAACAAATAGATAACCCATACATTCATTCTACATTAAACCATTAACAGATAAAAACAGTATTGACATAAGCGGGGACTAATGATATCATAAGCGCAATCTGAAAGAGATTAGAGGGTTCGCAGTTTTCTGCGAGCCCTTTTTTCGTCTCTAGGCAGTATCTGGGTGGGGCAATAACTTAACCATTGGGAGGCCTCATGGCTGGAACAAAAGCTGGCGGCAAAGCTGCTGCTAACACTAACAAATCAAAGTACGGTTCTGATTTTTACGCAAAAATCGGAGCTAAGGGTGGCAAGATTGGCCGCACAGGCGGATTTTTCGCAAACCGTGAACTAGCTCGAATAGCTGGTGCAAAAGGTGGACGAATTAGCCGTCGTACTAAACGAGCTGCATAAGGGAATATTTCCTTACAGTAAGTGAAAAGAAAGATCCGGGTCAAACCCGGATCTTTTTTATTTGCCAGCTTTTCGGTAAGTCCGGCATTTTCGGGATGCGGAGACGTGCCAAATATTGTCGCAATTCACACAACGATAAGTGTCGGATTTTATCTGTAAACCGCTATTGGTACACATAGGACAAGTACTCCTTTTATACAGCCAATCACGGTAAGTATCCAGACAATCTTGGATATGATTCTCATCGATCTTATATCCATATTTCTTAGCTAATTTCTTAGCTCGTTCCCAAGCTTCTATCTCTAGAGTTAATAGTTCAAAATCAGAGGTGAATTGCTGATGTTCTAGAAGTGCATGGCCGACTTCATGAAGCAAAGGCCAAGAAGATTTTTCGCTGTCTATAGATTTACGATAGTGAACTGTATTTTTCCTTGGAGACCAATAATAGCTGTCGCTCTCAGTAAAGCTAAGATTGGGAAAATCATTTTTGAGGGAATTAATCAGCGTGGACATGGGGAAATACCTGTTTAGATAGTTCGTAACATCCATATATAACTGCTTCTTCAGGATGAATTGCCCTTCTAACAGGAGGAACTGGAACGAGCGGAATCTCGTAATACATCAATTCTTTTATAAGGGGCACCTTGAACTTTTCGAAGTGAGTACCTACGCCACCACCTAGTATAATTATTTCTGGTTGAAAGATCGCAATCAGGTTGAGTAGGCCAATAGCAATGTTATGAGCAATTGATTTCCAAGCATCTTTATCTGTTATCTCACTGGCAAGTTTGCCATACTTTTTGACTATAGCTTTACCTGAGGCGAAACTTTCCCATTTTTCTAGCTTACCGTTATGATCAAGTCGCATTTGACCGCTTTCACTATCTGCCATATCAGGTTCAATTACACCATTTATGACCAATCCAGCTGAAATACCAGTACTAATAGTGACATAAAGTACCCGTTTAAACTCATCCTTGATAAGAATTGCTTCACTTAGTGCAGCTAATTTAGTATCGTTCTCAATTTTGACAGGACACTTTACAATTCGCTCGAAATCGGCCGCAATCGGAACATTCTGCCAATCACGGTTACCGAAGGCAATGCCAATGCCTTCCTCTCTGTTTATTCGTCCTGGCACTGCGACTACGGCGCAGGAATAGTCGTTTAACTTAAATTTCTTAAATCCTTTTTCAAACTCGGCTATAAAATCATCATATTCTTGAGGAGTCGGAATCTTTAAAGTTTCCTTTAATATTCCATTTTGAGTAAATACAGCAACCAATACTTTAGTTGCCCCAATATCTACCGCCAAAATCATAATACAAGTATAAATTAGATTACTCCCTAAGACAAAGTGGTAAAAGCAAATTTAGTCCTATTGCTTACAGAGGAGCAACAGAGTATAATAAGTTTAAATCTGAACGGATAAACCAGCTTACGAGTTGCCGCAGAAATAAGGAGGCATGAAATAGCATGTCTAAAAATTCATTCACAATGGACGAACTACTTGAGTCCAGTGATATTAAACAACTAAAGGTCGGGGATGTCGTCGAAGGTACGATTACATCTGTCAAGAAGCACGAGGTCTGGTTGGACCTTGGCGCTAATGGCGTAGGTGTCGTCATGCGCCGAGAAATCGGTCATGGTCAGAAACTCGAGCAAGGTGAAAAGGTGACTACATCTGTAGTCGATCCTGAAATGGACGAAGGCTACGCCTTATTATCCATGAAACGGGCAGTCAAAGATCGAGGCTGGGACGAACTTCAAAGAGTATTTGAGAATCAAGAGATCATAGAAATATCACCATATGACGCAAACCGAGGCGGTTTGCTGGTCGAATTAGAAGGAATCCGAGGATTTCTGCCAGTTTCACAATTAGCAGCTGGGCACTATCCACGTGTCTCTGGAGCCGATAAAGATGAGATCTTACAGAAGCTTAACGCTCTTACTGGCCAGACATTAAGAGTCCGGGTATTAGACGTCAGCCGTAAAGACAACAAGCTTATTTTTTCAGAAAAAGAAGCCGTTAAAGATGACATGCAATCACGTTTCTCAGAACTTAAAGTTGGAGATGAAATCGAAGGAATTGTCACAGGAGTAATCGACTTTGGTGCATTCGTAAACGTTGATGGAATTGAAGGACTAGTTCATATATCTGAAATCTCATGGGAACGGGTAGAGGATCCACGAGAATACGTAAAGAACGGCCAAGTCATCAAGGCCAAGATCATAGCCATCGACAAAGACCGATTAAGCCTCAGCATGAAGCAAATGATCGAAGATCCATGGCTGAAAGAAGTCAAAGCCTTTAAGAAGGGTTCTAGCGTCGAAGGTAAGATTACTCGAATTACTCCTTTTGGAGCATTCGTACAGCTTAGCCCGGCAGTTGAAGCTTTGGTTCACGTCTCAGAAATGAGCAAAGAAGAAGGTGTAGATCCTGAGAAAATCTTCCAGCTTAACGAGAAGAAGCAGTTTAAAGTAATCGATATCGATACTGAAGCCCGAAAAATAGCATTAAGCTTAAAAGATTCATAAGTAAATAACCCTTAATAACAATGTAGCTTAGTAAGCAGAAAGGAGCGCACAGAATATGGCAGAGAGAACAATCGAAGTCGAAGAACAAATTACTGTCGGCGCTCTAGCTGAAAAGTTAATGCTACCTGTCAGCAAATTGATTGGGGAGCTGATGAAGAATGGTGTCATGGCAACCGTGAATGAGCGGATTGATTTTGATACTGCTCAGATCATCATAGAAGAACTCGGATTAGATATCGAACTGGCCAAAAAGCAGGATGCGCCAGTGATTGAAACTCGAGAACGACGCAAGTCTAATGAGAAAGGCGAGCTTCGTCCGCCGGTCGTGGCTGTAATGGGCCATGTCGATCACGGAAAAACGTCACTGCTTGACGCCATACGTGGTGCTGAAATTGCCAAAGGTGAGGCTGGAGGTATCACTCAGCACATCTCTGCATATCAAATAAAGCATAAAGATCGTAAAATTACATTTTTAGACACGCCCGGACATGAAGCTTTTGCAGCTTTAAGGGAACACGGCGCGTTACTAACAGATGTAGTAATCATAGTCGTGGCCGCTGATGACGGCGTTAAGCCTCAAACCATTGAAGCTATTAGGTTTGCTCGTAAGGCAGGCGTCAAGATAGTAGTTGCTGTTAATAAAATAGATAAAGAAGGTGCCAACGTGCCCCAGCTAAAACAGCAGCTAGCTGAACAAGACTTACTAGTTGAAGAGTGGGGTGGAGACACAGTAATTGTCGAAGTTTCAGCAAAGACCAAACAAGGAATACCCGAACTTTTAGATATGGTTTTGCTGGTAGCCGATGTAGAAGAACTAAAAGCTGAAGTAAACATTCCGGCAACCGGCTTGATTATTGAAGCTCATATGGAACAGGGCCGGGGACCAGTAGCAATTTGCTTGGTAGATGAAGGTACGCTCTCAAAAGGCGACTTTATCGTAGCTGGCGGAACATACGCTAAAATTAGGAACCTAGAATCTACCGATGGCAAGCCAATGCAGCATGCCACTCCTTCCACCCCAGTTATTATTACCGGGTTCAAAGAACTTCCGGAGTTCGGTGATGAATTCGATATAGTAAAAACTGAGAAGGAAGCCCGGGCAAAAGCAATGGCAATGAGTCAACAGCGCAAGCATGATTTTGGCAAGCAGGATATCGGCAGTGGTGAACTTATCCGTATTATTAACCGAAGTAACGAAGTTACAGAATATCCAGTTATTATCAAAGCCGACGTTCAGGGTTCGCTCACTTCTGTAATTGACAGTATTAAATCTCTAGACAATGACGAAGTGATTACAAGAATAGTCAGTAGCGGAGTTGGGGCAATAAATGAAAGTGACGCTCATCTAGCCCATACGTCGGGTGCAACAATATATGGGTTTAGTACTACGCTGCCTACCAGTATCAAACGTTTGGTTAGTCGAGATAAGGTTCAAGTTAAGATATATTCGATCATCTACGAGCTAATCGACGACGTTAAACAAGAGTTGACTAAACTTCTGGCGCCGGAAATAGTCGAAAAAGAATCAGGCTCCTTAACTGTTAAAGGGATATTCAAGACTAGTAAAACTGAAATTATCTGCGGTGGGGAAGTTACAACCGGAAGGATTTATACCCCGGCTTTAGCACGGATTATGAGGGGCAAAGAAAACTTAGGAGAAGTAGAGATTACTAACCTCAAACGTGGTCCACAAGATGCGAAAGAAGTCTTTGAAGGTGAAATGTGTGGCTTAAATATTGCCACTACTAAAAAACTCGACTTGCAAGAAGGTGATAAGATTGAAGTATTCACAAGAGAAAGCGTAAGCCGACAACTCTAAGGAAACAATATGGAAGACGCACCCCGCGACACACGCATGGAAGAAGATGACGACTCCGATGATGAAGAGTCGGTAGCCGAGAAAAAACCAGTTATGTCTAAAAGTTTCTTTGAACAAATGATGAAGAATCAGAATAAGGACGAAGAAAAAGGCAAGAAAGTCAGAAAGCTTTTTGAATTCGCAGAACCAAAACTAAAACCAGAGAAGATTAACGAAAAATCAGAAGATAGAGAAATAGAATCTGCTAAAGAAGCTGATATTGATGCAGATCCAGTTGAAGACGCTGAAGCGGAAGTAGTTAACGAATTTGACGACGATACGTCTGTTGAAGAAATTTTAGAATCTGTCGAAGAGGAAATCGAAGCCATTGACGAGCAAGAAGATGAGTTAGCAGACGCAGAAATAACAGACCACGAACCTGAAATAATTGATGCTTCATCAGCTGAAACAGATCCGGATAGCGAACCTGAAAGCCTTCAGCAGATACTGCAAAGACAAAAATATAGCGCAGGAGCTTCAGGTAATAATACGACTTCATCAGTTAGTACTAATTCAAATACTGGCAATTCAAATTCCAGCAATCTTCCAAATATTCCTACACCGCCTACGAATCCTGGCCAAAATCAGCCACCAGTACCACCTATTCCACCTCAGTTTAATCAACCGCCCAACATGAATAACTTGCCGCCAACACCGCCGAATGTTAATCAGCCGCCAATACCGCCGCAGTTTCCACCTCAGCCCCCGAACATGAACATACCTAATATGAATGGACCGAACACTGTAAATAACTTCAATACCATAGTCAATCCGACTGAATATCATAATACATCTCCAACAGCTGCTTTACTGGCAGTTGATTATTTCAGTCACAAAATAAATAAACATAGAATAGAAAAAGCCAAGAAGCAGCTCAATTCCAAAATAGAAAAATTAAAAGTCAAGCAAGAATCCGCTGACTATATAAGTATTGCTAATAATTTGAAGTCTAAAGAACAACAAGACAGCATGAAAGATAAAATAGAGAAGTTAGAAGATAAAGAAAATGTTACTTTGAGCATGAATAATAACAAAGAAATTTACAACAGGTTAAATATTCAGGAGTCAAAAAAGGCAAAAATTAATGAACAAATCAGTAATAAATTTGAAAATAACTTTATAGAGCGACATATTGCCGATCCTGCTATTGAAATAAAAACAGTTCCAACTTTCGAGAATACACTTGAGCAGATCGCAAAAGCCGAATCCGGGGGAATCAATAGTGAGTTTGCATACGAGAGGCGCCATGAAATAAAAG
Organism: uncultured Candidatus Saccharibacteria bacterium; assembly: GCA_964634445.1. Lineage (GTDB taxonomy): Bacteria > Patescibacteriota > Saccharimonadia > Saccharimonadales > AWTP1-31 > CAZWJA01. Next base: position 26,453 of record CAZWJA010000012.1, on the reverse strand, counting down.
ACACGCCTGGCGACCTAGATAAAATTGGGGGGAGCAGATTTTCACCAGAGTTTTCTAATGAACCAGTTTCTGCTACAACCAGCCCTGGTGTTTCTAAAGCCAGCAGCCAGCAACCCATTGATTTAATAGCCAAAGCAAGGGCTAATAACAAAAACGTCTACAGAGAGGCCGCACTTACTGGTGCTTGGGGTGCGGTAGTCGGGATACTAGTATTTATTGTTATTTATATTCTTTCCCACAGGTAGAGATGCTAAAATAGCAGAGTAAAGGATTAATAATGTTTAAACTTGATGACAATTTACTGAGAGAACTGGGACTGGGAAGTTTGCCACCTGCTGAAAAAAACAGGATGCTTAGTCATATATATGAAACACTCGAAATGAGAGTCGGTATGAAGCTAGCTCAGAAAATGACGAACGAGCAGCTTAATGAATTCGAATCTTTTATAGATAAGAACGACGAAGCTGGAGCTCTAAAGTGGCTTGAATCTAATTTCCCAGATTATAAGCAAGTAGTTGCCGAAGAACTAGATAGGCTTAAGTCGGAAATTAAAACTGCTGCCCCACAAATTGTAGCCGCCAGCCAGCAAGCTGCAGCCCAAATACAAACCCAATCACAAGCTCAAATCCCGGGACAGCCACAAATGCCTCCACAGCCATCAGTTCAGCAAACACAACCAGCTCAGCCACCACAGTACCCTCAACCGATGCAACAGCCTCAAGCTATGCCGTCGCAGCCGCCACTTCAGCAACTAGTTCAACCGCAACCTAACCCTTACCAGAATAATCTTACGCAACCCCAAGTCCCACAACCACCGCAAAATCCAACACAAGCACCACAACCTCCATATGGGCAAGGTAGCATGCCTTCAGGTCCTGTTAGTTATTAAACCTAGATCCATATCCTGCTAAGAACTGCGATATATCCAATTCATTTTTACCAATTGGTTTAAGGCGATCAATAGATAAGCTATCAGTTCCGCAACCGATAATTAGACTTGTCTTAGTTGATAATATTTCTCCAGGTAATAGCTTATTCTCCGCGGTATGGGCTGAAATTATAATTAGATCTAAATCTTTAAGCGTTGTTCTACTAGTCGGCCAAGTTTGATAAGCGCGAATTTCGCGTTCAATTAAACGGGCTTCTTTAGACCAATCAATTATGCCGAATGACTTGTCAATTAGACAGTCGTATGTCGCACCAGATGTATTTTGTTGTTTAGGTATTATCACGCCGGCTAGGATTCCAGGTAAGCTTGTTATTAACATTTCACCACCTAGTTCTATCAGGGAATCGGCTAATTCTTGCTTGGTTTCTTTGCCTGAAAGTTTAACCTCTTCTTGTACATATATGGGGCCGGCATCCATATCTTTGCTTAACTGCATGATCGAAACACCTGTTTGCTTTGATCCATCTAAAATAACGCTTTCGATAGGAGTCGGACCTCTATGTTTAGGCAGTAGTGAGGGGTGAATATTGATAATTCCACTTGGAAACATATCTATAATCTCTTGAGGAATTATTTTTCCATAGGCTACTAAAATACCAGCGCTGGCATTATACTCTTGTAGCTTTTCTTTGATGTCAGACAGTTTTTTAGGTAATAGAATCGGGATATTGTTTTTACTGGCTATTTCAGCAATTTCCAGGTCCCTGGATTTTCTTGACTTAGCAGTCTCAAAGTTGGCCACCACGGCTGCAACATTGTAGCCTGCATCTAATAGCTTAGTTAGGGTTGGTGTTTTTGTGGATACTCCGGTGGCTAGTCGCTCATTGCCAAAGAATACTATTGTTTCTAATTTCTTTTTCATAGTCTAGGGGCTCCAATTCACCTTTGTCAGTTAATTTAAAGAATGAATCTGATTCATTCTTGATGTGATCTACGAATAGCTTGCCGTTTAAATGGTCGATTTCATGCTGCAGCACCCGGCTTAAAAAACCTTCAGCCGTAAATCTTACTTCTTTACCAGTTTCGTCTTTAGCTTTAATCCTGACTTTGGAATGCCTGGGTACAAATCCGTAAGTTGAACGGATACTCAGGCAGCCTTCATAATCCCTTACAATATCACCCTCATATTTTACAATTTCAGGATTAATTAGGATTTTGTATTCTGCCGGCTGCTTGTGGTCGAAATCTTCTCGCACGATTACTACCCTGACCAGCTTATCTATCTGGACGGCTGCAAGCGCTACAGTTACTTCGTGATCTCGGCTGCTGTCCCAATCGCGGACTGCGGCTTCCATATCTTTGGCAATATTAAGTATTTCGTCGTCGATTAAACCAACCCGGCGTGATCTATCACGCAGATGGGGATTTGGCAGGGTAATAATATCTTCTTTGGTTGCAGTCATAATAATCAGTCTAAAGTATATTATAAGAGGTTGCTTGGGTCTATGTCATAGTGCCAGTTTGCAGGCAGTTTAGCTATTACTTTGAGCAGATCGTCCCTACTTTTAGACTTTACGGTTACTTGCCAGTTGTAGGTTCCATTATTCTTCTCTATGAACCTAGGTGCAGGCCCAATAACTTGGGCCTTTATTGGCAGGGTACTGATTAGCTTGGCAAGTTTTAAGGCTGCTTCCATAGCCGCTTCTCGGCTCTTGCGCGAGCAGGTTAGTTTCAAAAGAAAGCAAAACGGTGGAAATGTGTAATTCTTTCGCTCAATCAGCTGCTGATCGTAAAATAACTGCCAATCCTTATCGACGGCCGCCTTAAGGGGCAAACTGTTTGGATTGTGAGTTTGGATAATAACCGAACCGTCCCTATGACCCCGAGCTACCCGACCCATTACCTGTGATAATAACTGATAAGTCTGCTCATCAGCTAGATAGTCAGGGAAGTAGAGGCTGCTGTCTGCTGCTACTACACCGACAGTGCTTAGCTTAGGCAGGTCCAAGCCTTTTACTAATATCTGTGTACCAACTAAAATATCGACATTTCCCCCGCGTACTGCATCATAATGCTTATCAAATCGGTCGTTTTTATTGTTGTCGTTATCAAATCGGCTTATCCTTGCTTCCGGAAATAACCGGCGTAGTTGGAATTCAATCGCTTTAGTTCCAAAACTCTTATAAATTATATCCGGACTAGAACAGACAGGACAGCTTAGGGGCGGCGACTGCTTATATCCGCATGTATGGCAACGCATGATATGACTGTCGCCGTGGTAAGTTAAAGGAAGATCACAATTAGGGCAAAGTGCCTGCCAATCGCAGTTTTGGCAAATTACTAATCTTGCTGTCCCGCGTCGATTTAAAAAGACCAATGACTGCTCGCCCTTATCTATGCTGGCCTGTATAGTCTGCAGTAGTAGATCCGAAAAGTACGAGTTTTTACCAAATTGGCTTCGGTCTTTAGTATCAATAACTGATACCTTGGCTTTTGCGTCAAAACCGGCAGCAATGGTGTTAAGTTTTAAAATCGGTACTTTCTTTTGCTGGGCGATATAATATTCGGTCACTGTAGGGGTTGCTGAACCGTATATCAAAGCTGCTTTGTGGCTGTTCGCTAGCGCTCCAGCAACGCGCAGAGCATGATAATGAGGGCTTTGCTCCTGCTTGTAGGCTGCATCGTGAAATTCATCCAGAACAATTAATCCCAAATTGCTTACAGGACTAAAAAGTGCAGACCGAGGGCCGACAATTACCTGAGGAGAAACCGAGTATAGAACCTTAAGCCAGACCTCCCGCCGTTCTTTGGGGGTCATATTTGAATGTACGACTAATACCTCTGCATCTAAACTGCTTTTAAGCATATTAGATAGCTGTGGAGTAAGGCTAATTTCAGGCGTCATTATTATTACACTCTGGTTAGCTTTTATCGTCTTTTGAGCTTGATCAATATATATACGAGTTTTGCCCGAACCAGTTATTCCGTGGAGCATGAAAGTATGAGATTTAGAACTTGCAATTTCTTTCATGACAACTGCCTGATCCCGGCTCAGTTTGGGCAATTTTTCAGATTTATATTCAGTTTTCTGGTCCGTGAATTCTGGCAGGTTAAGTTTCTTTACAAGCAGATCACCGGGTACGAACTGATTTGCTATAAAGCTAATCGGACTCGGATAATACTCATGCAGCCAATTTATTAATTTTAAGATTTGCGGCGGCAACGGCTTTTCAACTAATAGAGATGTAACATCTTTAGTTTTAAATTTAGGCTGGTCAACGGGCTTGATTACAATTGCTGCACTGGCAGCGTTTCTGATCTTAACTAGTACAATTTGGCCTGGTAACAGGGGCAAAGTTGAAGAATAGGTCAACGGTTCGCTACCATGGTATTTATTTGAAGTTACCAACACCTCGTAGTAATTCATAGTTATATTATCTATTAATAGAACAGAAACTTGAAATTATAAAAAAGACTCGCTATACTTTTAATTACGTTGTTTGAAACACAATAAAGAAGCTTATGTTAGACGTATTTATTACTTCACGAGTCAGACGGAAAATAATAGTGGTGTACGCCAAGTACCCCGACTTCAAGACGCATGTAAGAGGTCTGGCTAAACTGATCAAAGAAGATGCCGGCAATATTCAGCGTGAACTAAAAAGGCTGGAAAAAATTGGATTTCTAATTTCCGAAAAACAAGGCAACACCAAGATTTATCATACCAACAAGCATTTCGCCATCTTCAAAGAACTACAAAGTATAGTACTTAAATCACAACGACTTAACCAAAAGCGGGTTAGCCCAGGCCAGTAGGCTTGCATTATTATCTCTGTTAAGCTATACTAAAGCTCTATGATTCAAGTTACACGTAAAGACGCAAAAGAGTCGTTCGAAAACCTACTTCGACGATTCAACCGTAAAGTCCAGCAATCTGGCGCTTTAGCTGTTGCTAAGCAAAACCAGTATTTTGAAAAGCCTATTAGCAAGACCGAACGAAGAAACAAAGCGATTATTCGCCGAGAACGAAAAGCTATTAAAGTTAAAAAGCTAAAACTCGGCATCCGTTAAGCATTTAATTTATTAATAACACGAATTTTTGCTAAACTACATCTGAATGGCCATTAAAGATCTAATAAACTCAGACCTGAAAAGCGCAATGCTGTCAGGCGACAAAACTCTAGTTACTACTCTCCGGGGTTTAAAGGGCGTTATTTTAAATGCCGAAATCGCTGGTAATAAGAGAGATACAGGCTTAGACGAGCAGTCAGTCATAGCTTTGCTGCAAAAAGAAGCCAAGAAACGACAGGAAAGCGCAGAGTTATATAGACAGGGCGACCGAAATGAATTAGCTGAGAAAGAAGATGCAGAGAAGAAGCTGATTGAGAAATATCTGCCAAAGCAATTAAGCGAAGATGAGATTAAACAGCTTGTCGACCAAGAGGCAGAAAAAATCGCTGACTTAAATCCTCAAAAGATGGGGCAGTTAATCGGAGCAGTTAAGTCAGCATCAGGAGGTGCAGCGGATGGTTCTATCATAGCTAGGCTTGTGAAGGAAAAGATCGGATGATAATAATCACAGGTGTAGCCGGATCTGGAAAAAGCGTTCAGGGTAGGATGCTGGCTGATACGCTGGCTTTACCATGGTTATCGACTGGAGAGTTCTTGAGAATGCTGGTATCGGGCGACCGACGAAAGGATATGCTCAAGGGCAAACTGTTAAACGACCAGGAAATAATTTCTCTTATCCAACGTATTTTTACAATAATCGACCCAGCTGAAGAGTTTATCCTAGATGGTTTTCCTCGGACTCTGGCTCAAGCAGACTGGCTGATAGGCCAGGTTAAGCATGGCCAGCTTCATGCAACTGCAGTTATTCACCTGAAAGTATCGAGCGAAACGGTCCATGAACGTTTAGCGTCTAGAGGCAGGGTCGATGATACTATCGATGCTATCAAAGAACGGTTAGAAGAGTATGAAATATCAGCCAAGCCGATTTTAGACCACTTTAAGGCTGCAGGTGTATCCGTCTTAGACATTGATGGCTCGCAGCCAATACAAAAAGTCCAGAGTGATATCTTAGAGGCATTAAAACCTAATCTTGTCAGTAAATAGATGGTCACAAAAGTTAAGACAAAAAAAGAAATTGAAAACATGCGGATTAGCGGCCGGATGCTGGCTGAAGTACTCCAGCATCTAAAAAAAGAAATCAAAGTTGGCATGAGTACAAAAGATTTATCTGACATGGCTGCCGATTATTTAAAAGAGCTTGGTGGAAAGCCGGCGTTTTTAGGCTATTACGGCTTCCCGGATGTGCTATGCGTTTCTGTAAATGACGAAGTAGTACATGGGATACCAAATAAAAATAAATTTATCCAAAACGGCGATAAAGTAAGTATGGACTTTGGCGTTGTAATAGAAGGCATGGTTACGGATGGAGCAATAAGTGTTGTTGTGGGTACAACTAAAAATAAAAAGCTTGAGCATTTACTTCTTACAACAGAAGATTCATTGATTGCTGGTATTGAAACACTTAAGGACGGTATCCATGTTGGTGACATTTCTGCAGCAGTTGAAGCAGTGTTAAAACAACATCACTATGGAATTGTCAGAGACTTAGTTGGTCATGGTGTCGGCCATTTTTTACACGAGGAACCCAATATTCCTAACTACGTTACCAACGACATGGGTATGGAGCTTGTTGAGGGAATGACAATAGCAATTGAACCTATGGCTACATTAGGCGGTCATGCTGTATTTACCGATAAAGATGGCTGGACCATCCGAACAAGAGATGGATCAATGGCCGCACATTTTGAACACACAATTTTGATTACAAAAAACGGCTACGAAATACTTACAAAAATCTGAAACTATTGTGAGTACAAACCTTAAGGGTTATACTGCTGTCATATGCGTGAACAGAACTCACAGCACTACTTCGGACTAGATATCGGCACCAGTACTGTCAGGTGTGTTGTTGGTATGCTTGAAACTCATGAAGACCAAAATATATTATCTGTCATCGGCCACGGCAGCGCTCCAAATACCGGTATGCGAAAAGGTATAGTCGTCCGGGTTGAAGAGTGCATCGATGCTATCCATAATGCTATTACAGAAGCCGAACGATTATCTGGAGTTCAAATAAATAGAGCGACTGTAAATATCAACGGTTCAGGCGTAATGGGGATTAACTCTAGGGGCGTAATTGCCATCAGCACGGCAAACAGGGAGATTACGGCTGATGACCGGCTAAGAGTCGAGGAAGCAGCTACAATCGTAAAACTCCCTCCCAACAGGGAAATAATCCAAGTTTTTGCCAAGAACTACCGTCTGGATGGCCAAGATAATATAAAGGATCCGGTTGGTATGCAGGGAGTAAGACTCGAGGTGGATACTCATATCGTAACAGCCTCATCTCCGACGCTTCGTAACTTGGATCTAGCCCTAGAGAAGTCTCAGGTAATGCCATCCCACCATACAGTATCCGGATTAGCGGCAGCCGAAGCCGTATTAAACAGGCAGCAAAAAGAATCCGGTACAGTTCTATTGGATATAGGCGCAGGCACAACCAATCTAGTAGTTTTAGAAGAAGGTGAAGTCCAACATGTGGCAGTTCTACCTATAGGCGGGATAAACGTTACGAATGACCTGGCTATCGGCCTCAGAACTGACTTGGATGTTGCAGAGATGATCAAGCTTCAGCACGGCGGATTGGGCAAACATGCCAAACACAGTCCGGTATCTGTTTTGATTAATAAAACCAGGCATGAATTCGACGGCGAAGAAGTCCAGATGATTATTGAAGCTAGAATCGAAGAACTGCTTGAATATGTCGATAAGGAACTCAAGAAAATTGGCAAATCGCGTAAACTTCCCGGCGGTGCAGTAATCGTCGGCGGGACTGCCAAATTGCCCGGGCTAGCTGACTTTACTAAAGAAAAATTAGAACTACCAGCCAGGATAGGCAAGCTTCAGCCGCTGGCAGGTCTGATGGACTCAGTAGTCGATCCGGAGTACCACAGTGCTGTTGGGCTGATGCTGCTTGATATGCTGCTGGGCGTGCCGATGGATATGCACGACCGGGGCAAGCCGAACGGTAGCGTTGGCGGTTTAATCGAAGCCGTTTTAGGCCGATTTAAGAAAAACTAAACTTTTGCCCAAATTATTAATTCAGACATATTTAATCTACTTGATTGATAGACAAAAGTTAATGCAGTATACTTTAAGAGTAATAACAAAATAGTTCAGAGGACAATTATGCCACAGGTCGCCCCAGTTATAGAAACGTTCGCAAGAATTAAAGTAGTTGGAGTTGGCGGAGCCGGCGGTGCTGCCGTTAATCGTATGGTTGAAGCCGGTGTTGAGGGTGTTGAGTTTATTGTTGTAAATACGGATGCACAGGCGCTTCATCATTCAAAGGCCAGTGTCAAAATACATATCGGAAAAGAAACTACCCGTGGCCTAGGAGCCGGCGCCGAACCAAAAGTTGGTGAAACTTCTGCTCTGGAATCAAAAGATGAGATTAAAAAAGTACTTGATGGTGCCGACATGGTTTTCGTAACTATTGGAGCTGGCGGTGGAACCGGTAGCGGTGCCGGCCATGTTGTTGCCAGTATAGCCAAAGACATGGGAATACTTGTAGTTGGCTTTGCTACCAAGCCGTTTGCTTTCGAAGGTGAGAAACGACGTAAGAATGCCGACATTGCAATTGAAAAACTACGCGAGCAAGTAGATACCTTAATTATTATCCCTAACGACCGATTGCTACAGACGATCGACCGCCAAACCCCATTACTAGAAGCATTTAAAGTTGCGGATGATGTCCTCAGGCAAGGTGTACAGGGCATATCTGACCTTATCACTGTCCACGGTCTAATTAACTTGGACTTTGCAGACGTCAAGACTGTCATGAGCGATGCTGGTTCAGCTCTAATGGGCATTGGCCGTGCAAGTGGAGAAAACCGGGCAGTTCAAGCTGCTCAGCAGGCTATTGAATCACCGCTGCTTGAAGTTTCCATAGATGGAGCTCGAGGTGTCCTGTTCAATATTATCGGTGGCAATGATATTTCAATGCATGAAATTAATACTGCAGCCGAAACAATTACTGCCGCAGCTGATCCGGATGCAAATATTATCTTTGGAGCTACAATCAACCCTGAACTTGAAGGTGAGATAATAGTTACTGTCGTCGCCACTGGTTTCGATGCTACTTATTTTGCAAAACGCAGTCCAAGACAATCTCTGACTATGCCGACGGAAGAAGTTGCCGATGAGCCTAAACCGGTAGAAACGATTAGTGATATCACGACTGAGGAAGAAGTTAGTAACTTAAATATGGATCTGCCAGAAACAAAGCAGAGTGATATTCATTCTTCTGATTTTAATGCTGACCACAACGACCATCATGTCCCAAATATTTGGTCAATCGATCATGACGATAACAACTCAAACGATCATAGTGACGTAGTCCCGGAAAACCATGAAGAGCAGGAACTTGAAAAGCCTTCGTTCTTAAGACGTCTAAAAAAACGCCGAGCTGACAAAGAAAACAATAAATTAACAGATAAATAATAGCTAAAAATGGCCAAGTTCGTGTTAAATAATACACCACAATTTGGCTTGCAACGCGCTATACATAGGGCTAAGATACTAAGCATATACGCTATATGTAGTGATATATGGAGCGTAAATAGTACTTTTAGAGACACGAGGAAAGGCATTAATCATGAAATGTAGTCAGTGCCAACAAGCTGATACAAAAGTGATTGAATCACGCGATGTAGCCGATGGCGAAGCAATTCGGCGGCGGCGCGCCTGTCTTAAGTGTCAGTATAGATTTACGACTTACGAGCGGATTGAACGACCACAGCTGATCGTCATTAAGAATGACGGCACTAGGGAAATGTTCAATCGGGAGAAACTATTAGCCGGCCTGTATCGGGCTTGTGAAAAGACTCCGGTATCACGCATGCAGCTGGAACAGTTAGTCGCAGAAATCGAACATGATCTATATAACTGCCCAGAAACAGAAGTTACGACTTCTAAGATCGGACAGCTAGTCATGGATAAACTGGCAGATTTGGACGAGGTTGCATACGTACGGTTTGCAAGCGTTTACAGGCGCTTCAAGGACATTGCCGGCTTCGAGCGCGAACTTACGCAAATCCGAGATTCAAAGAGTGGAATTCGTCAAAAGTCTTAACTAGTCGTAGACATTTTGACGGCTCCCCCTTAGATTTATTTAGGTTATAATTTAATGACCGCTAAATCTAGAGGGGAGCATACTGATCCTGAGGCTTTTGAGAGCAGCAACAGGATCAGATACTCTAACAAAAACAATAAAAATTATTAACCAAGTGAGGGTAAAACTATGGGTCAATCGACAATCCTGGGTCGCAGGAGGCTGTTTACTCAGCCGAAAACTAAGGGCTACGACGCTCTAAAATGGATCAAAACAGATTCAATTATTATGAATCCTATGACAGGCAAGCCTGTCTTCGAACAGCTGGGTGTTGAATTTCCAGAAGGCTGGTCGCTAAACGCAATCAACATCGTAGCTCAAAAATACTTTACCGGCACCCCAGGAACTAAAGGACGCGAAACCTCACTACGCGATCTAATCGACCGGGTTGTCGATACTGTTGCTCGACAGGGCAAGCAAGAAGGTTATTTTGAATCTGATGAAGAAGTCGAAGACTATACCCAAGAACTTAAATATGTGCTTGCATCTCAGCGGGCTGCTTTCAACTCGCCAGTCTGGTTTAACATTGGTGCTCCTAGCCGATCCCAGCAGGCAAGCGCTTGCTTCATCCTGGCGGTTGACGACACAATGCCGGCAATCCTTAACTGGTATAAAGAAGAAGGCATGATTTTCAAAGGCGGATCCGGATCAGGTATTAACCTTAGCACTATCCGATCTTCCGTCGAGAGTTTAGGCAAGAGTGCAGGGACTGCGAGTGGTCCGCTAAGCTTTATGCGTGGTGCCGATGCGTCTGCCGGAGCTATCAAGAGCGGTGGCAAAACCCGCCGGGCAGCCAAGATGGTTATCATGAACGCTGATCATCCCGACGTCCAGGAATTCATATGGTGTAAGGCGATTGAAGAACGTAAAGCCCGGGCCCTCCAGGAATACGGTTTCGATATGAGCTTGGACGGCAAGGACTCTTTCTCTGTGCAGTATCAGAATGCTAACAACTCTGTTCGCGTAACCGATGACTTCATGATGGCAGTCAAAGAAGACAAAGACTGGGATCTTAAAGGTGTAAAGAATGGTAAGACTGTTAAAACAATTAAAGCCCGCGACCTGTTCCGGCAAATTGCCGAAGCAGCCTGGGAATGCGCTGACCCTGGCATGCAGTTCGATACCACTATCAACGACTGGCATACTACTCCTAACGCTGGACGTATCAATGCCTCCAACCCGTGTTCAGAATACATGCACTTGGACAACTCAGCCTGTAATCTCGCCAGCATCAACCTGCTTAAGTATCTAACAGACGACTATACTTTCGATATTGAAGCCTTCAAGCACACGGTCGAACTAATCTTTACCGCCCAGGAAATTCTAGTTGGCTACTCTGAATATCCTACAGAGAACATTACTAAAAATGCCAAAGCCTTCCGAGAACTTGGCATTGGTTATGCTAACCTCGGTGCACTACTAATGGCTCAGGGTCTGCCATACGATTCAGAAGAAGGCCGAGCCCAAGCTGCAGCTATAACTGCGCTACTAACCGGTCATTCATATGCCACTAGCGCACGAATGGCAAGAAGAGTTGGACCATTTGCCGGCTACCATAAAGATCAAGAAGGTGTCATCCGAGTACTTAAGAAGCATAGAGCAGCCGTATCTGATATAGACGCAAGTTTAGTCTCAGAAGACCTACTTAATGCGGCCGCTACAGCTTGGGATGAAGCGGTAGAGCTTTGCCAGCAGTACGGTGTGCGAAATTCACAGGCTTCAGTACTAGCACCAACCGGTACTATCGGTCTCATGATGGACTGCGACACAACTGGAATAGAACCGGATCTAGGACTCGTAAAGGTCAAGAAACTGGTCGGCGGCGGCACTATGCACATCGTAAACCAGACAGTGCCACGAGCATTAATAGCTTTAGGCTACAGCCAAAGCCAAGTAGATGAGATTGTAGCTTACATCGATATCGAGAAGACAATAACCGGCGCTCCAAACCTGAAAGACGAGCACCGGCCAGTCTTTGCTTGTTCGATGGGCGACAACGCGATTCATTATCTTGGACACGTCAAGATGATGTCAGCAGTACAGCCATTCTTGTCTGGTGCCATAAGCAAGACTGTGAATATGCCGGAAGAGGCAACTGTAGAAGATATCGAACAGCTACACATTGACGCCTGGGAAATGGGACTTAAGGCAGTTGCTGTTTACCGAGACAACTGTAAGGTTGGCCAACCATTATCTATGGCTAAGAAGGAAGGCGCAAAAGAAGAACCAGCTCCAAAGGCAATTGAGGACAAGATTGTCGTCAAGAGTGCGGTCAGAAGAAAGCTACCCCGGGTACGAAACAGCCGGACGTACAGGTTTGTTTTATCCGACCTAGAAGGCTTCTTTACAGTCGGTGAATACGACGATGGATCGCCTGGCGAATTGTTCGTCAATGTTTCCAAGCAGGGCAGCACGCTGTCCGGCGTCATGGATTCGTTCGCGATTAGTATTAGTCATGGACTTCAGTATGGCGTGCCACTAAAAAGCTACGTTAAAGGCTTCCGAGGAACCAGCTTTGCTCCATCTGGTATAACAGATGATACCGAAATCCGGACCGCCAGCTCGATTACTGACTATATCTTCAGGCGTTTAGCACTAGATTACCTAAGTTTTGACGATCGTTTGGAACTTGGGCTTGCTAGTATCGAAGACATGCCGGACGAGCAGACAAGTCTCTTGGATGAGCCCGCAACAGAAACTGTAAGCGAGGTAGTAGCCACTGAGACAGACGAACCGACGCCTGTAAAAGTAGCTGAAGTGAGAGTTGAAGCACCAAAGGCAACTTCTTCTGCAAAAGCTGACGATACTGCACCGTTATGCTTCAATTGCGGCAACCAGACCCAAAGAGCAGGCAGCTGCTATGTCTGTACCTCTTGCGGCAGTACAACCGGCTGTTCATAGAAAAATATAGAAATAGCCATTAATAGCGGGGAGGAATCCCCGTTTTTAATATGCTAAACTAGGCTAATGAACTTGGTTATCCTTTACCATCCAAAATCAGACCATGCCCGGACGGTAGAGGGCTTTGCCCATGATTTTTCTCGTCAGACAGGACATGAGATAGAACTTGTCAGTCTTGAGTCTATGGACGGAGCCAATATGGCCAGAATGTACGATATTGTCAGGTATCCAGCCCTTTTAGTCTTATCGCCCAGTAAAGAGCTAATTAAAAACTGGCAAGGGCCGGTCATGCCGCTAATGGATGAACTGAGCTACTACATGCAAGGCCAGTAATATTGCTTATCCTTGAGATAATCTGTTAACTAGGGTATAGTTTAATTAAATGCGTTCTGCGAGAGCAGATTAGCGGCTATCACCCGCGAAGCAGCCGAAAGAAATAAGTAGACTCGGCCGGTAGGACCCGTAATAGTCATAAGCAAGCGCTAAAAAGAATCTCTTTTTAGAAACTGGATGGTACCGTCCGCAAAAGCGGATTCCAGTGTCTAAACAGGGATTTTTCTTTTTATTAACGTAAAAGAAACATTAGGGAGCAGCATGAAGTTTAAATCAGGCACCAGACGAAGAGCCAACGAGTACGAAAAAGACATTGTAGAGCAGTGGAAAAAGAACAAGACTTTTGAGAAGTCAGTCGAAATGCGACCGAAAGACAATGCTTTTGTATTTTATGATGGCCCGCCGTTTCTAACTGGTACTCCACACCATGGCCACTTGTTAATATCTGCCTTAAAGGATGCCGTTGCCAGATACCAGACCATGCAGGGCAAGCGCGTAGAACGGCGCTGGGGCTGGGACTGCCATGGATTACCGGCTGAATTATTCGTAGAAAAACAGCTAGGCATTGCCAATAAAAAGGAAATCGGCACTAAAATCAGCATAAAAGACTACGTGAATGCCTGCCGAGCAGCAATGGTAAAAACAGGAACTGAGTGGGAAGATACGATTGAGCGGCTTGGACGCTGGGTTGAATTCAAGGGCGCCTATAAAACAATGGATCCGGAATTCATGGAAAGCGTTTGGTGGGCTTTTAAGGAACTTTATACCAACGGCAAAATATATGAAGGCGAAAAGATACTAGTTTACTGTACTAAAGATGCTACGCCAATTTCCAAATCAGAAGTTGCTATGGAAAACAGTTATCAGCTGGATACCGATCCAAGCGTATTCGTATACTTCCAGATAGAAAATAGCGATGAATATGTACTAGCCTGGACCACCACTCCATGGACGCTGCCTGCGAACGTGGCTATTGCTGTAAATCCTAAATTAACCTACTCATTGGTAGAATATGAAGGCAAGAAAATGTATGTCGCCGAAAAAGCTGTAGAAAAGGTTTTTACAGATGAAAAACATCAGCCATTAGCCTATAAAGTGATAAAAAACGTTAAGGGTAGTACGCTAGTTGACCTAAAATACCATCCATTGTTTGAAAATCATGGGCCGGATGCCCACCGTATCCTTGCTGCAGATTTTGTAACCGCAGAGGACGGTACGGGTATAGTCCATGAAGCACCTGCCTATGGTGAAGAAGATTATGAACTTTGTAAAGTAGCCGACGTGCCAATTGTTTCGATTGTCGACGAAAACGGACATTATACCCAAGGAAGATGGCAGGGTGAAAATATCTGGGACGTTAATAAGGAAATCGCTAAAACACTTGTAGCTGAAGATAAGGCTCTCAAAGTTGAGTATATTCAGCATGAATATCCGCATTGCCATCGTTGCGGTACCAAGCTTATGTATAGGGCTCATCCTTCCTGGTTCATGGATATTCAGGCCCAAAAATCAGACATGCTGGCTGCAAACAATACCAATAAATGGGTACCAAACCATCTTAAGGACGGTCGGTTTAAAAATATTCTAGAATCAGCACCAGATTGGAACTTGTCTAGGGATCGCTACTGGGCGACACCTATTCCGGTTTGGAAAGGCGAGCGACCAGATGGGACTGAAATAGTAAAAGTAGTTGGCTCTTACCAAGAATTCGAAGAATTAACAGGTAAGAAACTAGATGATTACCATCTTCCGAACGTCATGGATGTCACATTTGAAGTTGATGGAACTGAACTAAAGCATATCGGGAAAGTTCTAGACTGCTGGTTTGAAAGCGGCAGTATGCCGTTCGCCCAGTTCCATTACCCGTTTGAAAACAAGCAGAAATTCGAATCAAGCTTTCCAGCCGACTTTATTACCGAAGCCATCGATCAGACCAGAGGATGGTTTTATTCACTGACTGCCGTTAACGTCGGACTGTTTGGAAAATCTCCATTTAAAAACGTTATTTGCACTGGGTTTATTAATGGCGCTGACGGCAAGAAGCTAAGTAAAAAGCTTGGCAATTACACTGATCCAATGGAATTAATGGATAAATTCTCAACCGACTCATTCAGACTGCTGATGCTATCAAGCCCGCTTGTTAACGGGGAAGATTTCAGTCTCAGTGACAAAGACGTCGGTGATGTTGCCCGCAAACTCGGCATGATCTGGAATATGTACGATTTCTTTACCATGTATGCCGAAGTCGACGACTGGGAATGGACGGGTTCTGGCGTTCCTAAAACACCAAAAAGCGACAATATGCTTGATCAATGGATAATTTCACGATTGCATGAGTTGTCGTCAATGGTAAAAACAAATATGGACGATTACAATTTAACAGATGCCACAAAACCGTTATTCGAGTTTATTGATGACGCAAGTAACTGGTATGTCCGAAGGTCGAGGCGACGTTTTTGGAAAACTGGCGACAACGAAGACAAAGAAAGTGCCTACCAGACCCTCCATTATGTGCTCGTAACCCTAAGCCAAATCATGGCTCCTTTTACACCTTTCCTCAGCGAGGAGTTGTACCAAAAGCTAACGGGCGGAGAGTCGGTACATTTAGTCGATTGGCCGGAAAATAAACAAGTAGATAAAGACATCATTTTTAAAATGAAAGCCTTACGCCACGTCATAAACATCGGGCTTAGCATTAGGGCTGAAAAAGGCATTAAAGTCAGGCAGCCGCTTGCCAGTGCAACTTTGAAGAATTATTTTAGTGAATTTAGTAAAGAATCTCTAGAAATAATCAAAGAAGAACTTAATCTGAAGGAAATCAAAGTAAGCGACAAAAAAACCAAAGCAGATAAAACCTTCCTTGAAAACTGGGAACAGGGCAACATGAGTCAGTTAGATCAAATTGATCTAGATACAAAACTTACTCCTGCGCTAACTCGAGAAGGGCAAATGAGAGAAATTATCCGCCAGGTACAAAATGCCCGCAAACAAGCTGGACTTAATGTAGACGACCGGATAGTCTTAGATCTAAATACAGCCGATTCTGAGCTTAAATCAGCAGTGGACGAACATCATTCCACAATTGCAGAAGAAACTCTGGCTAAGGAGCTTACAATCGGTAGCAATAGCTATGATTTCAAAACAAAGGTTAAGGTCGAAGATCACGATTTGGAAATAAGTTTGCAGAAGAAGTAGGCAATAGTCATGCTAAAGGGGTTTACAGGCAGGTTTATCTCTGTTAAGATCTATTGGTAACTTTTTCTATTAAACCAAGGAAATAAATGAAAAAAGCAATCATCGCCACAGGCGGTAAACAGTATGTTGTAACCGAAGGTCAGACTCTAGAAGTCGAATTGCTTGGTTCCGATAAAAAACTTGAATTAGTACCTCTGTTAGTAATTAATGACAAAGATGTTAAAGTCGGAACACCGGAAGTATCCGGCGCTAAAGTAGCAATTGAAGTGCTTGAAGAGCAGGTTCTAGACGACAAAGTTCTGGCTATTCGATACAAAGCTAAAAAGCGTGTACACAAAGTACATGGCCACCGCCAGCACAAAGCTGTGATCAAAGTAACTAAAATTAGTTAATAGTTTTAGTACGTTTATTAGACACCAATTAAATTGGTGCTTTTTTTAATTTGTTTGTGATTAATGCTGTAGCCATATAATGCTAGTTAGAAACGGTTAGTTAATAAAACTTCCAATCAAATTTATATATGGCGCCAGCTTATGGTTAAATATAGGTATAAATGAGTAAGACGATCGCAGTACTAAACCAGAAGGGTGGTGTAGGTAAAACTACTACTGTAATTAATTGCGGGGCTTATCTTGCCAAGCGTGGCCGAAGTGTACTGATTGTCGATCTAGACCCTCAGGGTAATGCAACTAGCGGGTTAAATATAGATAAATCGTCTCTTGATTCGACTACTTACGACGTTTTGTTCGGCAGCGTGCCAACTGCCAATATAATCAAGGAAACTAATTTACCTGGGTTATACGTCTTGCCAGCAAATGCCAACCTGGCAGCTGCCGAAGTAGATCTAGCAAATGAAACTCATCGGGAATACAGATTGAAAGCGGCGCTAAAAAATCTTGATTATGATTATATTCTGATCGACTGTCCACCGTCATTAGGATTACTTAGCCTGAATGCCTTAACAGCTGCGAAATATGTTTTGGTACCTGTGCAGTCGGAATATTATGCTATGGAAGGACTTGGCCAGCTGCTTGATGTCATCCAGAGAGTGAGGCACGGCTTGAACGCTGATCTCGAGCTTCTTGGTGTTGTTATGACTATGTACGACAGCCGGACCTCTTTGTCAGAACAGGTAGTCAATGAAGTTAAGAAGCATTTTTCCACTAAGTTCATTGAAGTTGTTATCCCAAGAAACGTTCGTCTTGCCGAAGCACCAAGTTTCGGGAAAACGATTCTGGAACACGACAAGTGGTCAAAAGGGGCCAGAAGTTATAAAAATTTAGCCAAGGAGATAGAAAAACGTGCCAAGTAACAGCAAATTAGGAAGAGGATTCGATTCCTTAATACCACAAAATTTTGACAATGCCATTTTATCAGACGAGGATAAGAGGATTAACAACATATCCGTAACTCTGTTAATGGCCAACCCGGAGCAGCCAAGAGTCGTATTCGACGAAAGCGAACTGTCCGGTTTAGCTGCTTCGATCAAGCAGCACGGCATCTTGCAGCCGTTAGTTATTACGCCCAACGGTGACAAGTACTACATAATTGCCGGCGAAAGGCGCTGGCGGGCAGCTAAAATAGCCGGCCTCAAAGATGTACCAGCTTTAATCCGAACCGCCAAACAGCTTGAACGGCTTGAATTGGCATTAGTAGAAAATGTCCAACGCGTAAACCTATCTCCGCTGGAACAGGCTGCATCTATCCAATACCTGCACGATAACTTTTCGCTAGATTATGAAGCTATCGGCCAAAGACTCGGCAAAGCTAAAACCACAGTTATGAATATTGCTCGACTACTTCAATTGCCTCCAAGTGCGCTGCAAGCTCTTAGAGATAAAAAAATATCAGAAGGTCATTCCCGGGCAATACTGGCCTTAAAAAACCAGAAAGACCAGGAAACACTGCTGAAACAAATTATTAATAACGGCTGGTCGGTCCGGCAGGCAGAACGATTTGTGGTCGCTCATAGAGACGGAGCTGCCAGTGCGACTGAAGCTAAGAAAAAAGTAGCCACGAGTACTCCCGAAACTAAAAAACTAACTAATATACTTAATACGCCAGTTTCTGTCAGGCGTACTGCCAAAGGCGGTAAACTTGAAATTGCCTTCAAATCAGACACCGAACTAAAGCGCATAATAAAGCTGATTTCAAAATGATTCAAGCGTCAATACTGAGTGCAAATAGTCTAAAATTCCCGTATAGTTAAACCTTATGGATAAGTCTTCTAACACCAATGATATACATACGCCGGTAGTCTCAAGTATGGGCACTGACATACCTGAAACTCCAGACCTTACGCCAGAAACGGATGAATCTGACGAAGAAAGTAATGTAATTGTCGATGATACTTTGGAAAACGAACCGGAAACAGACGAAGAAGTAAAAAAAGAAGGTATTAAAGGGATAATATCGACAGTCGCCATATTAATAATTGCTCCTTTAATCGCCCTTTGTCTGACGGCGTTCGTATTTCAATCTTACGAAGTCGATGGACCAAGTATGGAGACTACGCTCCAAAATCACGACCGGCTAATCGTATATAAGCTGCCAAGAACCTTATCTAAGATATCCCGTCATCCATGGCAGCCGAAACGTGGCGAAATAGTTATTTTTTCCCGTAATGACAGCTTTGAATTTGGTACCAACAAACCAAGACAGTTAATTAAAAGAGTTATTGCGCTGCCGGGCGAACGGCTGACAATCAAGGATAGCAAACTAACCGTCTACAACAAAGACCATCCGGAAGGGTTTAATCCCGATGCTGCCGCTTACGGTAAAGTAATCACTACGACAATAGGCGAAATAGATCTGACTATACCCGAAGATACGATTTTCGTCTGCGGTGATAACCGGCCAAACTCGCTGGACTCCCGAGCCTTCGGCCCGGTGCCTTTAAAAGACGTTGTTGGCAAATTATCGCTCCGGGTTTATCCATTCAACAAAGGACAGAAATATTAGGAAGTAATGCTTAAGCTTTCTTTCAGCTTGTTTGCTATAATTTAATAATAAGATGAGTCAAATTACCGCGAAATTTAAACCGGCTGCTGGATTTTCACATGCCTTTCATATAGTACTTACGTGCTTTTTACCGGCTTTAATGTTTATATTCATTAGAACCAGATTCGTTACGTTAGCAACCGCTTTGGTTCTATTGAGTAAATGGCGGATGTTTGCAGTTAAGCCAAGGCATTGGCCAGCAAATATTCGAGCTAATGCTGTTGATCTAATCGTCGGATTATCTGCGTTAATTTTTATGGCCCATACAGATTCGCAGCTTTTCCAGCTGATATGGGCGGTAGCATATGGAATCTGGCTGCTGGTTATTAAACCGATGTCGACAACGTTTGGAGTAATACTTCAAGCTTTGATCAGCCAGTCATTAGGTATGATCGCCCTGTATATCGCTTGGGGAGATGCTTCAATTTCGGTTCTCGTTATCGGCTCTTGGATAATCTGCTACAATACTGCCCGACATTTCTTTGCCGCTTTTGAAGAATCAATGGTCCGGTTTCTGTCCGGCATTTGGGCATATTTTGCTGCGGCAATGGCTTGGGTACTAAGCCACTGGCTTTTATTCTACGGACCGATATCTCAGCCGGCGCTATTAATATCCGTCATTTCCTTCTGTATGGGCGGGATATACTATCTGGAAAAGTCAGATAAGATGTCGGTAGTCTTAAGGCGGCAGATAATATTCGTGATGATAACAGTCGTTTTAATAGTACTGACATTTTCCGACTGGCAAGACAAAGCAATATAAATATAACTAGGAGGGTAGATGCTGTTTAGAAACAATAGAGATAAGTTGCAAAAAGTTAGCTCGCTGCGGCCTAAACTGCAAATTCAAAAGAATCTTGCCGACAAGCTGCTACTAGTTCTAATCTGCCTGACGGCTGGATTCGGCGGTGGCTGGATAGCTGTTAAAAGCAGTAGTAATGGCAACCAAACCTCTCGAGAAACAAAGCAGCAAATTATCGCTAATGAAAGCCAATTAATTAATCAAATTGCAAAAGATGTTGGTCCGAGCGTAGTTTCGGTCAATGTTGTCGGAACTGTCACCACTAATGGATATTTCGGGACATCCCAACAGCAGCAAGAAGGAGCAGGCACCGGAGTAATAATCAGCAAGGAAGGTATTATCATTACTAACCGACATGTAGTACCGTCGTCTACTAGTTCGGTCAGCGTCACCCTGTCGGACGGAACCAAACTGACTGACGTTGAGGTAATCGGCCGGACGGCAGAAAGCGACAGCCTGGACATAGCTTTTCTGAAAATAAAAGACACCAAGGGCAAGACTTTAACTGCGGCTAAACTTGCCGACTCCAGCAAAGTACAGGTCGGCGATAAAGTAGTCGCCATCGGTAATGCGCTCGGCCAGTTCCAAAACACAGTTACCAGCGGAATAATCTCCGGATTCGGCCGAAGCGTCGAAGCCGGTGACGAATCAGGCCGGGCGAGTGAAACTTTGCAGAATTTGTTCCAGACGGATACGGCTATTAACCGTGGTAATTCAGGCGGACCGTTAGTAAACACAAATAGCGAGGTTGTCGGTATAAACACGGCCGTGGCTGGCAATGCCGAAAATATCGGTTTTGCAATTCCGATAAATGATATACAAGGTCTAGTTAATAGCGTGCTTAAAACAGGTAAATTAACTCGCCCTTATTTAGGAGTAAGATACGTATCGCTCACCGACGACTATGCCTACCAGTATAATTTGAGCACTAAAAGAGGTGCCTATCTGGCTCCAAACGATGCCCAAGCAGTAATTGTCCCCGGAAGTCCAGCCGAAAAAGCTGGTCTTAAAGAGAAGGATATAATTACAAAAATTAATGATACTGACATAAATGAGAATAACAGCCTGACTTCAGTCCTGGGACGCAGTTCAGTCGGTGATAAAGTCAAACTGACAGTTATTAGAGACGGCAAGACAATAAGCATCGACGCAACACTGGAAGCTGCTCCATCTAGTAATTAGTTTCTTGTAAACAACTGGATAAAATCTTCGCTAGTTTTTAAATCGAAGCCATTTTGCTCAGCAATATACTTTAACTTAATATGCTGAGTTGGCAGCGACTCGCATAAAACGTAAAGATTTTCGGAAGATACAGTCTTTAACTGCTTAAATAGTGTTCGGTAATAATCCAGACCGTCTTCACCACCAAAGATTGCAATTTTTGGTTCATTCATTGCAGCCTGGTTGATTGTAAATTTGTTCGGAACGTACGGCAGATTTGCTAAAATGGCAAGATTTTTAAACTTTGAATTAATAAATGGTTCAAACAGGTTTCCAATGCGTAATTCGATATCTAACTCGTATTTATCAATATTTGCCTTGGCGACATTTATGCACTCAGGATCGATATCTATTGCTTTGACTATATACAAAGGATTTTCCAGCTTTGCGGTAACTGCCAGGGCGCCTGATCCAGTACCTATATCTATGACAGTTTCTATATTATTAATAGTTATTAATAAATCGATCATTGTCTCGGATTCAGGACGAGGTTCTAAGACATTTTCGTCTAATATGAACTCCCGGCCGTAGAATTCGGTTTTTCCTCTAATATATGAAAGCGGGGTATGGTTAATTCGCTTGCTAATCATATTATCCAGTTTTTTAAGATCTTGGGAATTTAATTCAATAATAGTTTCAGCCAGAATCTTAATGCGAGGAAGATTGACTACATCTTCTAACAGGACCAGACAATCCAGCCTGGCTGTGGCAATACCAGCTGATTTAAGCTTGTTCGTAGATGTTTTTAACCAGGTACTTATATTCATAATTAGTAAAATCTATTTTTTTAACTGCCGGTGAGTAAGCTATTACTCCTGCTCCTTAAGCTCATGCTCAGCCTTGAGCAGCGCATCGATTAAATCGTCGATGTCGCCGTTAAGGGCACCGGGTATATTGCTTCGGCTGTAGCCAATCCTGTGGTCGGTAATCCGGTCTTGAGGAAAGTTGTAGGTCCTTATTTTTTCGCTCCGGTCGCCGGAACCAATTAATTTTTTCCTGGCGTCGCTGGACTGCTTCTGTTCTTCGTCTAGTTTAATCTGCAGCAGCCGGGAACGAAGTACGCCCATTGCCTTATCCTTGTTTTTTATCTGTGACTTCTCATCCTGACAGGTAACTACCAGACCGCTCGGTATGTGGGTAATTCTAACCGCTGAATCAGTCGTATTTACGCTCTGTCCGCCATGCCCGCTGGACCGGTAGACATCTATCCTAAGATCGCTGGGGTTTATTTCGACATCCGTTTCTTCGGCTTCCGGCAGAACAGATACTGTTACGGTGCTGGTATGTATTCTACCTTGACTTTCGGTTGATGGGACTCGTTGGACTCTGTGGACACCGGCTTCAAACTTAAGCTGCTTGTAAACTTCAGTGCCGCGTACGGCAAAAATAATTTCCTTGAAGCCGCCGACTTCACTAGGACTTTCATCTATTAGTTCAGTTTTTAAGCCTTTAGCTTCACACCAGCGTGAATACATTCTAAATAGATCTCCAGCGAACAAACTGGCTTCATCTCCACCGGCAGCGGCTCGTATTTCTACAATTGCATCACGTTCGTCATTGGGGTCTTTCGGCGTAAGAAGTTCAGTCAACACAGATGTAAGTTCTTTTAGCTGGTCTGCTGTTTCCTGAAGTTCATTCTTTGCCATAGCTGAAATTTCTGGATCGGAATCGCTGCTTAGTTCCTGAGCTTCTTTAATCTGCTGGTTAAGCCGGTTTACTTTGTCGATTATCTCTAGTGTCTTTTCGAGTTCGCTCTGACGCTTGGCCAGCTTTGGGTATTTCGGTGAACTAAAAATAGAGGGATCGGCTAATTGTTTTTGCAGTCCTTCTAATTCTTCTCGCAGCGCTGATTCTTTATTCATGATACTTTCCCCAAGTTATTACATTAGTATATTTATATAAAAGAAAAACGGCTAGGACTTTAGGAGTCTTAACCGTTTGTAAATCTAATTTAGCTAGCGTCGGGCTGAAGGGGCGCCCATTTTCTGGGGTACGACAATATCGGCAGTTTTCTTAACTCGTACTTTTTTAGCTTTGGCAATTGCGGCATCTTTTCGCTTGGCTGCTGCTTCTTGTCGGGCTTTGAATCGGTCAACACGACCTTCGATATCGATCATCTTTTCCTGTCCGGTAAAGAAGGGGTGAGAAGCACTAGAAATGTGAACTGAAATTAATGGGTATTCTTTTCCGTCAGTAAACTTCACAGTTTCCTCGCTGGCAACAGTCGAACGGGTTAGGAACATTTCGCCGTTGTTTAAGTCCTTGAAGACAACAGGTCGGTAGTTGGTGGGGTGTAAATCTTTTTTCATCAGAGTCCAAGTATACACACCAGGGGTCAATAAGTCAATTGTCTCTATTAAATTTGTTGTCATATTAAATTAAATCTGTTAAAATAGACTTATTATCAATTAATCAGGTGATAACAAAATCCTCCTGAAATGATCCATGTAGGACATTCTCGGGTCAGTCATCACCGAAGTGAAAGGATTTCATAATGGCAGTAGATGTCGATATTAAGGCTTTATTACAAGCCGGAGCTCATTTTGGGCACAAAACAAGTAGGTGGCACCCTAAAATGGCGCCATATATTCACAGTAAACGAGACGGTACTCATATTATCGATCTGACTAAGACTGTAGAAGCCTTGGAAGAAGTTCTTCCGTTTATTACTAAAACTGTATCTGAGGGCAAGCAGATCCTGTTTGTCGGCACTAAAAGACAGGCCAAAGATATCGTCAAGGTGGCGGCTCAAGAAGCTGGTATGCCGTTTGTTACAGAACGTTGGCTAGGCGGAATGCTTACTAATAAACAGACCATGGGCGAGCGGATCAAATACCTGAAAGATCTTGAAAACCGAATGGCCAGCGGCCAGATCGAATCCAAGTACAACAAGCTAGAAGTCCAGCGGTTCCAGGAAGAAATCGACCAGATGAACCACCTGTATGGTGGCATCAAAGATCTAGCTCAGAAGCCTGGTGCAGTCTTTGCAGTCGATATTAACAACGAAGTAAACGCAATTCGGGAAGCTAAGAAATTAGGACTTAAGACTATTGCTGTTGCTGACACAAATACCGATCCTAGCGACATTGATTTCCCAATTCCAGCCAACGACGACGCTATTAAGACAATCCAATTAATTTTGGACTACGTAAACCAAGCTATCGCAGAAGGTAAAGCCAAGCAAAAAGCCGCTCCTAAAGAAAAAGCCGAAGAAACCAAAGTAGCAAAAGAAACTAAATAAGAATCTAATTCTAGTTAGAAAGGTAAACTATGAAAGTAAGTATTGAAGATATTAAAAGACTTAAAAGCCTGACAGGCGTAGGACTAACAGATGCCAAGAAAGCTTTAGAAGAAGCAAATGGAGACTTTGACAAAGCTCTTGAAGCTATGCGCAAAAAGGGTCTAACCAAGGCTGAAAAGCGCGGTGAGCGGGAAGCTCGTGCCGGAGTTATTGGAACCTATAACCATGACGGTCGGATCGGCGTATTGGTAGAAGTAAACTGCGAAACAGACTTCGTTGCTAAAACTGAAGGTTTTAGTGAGCTAGTCAAAGACGTATCCATGCATATTGCTGCAGCTGCTCCCATATATGTCAGTGCTGAAGATATACCAGCTGAAGATAGGGAAGCTAAAAAAGCTGAATTTACAGATAAAGCCAAAAGCGAAGGCAAGCCTGAAAACATGTTAGATAACATCGTCGAAGGCATGCTAAAAAAGCATTTCGCAGAACTTTGCTTGTTAGACCAGCCGTTTATTAAGAATCCGGACCAGACTGTCGGCGATCTTGTAAAAGACGCCAACGCACGACTTGGTGAAAACGTTGTTGTACGACGCTTCAGCCGTATGGTTATTGGCGAAGTAGCTTAAGCTCGTTTATTCTTTAGAGAATTCATTTCGAACTATATGTAGATGAGGTCGTAAAGACGAATCTTGTTTTGATTTAGTCTGACTCTTACTGCTTCCACCTGTTTGCGAAATAAAATCTTTAGACAGCGTGGCTTTAACCATATCTAATTTTGTAGGCCATTCCTCGCGGGGCATTCTTACGGCTCGCATATATTTTGGCCAGCCTTCTTCGTCCATGATCCTACCGCTTAAAGTTGCACAGACTGTAAAAACTCCAACTTGTAGCCTTTGGGCTGTTTCAAGCGGGGTCATGTTCTGCTGTTCGGCATATTCTCGGTAGTATTCTGAAAAGAATTCCGGAACTAACGGTGGGCGAGCATTTCCGAATAAGCCGTGAGTACCTATTGCAACGTGAAATGGTATTTCATCAAAACTACCTCGTGCTAGAATTGATCCAAATGTTGTCCTTTCGCGATTGCTATATTTTTTATCATTCTGCCCAAGCAGATGTCTAATGTCATGCTTCCGCTGCTCCTCTAGTGTCATATTTGGATATGTTTTAACTTTATAATGGGGAAGAACTATTAGCTCTTGTCTGTCGGTTGCACCGTAGACTCGAGGGGTGTCGTCTACCCAGCCGATTTGGACTAAATCCCTAACAATTTCAAGACTGCCTTTGCGGTAAAAATACTCGCTTTTAGTCATATCAGGGCGGCCACGCTCGATTAGTTCGTCTATACCAATAATAGGTACATCACCGGTATCAATTGTAATTCTGTCTAGCTCGTAGGCTTGTGACATGGAGACTCCTTAAAGTTTACAGTGTAGCCGTCGTAGCAGCTCTCTGTCTAAGAGGCAGCCGTGGATTCGCTATTGGCTCGACATATCCCAAGCGACCAGATAGGGGAAATGCGTCAATGCTGACTGGTTACTAGAGTATTTTAACATATGTTAAGTAAAACGTCAATATAAATTCATTTTAGTTTTAATGTATAATTAAGGAGTAAATAAGGAGTACCCGT
>CAZWJA010000011.1:0-35766 GCA_964634445.1 uncultured Candidatus Saccharibacteria bacterium | reverse complement strand
CCACTATTGTTGATTTAGTAAAATAATGTTAAAATATATAACTTAATGTCTGAAATAGAGAAGAAATACCCTGTAATACTAGATCGCATAGCTGATATGCAGTTAAAACATAGCCTTGAGACAGGTGCAATGGATGCAGTAGTGTACGAAGGTGAAGCAGTCGATAGCTGGCAGTTTGAAGACAAGGAAATTGGTGATACCTTAATCATTTCGGAAGCTCCTAGCCACCTGCAGTATTTTGCTAGGGCTATTATTTCATTGCATAGCGAAGCTGAAGATCTGATATTAATTACTGAAAATGGCAGGCTATCCCAGCCTGACCTAACGTTTGTAATCGATCTAGACGGCGTTCCATATGTGAAGCTAAATGAAGAAGGCGAATATGAAGCGGTTGAACCCGATTGCGTTGCTGAACTTCTAGATGAGCGAATGTATTATATGACCGCATACTTCGATCACCGGGTATTACCTCCAGCAACTCCCGAAGGACTTGATAATGTTTTTGAAACCCCGACTGCAGGTACATACACGTTGGCTTCAGCAGCTGTTAACCAGTCTGAAATGGCTTTTAGCCACAGCGTAGCTCACTTGCAAGGGAAAGTTTCTTTCAGGGGCAATGATGATGAAACCTTCGACTATGGCTTGCAGGTAGAGCCGGAAGACAATTTATTCGACAGAGTAGGCTTTAATAGGATTTTCAACGTTATAATGGCGAGCGATGACTCATCGGCTGTATATGTACAGCCTTTAGGCAGAACTCACGTAGAACAGGTAATTGGCGAATGCTTCGAATACTCAATCGGCCGTGACGGAGTTGCAATCAGGTATCCTGTTGAGACGGAAGAAGGTGAAATAGTAGAACGTTTAGGATTTCCTTTGGATGGAGACCAGATTCTTATTGATTATTTCAAGCGGGCTAGTTTGTACGATCCTAATTCATCTGACAGTTAATAAGAAGCCAGAATCTCTTGACCAGTAATTAGCACTCGGCTATTATGAGTGCTGAAAGTTAGCACTCTAAATATCTAAGTGCTAACGCTTTATGAGAATATTAGTCTAATAAAAAAGAGGAGTACTTATGAATATCACACCTATGGCCGACTACATTGTTGTCCAAGCTGAAGAAGCAGTTAGCAAGACTGCTAGCGGACTTTATCTGCCGGGTAACGCCCAGGAAAAACCTAAGATAGCTAAAGTTGTAGCAATTGGAGATGGCGTCAAAGAAGTAAAAGTTGGCGAGCGGGTAATTTATAAGAACGAATACGAAGCGACTAATGTAAAAGTTGGCAAAGAAGAGTTTACTCTAGTTAACCGGGCCAACATAATCGCGACAGTTAAATAGGTTAAACAAAGGAAAGGATATAATTTATGGCTAAAAAAGTATTTTATGACGATGATGCAAGACGACGAATCTTAGGCGGAGCCCAGCTGCTTTATGATGCAGTCAAGACGACAATGGGACCTAAAGGCAGGAACGTTTTAATCAGCAAAAGCTACGGCGGTGTAACAGTTACTCATGACGGTGTTACTGTCGCCAAAGGCGTAGAAATTGCCGATGTTGACGATGAAACACTAGGCTATAAAGTTGGAGCAGAGCTTATTAAACAGGCAGCTAATAAGATGAACGACGTAGCAGGGGACGGTACTACTACAGTTACAGTTCTGACCTACCATATCTTAAACGAAGCCAACAAGCTAATAGCTGCCGGTCATAACCCAATGGAACTTAGGAAGGGATTGGAAGCAGCCGCAGCCGACGTTATTAAGAAACTAGGAACGCTTAGCGAAGACATTAAAAGCAAGAAGAGCCGGGTCGCAGAGGTAGCCACTATTTCTGCCGGTGATGCTGAAATCGGCAACCTGATCGCCGATATTATCGACAAAGTTGGCAAAGACGGTGTCGTAACCGTCGAAGAAGGACAGGGACTTAAGCTTGAAAGCGAAGTTGTAGAAGGATTTACCATGGACCGCGGTTTTGTCAGTGCCTACATGGTGACTGATACAACTAGAATGGAAGCTGTTTATGACAAGCCAGCAATTCTAATTACTGATAAGAAAATCAGTTCTGTCCAGGAATTCCTGCCAATCTTAGAAAAACTTGCCCAAGCCGGCAAGAAGGACCTTGTCATTATCGCTGAGGATGTAGAAGGAGAAGCACTGGGAACTCTGATCCTAAACAAGCTAAAGGGCGTGTTCAATACTGTTGCCATCAAAGCTCCAAGCTTTGGCGACAAGCGGACAGACAGGTTAGAAGATATAGCTATTCTTACCGGGGGACAGGTAGTTAGCGAAGATCAGGGTATGAGCTTCGAAGATGTCGAATTAGACATGTTAGGCAGCGCCCGAAAAGTAATCGTCACTAAGGACGAATCAACAATTGTAGAAGGTGCCGGTAAGTCGACAGCTATTAAGAGCCGAATTGCGCAAATCAATGCGCAAATAAAGGATTCTACTAGTGAATACGACCGGGAAGACCGCGAAAAACGCCGAGCTAGCCTGGAAGGCAAAGTTGCAGTAATCAAGGTCGGCGGGGCTACCGAAACCGAAATAGAAGAAAAGAAATTCCGAGTCGATGATGCTGTAGCTGCTACTAAAGCCGCTCTGGAAGAAGGAATTGTCGCAGGTGGTGGAGTGACTCTAATAGATTTAGCTGAGACCATAAAAGTTAGCGGTCATGGATCAGATGCTGCCGGTGCAACGCTTCTACAGAACGCACTTGAGAAACCATTTAGGATTCTTTTGGAAAATGCAGGAATAAACCCGGACGAGTGGCTTCCGCAAGTAAAGAAAGCTAAAGCCGGACAAGGTATTAATGTAATCACCCCTAGTAAACTGGTAGATCTAAAGGCAAGCGGTGTAGTAGATCCAGTTCGAGTTACACGAGAAGCTATTCAAAACGCCGTGTCTATCGCCGGAACTAGTATGACCATGGGCGCATTAGTCGTCGATGTTCCTGAAAAAGAAGATGCTGGGGCAGCCGCAGCCGCTATGGGCGGTATGGGCGGTGGCATGATGGGCATGTAGTTTAGAACTTGATTCTACGCTTTTAAGCTTGACTGGTCTTCAGATTAGACCTGACAATACTAACAATTATATAAAGTCCTACTATTATTCCTGTAAATAAGGCCAATAAGGCAGCAATCCTGAGGTTATGGGCAATTGTTAAGTCCTGATCCAGCCTTCCGGTTCGAGTCAATAGCTGGTACCAGTCATGGCCTTGGTTGTAAGCTTCTTCTGAATTGCCAGCACCAATGCCGGCAGGACCAGTTGAGAGCGGTAAAAGCCGGGCGTTGGCGTCACCGGCATAGACGGCAACGTCAAGTAAGTTCATGCCCAACCATGGAAAGCACATGGCGGCAGCAAAATACCACCTGACTTGTAAAAATCCAGCAATCCAGAGCAGTGGGAAGATGCATTGAGCCAAACTGCCCCCGGCAATCCGCCAAATGTCGCCTAAGGGTCCGAACAACAGATGACCAAGCTCGTGAATACCCATGTCTAATCCGCCTAATGGGTTGTCGAAGCTTATTCTTTCAACATTCAGCATTGGGTGCTTATACAATTGCCAGAACAAACCGACGAAAATTAGTAATATTATCAAACGCCACAACCAGTGCCGTCCAATGCACCATATTCTGAAGCGGTGAACAAAATTCGACTGCTTTTGGTAGGCTTTGCAGCTAATGCAGTGAATTCGGTCTTTACTAAATACAAGGCTGCGTTTTTTACAGACCGGACAAAACTTTCTGGATTTTAGTTCCATATTGCTTATGAGTATATCAGTATTTAACTCCATAAACTTGGTTGTTAAATTCATTGGCGCTACAATACATAGCCATGAGTGAGATAGAGAGATTTATTCCAGATCCAGCGAACGAAAAGGCAAAAATTCAATTAATCGAAGAAGCTTTAAGTAGTGATTTGCTAGATCATCATTATAGATTTGTTGAACGTGGACTTTCACCGACTGCCGACATAGACGATGCAGATTATGGCTACATTCCCGAACCGTGGGATGCCTCCGTGCTAAATGATCCCAGGCCAACTCGCGAACCCTTAGATTGGCGATCTATAGCCGTAGCAACTCTTAACAAAGGCATAGAAAATCCAAATTCAAGAATTATTGAACGTGATTCCGAATTTTCACAAATTGCTTTAATGATCCGTGATGTTTATGATGGCTGGCTGCCATTCTTACAGTCTAAATACGATCTAAGTGATGAAACCGTATCTAGTCTGGAAATTGTAAGGGCAAGAAATTACTTTGTCGGTAATTTAACTGAAGATAATTTACCCAGCTATGTACGAGATATTTTTTATGCAATTATGGCTGGCGGTGCGGAATTAGGTGGTGCATTAGACGAAGAATTACGCATGTGGACTGCTGAGGAAAACGGACATAAGCACGCGATGGATATGTTCGGTGAAATTACGGATCTCAGTGGGTCAATAAAGTATGTTCGAGGGTTAGTGTCGCAACATAGAGCAGGATCAAGTGTAGAAGTTAGTCATATTACTGGTGTGAAAGTATATGCTTCAGGTCAAGAAGGGCAGACCGTGATAGCACATAGACGTAGCGCTGCATTGTTTGATCCAATTGGTTTTGATCTACACATGGAAGAAAGTGCCGATGAAGCCAGACACCAGTATTTATTTGTTTACGAAGTTTTACCTGTTCTGCATGCTTTTCCAGATGATACGATCAGAACTATCGCCGATAACGATAAGCATGGTAACCATATGCCTGGTGTTGACGGTATACCAAGAATTTTAGGTATAAAGGGCCACGCAGTTGCAATTTCATTAGCCGGGCTGCTTACAAAACAGGATTGGCATAATACTACTCGCCAGAATCTTCAGAAATGGGGATTAATGGATCAGGTAAATGACTTTGAAAAGAATCTAACTTCTGATGAAAGTAAGATTGAACTTGAAGAATTAAGAACAAAATATGAAAAACCGGCTGAATTTGTTCCAAATCACAGGATCCCGTTTGTACTAGGTAGTACAATTACGTCTGATCAACTAAGAGTTGCTCGCAAAGAGTATTTAGCATTAAAACAAGATCAGCTAGCCGCTTAAGCTGTTGCGCTGTCGTCAACTTTGTACTATAATATAAGTAAACAAGGAGTTGAGACATGGCAATATGGCCTTTTAATAGACGAAATACTACTTACGATACATCTTTACCGCCAGAAGTGCAGGCTTATTCTCAAGCTGCTCGACGAGAAAAAATGGGTATGGCATGGTTAGTCGGCGTACTGTCTTTGGTTGCAACTACTGCCGTATTAATCGGCTTGTTCTTTGGTGGCCGCTGGGTTTACAACAAAATAGCCGGTAATGACAAGAAGCCTGCTTCTAGCCAAACGCAGAATGACAACAAAGACGACTCAGATCTAACTAAAAAGGCAGAAGAAGCCGGAAAAGCTGAGGAAGCTAAGCGAGCCGAAGATGCCCGCAAAGCAGAAGAAGCTAAAAAGGCTGAGGAAGCTAAGCGAGCAGCCGAAGCTCAGGCAGCAGCTAATGCTCAGACTCCAAGTGCTACTAATACTACAACTCCCACAAATGGAAGTAGTACAATACCTCGAACCGGTCCAGATTTAGACCTCTAAAAATTTAGGTTTTAAAAATAGTTAGCTAGTTTATTCGCTTTTGGCTTGCTGAGAGAAGTAGTTGATTTCGTTAACAACGTCGAGTAACGCTTGTGCACGGACTTTTTCATCTTCTATTTCTTTAGCAGCCGCATATGCAGTCTGAATTAACGACTGGTCGTCGGAAGCTTGGATAAGCATCATGGTAGTTCGGAATTTCTCTTCTGGAGATTGTTCTAATTGGCTAAGCAGCGGAGAAAGATTCTGCAAAGCATCTTTTTTGATGCTCATCAGGTCGTCGCTGATGCCTGGAGTACTGCTGTCATTGTTTTCAGTAGAGGAAGTATCTTCGGTTTTTGGTTCGTCTACAGTCGGAGTGGCAGATAGGTCCGGAGTAGGAAGCGAGCTCATAGACGGATCTGCAGCAATTGCTTGAGGCTCGGAAGTTGTTTCTGGTTCGACAGGGCTGGATAAATCAGGAACGGTAGAGTCGCTAGTAGATGAATCGCTGCTGGTTGTGCTTGTATTGTCTGATGTCACTGGCATTACAGTTGAATTAAAGCTCTGTGCATCTGGTACAGTTGGCACTGGAGCACTGCTTGGGTCTGGAGTTGGCATTGAAGATGCATCTGATGCTGGCATGCCAGTAGAATCAGTCGTTGCAGCCGCTGCTGGCTGAGTTTGCTGTTGATTTTGATCATTTTGGTCGAACATTCCCACCCCCGTTAGTTTATCTATTCTTTGTCTACACTATAGCATAAGCAGATTAAGTGTAAAGCCTGTATACTAGAAATATTAAGGCTATAAAGGGAGAATATGCTCGACGATCTTAAATACATACACGAAAAAGATGTTCAGGACGCTTTAGGAATCGCCGCCAAACAGCCGCAGCAGCTGACGCATAGCTTTAAGTTTGATTTCACGCCCAAGGTTAAATACGACAATATCGTTTATGCCGGTATGGGCGGGTCGGCTCTAGCCGCCCAGCTTTGTACCAGTATCCCCGGTACAAATGTGCCATTTGAAATTTGCCGCCAGTATAATATCCCAAGCTATACAGACAAAAAGACTCTGTTTATTGCTTGCAGTTATTCCGGTAATACGGAAGAGACTATTAGTGCGCTTACCCAGGCTGAAAAAACCGGGGCTACAATAATAGTCATTGCCGGCGGAGGTAAGCTCCAGGAAATGGCAGAAGCCAGCGGACATACATTTATACTGCTGCCGAAAGCCAGTCAGCCAAGATACGCCGTATTCTACAATTTGAAAGCCGTCTGGCAGATACTTGAAAAAGCCGATCTTTTAAACGGCAAAATTGGAAACCTGAAACCAGTTGCCAGCTACTTGGAAAAACATATTGCCAGCCTGCTGCCGACAGTACCAGCCAAAAAGAATCCAGCTAAGAGACTAGCCCAAGATCTAATGGGTAAAAGCGTCGTGGTCTATTCCGGTCCCTTTTTGTCGCCGGCTGCCTACAAATGGAAGATATCTTTTAATGAAAATGCCAAAAACGTAGCTTGGCAGGGAATACTGCCTGAATTCAGCCACAACGAATTTATCGGCTGGAGCTCGCACCCGGTTCACAAGCCTTATGCCGTCATAGATCTTAGATCGTCTTTCGATCACCCGCAGATTAAAAAACGGTTTGAAATATCGGCTAAGCTGCTTTCCGGCAAGCGGCCGCACCCGACCGACGTAGAAGCCCAAGGAGAGACTGAAATAGAGCAAATGCTTTGGACTGTTATCATGGGCGACTTCACGTCAATTTACTTAGGTCTATTAAACGGGGTTAATCCGACACCCGTCGAACTGGTTGAAAAACTAAAGCAGGAACTAGCCTAAATTATTATTCCGGTTTTGCTTGTTCGCATTATTCATGGTTAAAATTAAGTATTGGTTAATTTTGGTTTAAACCTATGAAACAGATCAGTACAGTCAAAGACATCAAAAAATTAGGCCGGCTAATGACTGTCTGGGCTCACCCGGATGACGAATCCTACTTGTCGGCCGGAATAATGGCTTGTGCTGCCAGCAATGGCCAGCTTGTCGTCTGTATTACGGCCACCAAAGGCGAAGCCGGTTCTCAGGATTATAATAAGTGGCCGCCGGCAAAGCTTGGACAAGTTAGAGCCCGAGAATTGTCTAAAGCCCTAAAAGCGCTTGGCATTAGCAATCACCATTGGCTTGGATATGCTGACGGCTGTTGCCAGCAAGCCGACAGGAGGCAAGCTGTAAATAAGCTCAGGAAACTGATCGAGCAGTACCAGCCGGATTCAATTCTGACATTCGGATCTGACGGACTGACCGGCCATGACGACCATGCCTGCATATCAGACTGGGTAAGCGAATCTGTTAGAGGCAAGGAGTCACTCGAAATCTACCATGCTGTCCATACTTTTGATCAGTATGAAAAATATTTGAAAAAAGCCGATGAAAAACTTAATATTTTCTTTAATATCGAACAGCCTCCGTTAAGAGATGAAGCGGACTGCGACATATGTTTTAACCTTCCGCCGGAGATTTGTGAAATGAAGTGTAACGCCGTTGCCGCTATGCCGTCTCAGACGGAAATATTCTTCAAGCTGTTTGGACGAAATTATATAAAGGATACATTTAAAACCGAATATTTCATTAAGGCGGAAAAATGACGGACAAGCCAACCACTATTCAAGAATATCTAAATTTACTGCTACCCGACAGAAGGCAGGCTATTGAGAAAGTCAGGCAAGTTGTGCTTAATAACCTGCCAAAAGGCTATCAAGAAGTCTTTGAATGGGGCATGCTGTCGTACGTTGTACCGTTAAGCGTATATCCTGATACATATAACAAGAAGCCGTATATGTATGCTGCTTTGGGCAACCAAAAGAACTACATGGCTCTTTATCTGATGGCCCCGTACAACACTCCAAGTCTAAAAGATAAGTTAAAGTCTGACTTTACCGAGGCTGGCAAGAAGTTAAATATGGGTGCCAGCTGTATCCGGTTTAAGAAATTAGAAGATTTGCCACTTGATGTCATTGGTAAGAACATAGCTAGCATTCCAATGCAGGAGCACATTGCTTTTGCTAAGAGCTTAAGAGAAAAGTAGTTTAAATCGGCTTGTCTTTGAAGCCGAGCAGGAAACCAAGGTAGCTAACAATAAAGTGCATGACGAAATATATTAATATTACAAACGCGTACTGATCTAGGCTAAATCTTACAATCGGCATGCTGATTAGGATTGCGCCGACAACATAGTCGATTTGGTCGAAGAACAGCCAGCTTTCACCGGACTTGATTCCTATCTGGCGCTTAAAAAAGCTTTCAATCGCATCGCCGAACAAAGCTCCGAATCCAAGCAGGCTGCCTAGTATGAAATTCTGCTTGACCAGTATTGACGGCATATACAGGCTGCGAATGAAAAAAGCATATATGATCAGCGCAACTATGCCGCCGGCAACCATACCGGTAAGCAGGCCTCGCCATGATTTATGAGGTCCGAATATCCGCTGGCCCCGAAATTTCTTACCGAAATCCATTGGCGTAGTCCATTTGTTGATATAAGGAATTTTGTTGGCAATCGGCGGCGTGGCATTAGCTATGCCGGCAGGTAGAAAAAATAGTAAAGCGAATAAGTATTGGTTCATTTTTGTTAATTCTTAAGCTTTAGTTTACCACGAAGCCGGTTTAGTTTCGGATACAACAAGGTGTACAGGGGAGGGTGCATGGTAGTCAGCTTGGCGGTCCTTAACTGCTTAACCAGATTGGCAGCCGTCGGCGGTTCAGAAATAGTCGTATAGCAGGTTCCGATTCCTAGTATGCCATGAGCATCGCTACTGGCGCATGTTACTTTGTTGTTCAGCTTGGCCCAGGTAGCAGCTTCCGGACCTTTGTTCTGGAAAACCGCTCGGCCGTTGAAGACTTCGACGATATCAACTAGATCGCTTATGCCATTTAGGGTTTCTTTGGATATTCCTTGTCTGACTGTTTCAAACGGATGCGGTATATAGACTAGCCCGCCTTGTTCTTTTACTTCTTTGGCGGCAGCAAAAGCATCCTGACCGGGTTTGATCTTAGTATTAATAAACAGGCCGATTATCTCACCTTGTTTGGTGGTTATTTCCTGGCCAATTATTATTCGCTCGCCAATCCGCTTTTGGGCCTTAACCGCACCGGAGATAGAATCGTGATCGGTTATGGCGATGTAATCGAGCTTGTCCTTGGTAAACAGCAGCAGGTATTCGTCGAGGTCTATGCCGCCGTCCGGAGATTTGTCTGAATGGCTGTGCAAGTCTATCCGGATCATATCAGAGCTTATTAAAAATGTTTCTGACTCGGCCGAGCGCAGTTAGGGCACTGGAAATGCTTAGGAAAACAACCATAAACGGCAGCTGGTTTAAGAGCAAACCGAAGACTATGACAGTCATCCTTATCTCGAATGTCATAATGCCGCTGCGAAACGATTTGTTAGTTGTATGATCGGCTGACTGTCGGATACTGGCAACAGCTTCGCCCCAGGCGTTAACGTAGCTGACGAGCAGGGATGCCCCGCAGGCAGCGACCGACCAGACTACGAAATAATATTTGCCGCTGACAACTAGGGCATAGGCAATACCGATATGGAGCATGACTTCTTTGATCTTATCGGTGATGCTGTCGATCAGCATGCCTTTCTGACTGTCAGATTTCTGCAACCTAGCCAAGGCGCCGTCTAGGGCATCAAACATACCGAATATTATCAGCAGAATTGCTGCCCAGACATTGTGCTGACGAGCTATCAGCAGGGCAATCAAGATATGGACTGTAAAACCGGTCAGAGTAATCATAGTTGGAGTAACCCGGCCCCCGGTAACCCGGTTTAAAATTGCTGCCAGATAAGACATGAATTTTTTTATCGGTAACCGGACCAGATCGATTATTTTGTTGACCGTCATTTCAACCATTATAGCTTATAGATCGGTTCAGGTTATAATTAGCTAATGCACAAGCGTTTTGTTCGAGCACTGCTGGGGCTGTCAGCTATCAGTATCTTTCTATTTGTAATCCGGGCTGTCAGTTACAAATCATATGATTTCTGGTATCTGAATTGGAACCTATTTTTAGCCTGGCTGCCGTTAATATTCGCCTACTACCTTGAAATCGAGCTAAAGAATAGAAGGCTCAGGCTGCCAAGGGTAATCGCTTATTCGGTCATGTGGCTGGGCTTTTTGCCCAACAGCTTCTATCTGGTAACTGACTTTATCCATCTGCAGCAGAGCCCAAAGGGAACACTACTACTAGACGTTGTTTTATTGCTGTCGTTTACGCTTAGCGGCTTGGCACTGGGCTACGCCAGCGTGTTAGTAGTTCATGAACGGCTGAAAAAATATATGACAAGACTAAATGCCGATGTAATAATCGGGTTGGTTTTTCTACTCTGTAGTTTCGCTATTTACCTTGGCCGTTTCCTGAGATGGAATACCTGGGACGTTTTAATAAACCCTGCCGGAATCTTGTTCGATGTATCCGACCGTCTGCTTAATCCGCTGCAGTATGAACAAACTTTTACAACTACGGCACTATTTTTCTTTTTCATTAGCGCAACATACTTGGTGATCAGGGAAATGTACTTGTCGAACCGGAAACTGAAAAAGTAATATATTTCTAGCCATAAGTAATAGCCATCTAACTCTTAACAGGTTAAAATGGAGTAAATGGAAGAACTAAGCCGCCAACTAGCTATACTTGTTAAAGATTTGTATTCAGTTAATCCTGACGTACAGCTAACTCGACCGGACCCAAAATTCGGCGACTTCTCAACAAACGTAGCAATGCAGCTGGCAAAGGATCTGGGCCGCAGCCCCAGAGAACTGGCTGAAGAAATCAAGCAAAAAATAGAAAAAACCCAATATGACACAATTCAGCAAGCTTCAATCGCCGGACCGGGTTTTATCAACTTGAAGCTTAAAGACGAAATTCTGCTGGAACTACTTACTGCTAAGCCGGACAAGTTTAATCACGGTCAAACGGTAGTAATTGAAACTAATAATCCCAATCCCTTTAAGTCTATGCATATCGGGCATGCCTTCAATGCGATACTTGGCGACACAATTGCTAACTTAATCGAGGATTCCGGTGCTCATACCTACCGGGTAAGTTACCACGGAGATATTGGTTCGCACGTTGGCAAGAGTATGTACAGCTTGCTTAGGTTCGCAGGCGGCGATATAGAAAAACTAAAAGCAATTCCTGTCGAGGAGCGCAACGGCTTTATGTCTAAAATGTATGCCGAAGGGGCGGCCGCTTACAAAGTAGATTCAAATGCTAAAAAAGACATCGACGAGCTTGCCAGACAGTCGTTTACCAGAGAAGACCCGATGTACTCGGCTGTTTACGATCTATGTAAGGACTGGAGTTTTGAGCAGATCGACCAGATTGTAGCTAGACTTGGCAACAAGCCGACTGAACGGAAGTTTTTAGAAAGCGATGCCGATGCACGGGGAGTACCGATCGTCAAAGCCAACGTCGGCAAAGTATTCCAGGAAAGCGACGGGGCAATTATCTTCCGCGGCAGCGAATACGGTTCGTTCGATAACGTATTTGTCAGCACCAAAGGGCTTGGACTTTACGGTGCTAGGGATCTTGGGCTGATGAAGCTAAAGGACGAATACTACCACCCAGATAAAAGCTATATTGTTACTGCCGAAGAACAGCGGGATTATTTCGTTGGTGTGCTGGCAGCAGCAGCTTTATGCATGCCGAAATTGAAAGATGTTACAGTCAATATTTCTACCGGAACAGTAAAGTTAAGTACCGGTAAAATGAGTTCCCGAACCGGAGATGTTTTAGAGATATCCTGGCTATTCGATCAAGTGGCAGAAGCTTTGAAAACCCGAGGCGGCCAAGATGATGACCCGGCAATTGCGGCCGTACTACGCTACCAGTTCCTGAAAGTCCGAGTCGGCAGTGATGTCGTCTTTGATATCAATGAAGCCGTCAGTATTGAAGGCAACAGCGGACCATATCTGCAGTATGCCCACGCCAGAGCCCGAAGCATACTGGCTAAAAGCAGCAAAACAGCCGTTGCCATTAGTTCTATTGAACCAAGCGAACGGCAGCTGGTACTGAAACTTAGCGAAAACAAAGAAATTATTCAGCGGGCAGAAGCAGAGCTGATGCCTCATTTGATATGCAATTATTTGTTCGAGCTGGCACAGGAATTCAACCGTTTCTACGAAAACAATCGTGTAATCGACGATCCAAGAGAAGGCGAGCGCTTAAAACTAGTCACCATCTACGCTGAAACTTTGAAAAACGGTTTGAGCCTGCTTGGCATGCAAGCGCCTGAACACATGTAGTCATGAATACTATTATCCAACAGATTCAATCTGATTTGCGGGAACAATCCGACCCGGTAAAAGCCGATTTTTTTCCTCGCTATTTCAAATCTGAACCTGGTGTAACGGATAGATTCTTGGGCGTAACTGTGCCGAAACAAAGGGCAATATCCAGACAATATTACAAAATACTAACCCCGCTGGACGTAGTTAACCTGTTGCAGTCTGAAATTCACGAGGAGCGTTTGACGGCATTATTCATTTGGGTACTACAGTTTAAGAAGGGTGACGAAAAAGTTAAGCAACAGGTGTTTGATTTATATCTGCAAAATACTAACTGGATAAATAACTGGGATTTGGTCGACACCAGTGCTCGGGATATTGTCGGTGGATTTATCTACGACAAAGACCAGACAATTCTAGACAGACTTTCAGTTTCCAAAAACGTCTGGGAACGACGGATCGCGATTATCTCGACCTTCTATTTTATTCAAAAGGGCGAATTTGCCTGGACGCTAAAACTAGCTGAACAATATTTAGGTGACAGCCACCACTATATTCACAAGGCAACCGGCTGGGCGCTCAGGGAAGTTGGCAAGAAAGACCGGCAAGTACTCATAAGCTTTCTGGATCAAAACGCTAGCAAAATGCCGCGAACTGCACTCCGTTATGCGATCGAACATTTTCCTGCACAAACCCGTGCCGTATACTTGAAAGCAGGAAAGGATAACAAATGAAAATTAATTACCCGGTGTTATATATAATCGCAGTCATGGCTTTTTTGTTGCTTGACGGAATCTGGCTAGGACTTGTAGCTAAAAATCTTTATGCGACTCAGCTGAAAGGATTAATGACCGACCAAGTTAAGTGGGTGGCTGCCGGATTATTCTACGCGCTCTTCATCGGTATGCTTATCTTTTTCGTCATTCAGCCGTCCATTGTTGCCGGTTCGGCTAATACAGCACTTCTTAGAGGGGCGTTGTTCGGCCTAACTACATATGCGACATACGACTTGACCAACTACGCGACCTTGAAGGGGTGGCCGTTAACAATCGTAGTTTACGACCTTATTTGGGGAATGGTGATAAGCGCATCAGTTTCTTTTATAAGTTACTCGATCTATACTAAGTTTATTAACTAAGGAGAACAAGGTGAAAAACCAGGTTAAAAACTTTATGAATTTCGTACGCGAGCAGGGAGTTGTCGGGCTTGCCGTCGGACTTGCAATTGGAACGCAGGTCGGAGAAGCAGTCAAGGCGCTAGTACAAGGACTCATTAATCCGTTAGTCAGCTTTATCGTCGGCAGTACCGAAGGATTGGACGGAGCTGTATGGACGATCTACGAAAGCGATTCACGCGAACTAGTTATTGGCTGGGGCGGCATCTTGTCAGCTCTAATCACTTTGCTGGCTGTAGCAGCTGTCATCTACTGGGTAGTACACGGATTGAAGCTGGATCGAATGGATCGCAAAAAAGAAGACAAGAAATAGCCTAATGTTAGACTTGTCGGACGAAGACTGGAAAAAGAAGCTTACCCCGGAACAATACAAGGTTCTTAGAAAAAAGGGTACCGAAGCTCCAGGATCCGGCAAGTACTTGAACCACAATCAAAAGGGTATGTATACCTGCGCTGCTTGCGGTGCTGATCTGTTTAAAAGCGATGCCAAATACGACAGCAAGATTCCTGGTTTAATCGGCTGGCCTAGTTTTTCGGAGCTTGTTAGTAACGACGCAGTCGAACTGTTGGATGACAACAGCCTTGGTATGCAGCGCAAAGAAGTAGTCTGCGCAAACTGCGGCGGCCATTTAGGCCATGTTTTTGCCGCCGACGACTCGAAAACCGGTCAGCACTACTGCATTAATTCGGTTTGCCTCAGCTTTAAGCCGGCCAAATAAATCTTATAAGTTCTCATAATGCCGTTTCTAACCCTCCTAAAGCCTAGATAATGTATACTTACACTAATGTTGGATAAGAATATAACACCTACCAAATTGCTTTGGGTGGATCTTGAGATGACCGGACTGGAGCCTTTAAAAGACCGGATAGTTGAAGTTGCGATAGAAATCACCGATTTCAACTTCAAGACAATCGCCAGTTTTGAAGCTGTAATCAACCATCCAGATTCAGTTGTTAACGCCATGAATCCGTGGGCGGCATCCCAGCACAATG
This sequence comes from uncultured Candidatus Saccharibacteria bacterium, assembly GCA_964634445.1. Taxonomy (GTDB): domain Bacteria; phylum Patescibacteriota; class Saccharimonadia; order Saccharimonadales; family AWTP1-31; genus CAZWJA01. Next base: position 20,710 of record CAZWJA010000011.1, on the reverse strand, counting down.
CCAGCGGACTGACGGCCAAAATTCGCAACAGCAAGATTTCTGAGCAGGAAGCTATCAAGGACATTGTTGAGTTAATCAAGGAAAACTTCGGGGAAGAACCGGCAATTCTAGCCGGCAACTCAATCTGGAACGACCGAAACTTTATCCGTCAGTGGTGGCCGGAAGTAGACAGCTTGCTCCACTACCGGATGCTGGATGTCAGCAGTCTGAAGATATTAATGCAGGGCAAATACGGCTATGTCTTTGAAAAAGACTCCAGCCACCGGGCTTTCGACGACATTCAAGCTTCGATAGCCGAACTGCAGGATTATATAAATAAACTAAAAGATGACGCATAAACAGGTCGAAGAATATTTGCTAAGCATGCCTAATGCCAGATTGGATTATCCATTTGGCGAAGATGTGGCCGTCTACAAAGTCGATGTCAAAGGTGAGGGCAAAATGTTTGCATTAGTTACGGAAAAGTCGGATCCGGTGCGTATTAGCCTCAAGTGCGATCCTAAATTAGCATTAATTCTAAGGGAAAAGTACGTTACCGTTCTGGAAGGTTACCACCTAAACAAAAAACACTGGAATACAATTATCTTGACTGGCGAGATCGAGTGGGAAGAAATTCAGGGCTTTATCAGGCACAGTTACGATTTGGTGACTGGTGCCAAGCACGCATTGCCTGAGCTTTAATTTATTTTTTTGATTTCTTTTAAGTCTAAATTACTTGTCGCCTAACAGAAGTGTTGCACCTTCAAGCGAAGCTGTCAGCTGCTTCTTATCTGTCTTATTAGAAGTAGCTTCAATAGCAACATTCAGATCTGCTTTGTAAGCTGTCAGTTCTTTCTTGAGAATATCTGTGAATACTTTGTCGAAATTGTTATTCTGGGCAGCTGATTTCAAAGCTGTATCTGTCTTGGCGTCTTTTTTAAGAACCAGCAGCTTTTCATTTACTTTCTTTTTCTTGCTAAGCATTCTCATGACCTGTTGCTTAGAAGTTATCAGGCTGAGTTCAGTGTTGTTGGCAAATACCAGGGTTTTTGTGTCCCGGATTGAGCGTTCTTCCTTAGCCAGCTGGGCGACCCTGATTAGTTCGGTCTGGTCCTGGGCGACAGTCAGAAGTTTTTGCTGCTGGCTTTTGTCACCGCCCCCGAGCAGGGAGGAGACAAGCATAAAAGCAACTATTAGTAATAATATTCCGCCTAAAACTACAATAACTTTCCGCATCGTTGAACTTCCACCGCTGAACAGGCTTTTTTTAGGCGGGGTATTGGGGTTTAGAATAAAGTCGTACTGATTAGGCTGGGGAGATGGCTGTTGCGGCTGCATAAGCAGTATTTTATCAGTAAATAACTAGTTTTGCCTAAGTAGTAGTTTAATTAATCTGGCTCATGCTTTCAGTCATTAGTCTATAGCTATAGACTATAGGTATGGATGCGGTAGAAGAGATCAAGAGCAGGCTTAGTATTGAAGACGTAGTTTCTCAGTACCTTGAATTGAAACGTTCTGGACGAAACTTCAAAGCCCTTAGCCCGTTTAGCAAAGAGAAAACTCCGAGCCTTATGATCTCACCGGAAAAGCAGATCTGGCATGACTTCAGCAGCGGCAAGGGCGGGGATATGATCTCATTCGTAATGGAAATGGACGGTCTAGACTTCAAGGCCGCCCTAGAAGTCCTGGCCCGCCAGGCCGGAGTCGATCTGGAGCAGTTTAAAAAAACGACTGGAAAGTCATCCGGAGTAAACAAAGAAGAGCTATTTACTGCACTTGAATTAGCCGCCAAGTTCTACCAAGTGCATCTAAGCAAGCACAAACCGACGCTGGATTACGTTTTAAAAACCCGGGGCTATTCAAAAGAAACGATTCTGACTTTTAAGCTAGGTTACTCGCCAAACCAAGATACCGCATTAGTAACATTTTTAAGAGGCAAGGGCATCAAGGATACTGTTATCAAGCAGGCGGGATTAGCAACCCAGCGCTACCGCGGCTTCTCTGATATGTTTATCAACCGACTTATGGTTCCTTTGCAAGATAGTACCGGCCGAGTTATCGGCTTTACTGCCCGACAGTTAAGCGACGACAAGAACAGCCCGAAGTATATAAATACTCCCCAGAGTCCGGTTTACGATAAAAGCCGCCACGTTTACGGCCTGCATCTGGCTAAAGACGCAATCCGCAAGTCAGACTTCGTAGTCGTGGCCGAAGGAAATCTAGATGTTATTGGCAGCTACCAAGCAGGCGTGCAGAACATTGTGGCAACAGCTGGAACAGCGATTACCGACCAGCATTTAAAGGCCATGAGCCGGTTTACCGGCGATGTGCGTCTGGCCTTCGACCAGGATGAAGCCGGATTGAAGGCGACTGAGCGGGCGATCCCAATTGCCGCTAAAGTTGGAGTAAACCTGAGCATTATCACAGTGCCGGAAGGCAAGGATCCGGATGAAATAGCCAAAAATGATCCAAGCGCTTGGAAGGAAGCGGTCAACAAGCCGGCCTACGCGGTCGACTGGATTATCGAACGCTATACAAAACTGCTGGATCTTGGTAGCGCAATCGGTAAGAAAAAGTTTAGCGACCAGGTAATAAAGGTAATCGACCAGCTTAGCGATTCGGTCGAGAAAGACCACTACCTAATTAAAATAGCCCGGATTCTGGACGTCGGTGTAGATTCGCTCAGACAAAAATCTATTGCCATGCATAAGCCCGATGGCCCAAAAGCTAAGTTGCGAACACAAAATATATCCATAAACAGCCAAGTCACTACCGACATGCTTAAAGCTCAGAACAAGATTCTAGCGCTCGGACTAATGCTTCCCAGCCTGCGTAAATACCTGGATCCTATGACGCGGGATATGTTCTATGAGGACCGGGCCAAGAAGCTGCTCGATTTTCTAAAGTCTAATCTAGACTACAATTACCAGGAGGAAGGCAAGGGGTTGTTGCCGGAACTTGCTGATTATGGTAAGATACTGGCATTATTATATGAAGAGCTCTATCAGAGTCTCGAGGTTATAGAGCTTCGTTACGAAGCCGCTCGATTGCAGATTCGCCAGATAGAAACGTACGTGAAAACCCAAAAAGACAGGCTGGCCCGCGCCCTGATGACTTCAAACGAAGCCGATACCGGAAGATTATTAGAAGCGGCGAAAAGATTAGACGTATTACTTAAGACCGCTAAGGAGACAACTAGATAATGCCAAGAGGAATTAAGAAACAAGCATCAAAAGAGGCTGTACCGCAGACGCCAGATGAAATTAAGGCCGAACTGGTAGCCAAAGCCAAGAAAGCCGGTGAGATCGACCAGCGCGATATATTCGCGGCTTTTCCAGATACGCCGGACAATGTCGACATTCTAGACAAATTGTATACAGAACTGGCTGACAGCAATATTAAGATTAAAGCACCAGGCGATGCTACCGGAACCGGAACTAGCGACGAATGGGTAGCTGAAGACGACGAAGAAATCGTTATTACCGATCAAGTTTACCTGGACGATGTAGCCGACGACTCAGTTAGACTGTACTTGCGGGAAATCGGTAAGATTCCGCTGCTTAAAGCTGACGAGGAACTGGCTCTTGCCCAAAGAGTTGTGGCCGGTGAAAAAGAAGCCAAAGACCAGATGGCAGAAGCTAACATGCGTCTGGTAGTTTCTATTGCTAAGCGATATGTCGGCCGAGGACTAGATCTTTTGGATCTTATTCAGGAAGGCAACACAGGGCTCCTTCGTGCAGTCGAGAAGTTCGATCCGGACAAAGGCTTCAAGTTCTCAACCTACGCAACCTGGTGGATCCGACAGGCAATCACTCGTGCGATTGCCGATCAGGCCAGAACTATTCGTATTCCTGTACACATGGTTGAAACCATTAACAAGCTACTTCGGACACAAAGACGATTAACTCAGGAACTAAACCGAGAACCGACCAACGAGGAAATTGCCAAGGAAATGGAAATCGACGTTGAAAAAGTCGAACATATCATGAAGATTAAGCAGGATATTAGCTCGCTAGACGCATCCGTTCGAGATGACGAAGAAGACAGTGTCTTAGGTGACTTTATCGAGGATGAAGATACAGTAAGTCCTGAAGAATCCGCAACTGGTCAGTTACTAAAAGAACACGTTAAAGATATGCTTGGAGCTTTAACAGAACGTGAGCAAAAGATTTTGAAACTGCGCTTCGGACTAGAAGACGGCAAGAGCCATACTTTGGAAGAAGTAGGCCAGGAATTCAATGTTACAAGAGAACGTATACGACAAATAGAAGCCAAGGCACTTGCCAAGCTTCGCAAGCACAAAGACGCGAAGAAACTGCACGATTATATAAACTAACAGGTATGCAATTGACTTAATGTTAAAAATATGATAAAATATTTATCATGATAAGACGTAAAGTTGCAAAACATGAAGTATCTGGTGCAAAATCAGGACATCATAATATAAAACCGGGCGTAAAACACGTTGCTATTGTAGGATTACTAGCGATAACCGCATGTGCGGAGTTACTTGGCCATACAACACCTAAAAAGTACGATAGTTACAAAGAAGCAAAAACTGAATTAAATAAGCTGGTTAAAGATCACGGTTTTGAAGATTTCGAATCATCTGATAAAACAACCGAAAAAATTAACGAAGCGTTGGCTGGAGCTGTTCCATTACTGAGAAAACAAACCTTAAAAAAAGTCGATGAATTAGCTGTTTCTCGACTTGGTAAAGAGCACTCATATCACGCTAACTTTTTAGATAAAGAAGGTACGCAAGTAGTAGTAAGTATATATGACAGCCAGCTGCCTGATGGAACTAACTACCGCTCACTAACCGTTTCAAATAGTGAAGACAGCTCTGATTATAAGAATATAGATTTATTCTATGAAGATGAAGGTACTCGCATTAGATACAGTAATTACCAGAGCAACGGGCTAAGCGAAACTATGACAATATCTCCATCGGGAAGCGGCCTTGAAGTGTTCAGATCATTTGACATAAATAATAATAATGAAATTCTCAAGGATGATGATCCGCATGGTTTTGTTGAGTTTGATGGCAATTCGTTTGGACCATGGTCTGCTGCTGGCAATGAGTTAGAGTACGCAGTAGTAACTGTTGATTCACTTGAAGAATTTCTAGCAGATACCGAAGCTTTACTAAATACAACTCCAGTTAGTTAAGAAATCGTATATTAAGTTACAATAGCTCAGTATGATAATTATTGGACTATCAGGAACCAATGGAAGCGGTAAAGATACAATTGCTGATTTGCTTGTTGAAAAATACGGTTTCTTACATGCCGATGCAACCAAAATGCTTGGCGATGAACTAGATAAACGGGGTTTGTCTCATGAGCGGATAAACAAGTCGGCATTAAGCGCTGAATGGCGCCGTGAACATGGTATGGGAGTTATTGTCGATAAAGCAGTCGAATTATATAAACAAGGTGACTACGCAGGTGTAATAGTTGGTAGTCTGCGGCATCCTGGTGAAGTCGACCGAGTACACGCGCTCGGCGGCAAAGTAATTTGGGTAGATGCTGATATCAAGGTTAGATACGACAGAGTAACAAAGAACGATCGTGGACGCGTAGAAGACAGGAAGAGCTTAGAAGAATTTATCGAAGAGCAGGAAAGAGAAATGCGTCCGTCTGGAGATGAAGCAACTCTTAATATGTCGGGTGTTAAGGAAAAATCAGATATCTTTATTGAAAATAACGGCAATGATATTGAAGAATTTAAACGCCAAGCGGAACAAAAACTAGCCGGCATAGTAAAGCCGCAGCCTTGAAATAAATCAGAAAAATAGTATAGTTTTAGTACTAAAGGAGTTTATATGGCAGAAACAATTGCTGATTTTTCTAACTACAGCCTAACTGACTTGAAGTCGGACGAACGGGGCGTCTTCGGCTTGGCTGACGAACTGCTACCGCAGATGGCGCATATGTTCGACTACGATCTAGAATCGTCCGACGACAAGGTCGATGCAATTCAAGGTCTAATCGGTGCAATTGCTCCCGAAAAAGAACTACAGAAAAATATTGAATTTATGAGAACTAAGCTTGGGCCTAGTGCACTTGCTATTGCTATAGAATGGGTAGAATCCTCAGGTGTTATGAAGCCTTTAGACCGAGCGTTTAGAGATAATACTAGCCTGACGGAAGACGGCGTAGATACAGTACTTTGGAGCGGAGGAGTGGCAAACTGGATGCTAAGGCGGAGGAATCTGACTGAAACATTGGATCCAAGCAAAGTTGGCCGGGTAGTACTTCCGCTTGGCCAAAGGGCAATGGGAGATCACGAGCACCAGCTGGTCGAGACATTAAGAAACCGCAATGCTTTTAGCGGTGTCGTAACTGAGTATGATTTCGGTGACAAGTATATTAAAGATACTTTGGTCAGTGCTGGTTTTAATATCAGGACTATTCCGGTTGAAAGCACTAGCGGAACCGAAATAATTGAAAAAGCGTTTGATACTGAACGCGGTTTAACCGACGATACGATTTTAGTTGTCGGTAATGCGCCGAATGTAATCCAGGCAGCCGGAACCGTCAGGCAGGTCGGACGAGAATTCAAAAGAAGCTTTGACAGCGGCAGTGATCCGCAACTATATATGTACGGCGACTCAATCCAACTTGCCCGCCACGGTGAAGGTACAAAATTCCACCAGAATCCCGTATCGGCACTAGGTCAAATACTGCGTAATTCGGTTAGGCTTCAGCAGGAACTTGCCGCCTAAGCGGATCAATCTTTATGTTTAGCTAATCGTTAAACCAAAACCTTAATTGGTTACAAATTTGCGCTGCAACTCTCTAATACTTAGGAATATTCCAGCAGCACCAATAGCATACAGCCAGTCAATTCTCATGAGTGGTGCCGAACCGAAGTAACTGTTGATAGGCGAGTAGATAATAGCAACTACGCAGATAATACTGAAGGCCAGTGCAAGCCAGAGCTCTTTGTTGTGGAACTGGTAAGTCGTAAATAAGCCTTGCTTGCTACGTCTTTGCAAGATATTAATTAGCTGACAAAGAACAATCGTCAGATAGGTCATAGCCGAAGCCTGCATATGTATAAGTGTTCCGGACGAAACTGAGTGTGCAGATACGCCGCTTCGCGAGTAGAAGAGCAGGTAATTAGCGAAGGCCAGTCCTCCGATCAACAGGCCGCACCAGATTAAATCAGATATTGAGCGCTTGTTTAAGATATGGTGTTTGGGATCACGAGGATTGTCTTGCATCAGGTCGTAGTCGGCTTTGTCCCAGCCGAGTGCTGCAATTGGGAACAGCTCGGCAATCAGGTCGATCGCTAAAATCTGCATTACAGTCAGCGCCAGTGGCACGCCGAATAAGCTAGCAGCTGCTAGGCTAAGTAGGTTTACGACTAATTCGGCTGAGTTGGACGTGAAGCAGCTGAGAGTACCTTTCTTTATATTCTGAAAGACAATCCGTCCTTGCTGGACGGCACCTATAAGAGTATGGAAACTGTCATCTAGTAGGACTATTTCAGCCGACTGCTTGGCAACATCGGTACCAGTGACACCCATAGCAACACCAATATCGGCAATTTTCAGGGCGGGGGCATCGTTTATCCCGTCGCCAGTGACGGCAACAACCCGACCGCTTTTACGGATGACGTCTACGATCCGCAGCTTGTCTTCCGGGCTGACTCTGGAAAAAATAACGCTGCCGCCTTTAGTCAGATCGATTATCTCTTTGTCGGAGAGCACTTCCACTTCTTCTCCGATAACCAGTTTAATTTCCTGATCTTCGTTGGCCAGACCGGCTTTCTTGGCAATCGCTTTAGCAGTAGTAGAGTAGTCTCCGGTAATAATAGAAACTGCAATGTGCGCCTGGTGGGCCTCGATCATGGCTTGAGGAACTTCTTCGCGCAGAGGATCGAGCATTGAAACCATGCCAAGATAAGTCAGATCCTTTTCAGTTTCTTCCATGCTGACAGAATGGATATGTTTGTTTTTCGGCAGGATTTTGTATGCAAAGCTGAGATTTCTAAGCGCATCCTGAGCTAGGACTTCATTCCGCTTTAAAATCCGTTCCCGGTCATGTACCGTAATCTTTTTGGTTTTTTTACCGTCCCAATAATGAGTACATTTGTCTAATAGATTTTCCGGAGCACCTTTAGCGAATACATATGTTTCGTTTTTGTCACCCCATTCTCGAATTGAACTCATTCGCTTTCTGGCCGAGTCGAACGAGAATTCCTTTAGTTCCGGATGGGTAATATCCAGCTCTTTGGAATTCAGACCGCCTTTGTTGGCCAACGTTACCAGAGCTGCTTCCGTCGGATCTCCGATAGCATACCATTCTTGGTGCTCCTTATCCGGCGGATTTACCTTGGCATTGCTTGCGAATATCCCGGTTAGCAGGAATAGCTTCAAATCTTTTAAAAGGTTGTTTTCGAGTGGTTTGTGCTGTTCGTCTTGGATCTGGCCGTTGGCTTCGTAGCCGGCTCCGCTGACGTAATATGTCGTATCACCGATGTAAAACTGCTCGACGGTCATTTGGTTCTTTGTCAGCGTGCCGGTTTTGTCGGTGCAGATAATACTGGTTGCTCCCAATGATTCAACTGCAGACAGCTTCTTTACAAGTGCGCGGGCGTTGGCCAGTTTGTTGGCAGCCTGGGCTAGGGTAGTATTTATTTCGGCCGGCAGTCCTTGGGGAATAATTGAGCTGGCAATTCCGATCGCAAACAAAAATGCATCTTTTATACTCAGACCGGACTGGATAGCTATTGGCAGCAGCAGGGCGCATAAAATAACGGTTCCAAAGGTTACATATTTGGCGATAGCATTAATTTCTTTTTGGAGCGGGCTCAGTTCCTGCTCAGTAGACTGGCTCAAATTGGCAATTCGGCCGAGCTCGGTATTCATACCGGTTCCGACAGCAATTCCGTAGCCGTGCCCGGTAGCAACGGTCGTACCCATATACGTCAGGTTGTGCCGGTCGCCGATAGGGACTTTGCCGTTAATGGTATGGGTGAATTTACGGCTTGGGTTTGACTCGCCGGTCAAGGCAAAGTCATTGGTGGCTAGTTCCATTTCGTCAATTATTCTCAGGTCTGCCGGCACGCTGTCGCCCTCTTCAATGTAGACAATATCTCCCGGCACTATTTCCGTACTGGCTATTTTTTCCAGATCTCCGTTTCGTATTACTGCCGCTTCCGGTACTACCAGCTTGACCAAGCTTTCCATGATTCGCTCGGCTTTGTATTCCTGAGTAAATCCGATAATGGTATTGAATAATACCAGCGCCAGCAGGACGAAGCTTGTTCTGCGGTCGCCTAAGTAAAAGGAAATCAGGCAGCTGGCCAGCAGCAGGGCAATCATCAGGTCTTTGAACTGGCGCAGGTATTTAACAAACCAGCCTTGCTTATGAGCTTCGGACAAATGGTTTAGTCCGTAGGCTGCTTGGCGGGTTTTAGCCTCCTCACTATTTAAACCGGTACGGCTAGTTTTTAGGGATTTATATAGTTCTTCCGCACTTAATAGATAGGATGGTTTTTGGTCTTTGTTACTGTCCACGTATTTTAGTATAGCCTGCTATTGAGCAAGTGACATTAAAGAACATTTATTATATGCGCTCATGGTTAGTCTTTTATGCACATGTTAAAATCCCAAGAAGTAATTGTAATAAATTGTGCTTGAAATAAAAGCATATAGTAATAGGATTTAATTATGTCACCGCAAACAAGCTACGAAAAAAATCAGATTCAACACGCCGAAGGCCTGGGCAGGCCTGAACTTGATGAAGCCCTCGAAGTGAGTGCTGATATCGGAGGTGTATTATTCAGCCGCACAGATGATCCTGATGTGGAGGGCTTAAAAGAACTGGCCGCTGATCTGGATTTAGAAAACCCGACCGACGAAGAAATAAGGCTGGAAGAAACTATGGACGAACTCCTGGACGACGCTGAGCAAACAGATCATAATCCGGTTCATGCCGTACAGGGCGTAATCGAACATCGTGAGCATCATGATACACCTGATGAAAATGAAGATACTGAGAAAAGAAAATCAAAAACAACAATTTCTGAGAGCCCAACTGGAGTAAGATCTGCCGACAATATAGAACAGATATATTTTTCAGATATTGGTAAGCATCCGCTGCTAGACAAAGAGGAAGAGAGAAGATTAGCCAAGGCAATTGAAGCCGGAAAAACAGCCGGCGAACAACTAAAAGTATTACAAGCAAGTCATGAAGGACGAGATACGCTAGAAATGCGCCAGCTAAAAAGGGCTGTCCGGATGGGTGCGGACGCCGAGCATACTTTTATTGTATCTAACCTAAAACTAGTAGTTAGTATAGCTAAGAGATATCAAATTTCAGGCTTACCGCTGCTGGATCTAGTCCAAGAAGGCAATCTAGGTCTTATGCACGCAGTTGAGAAATTTGATTGGCGAAAAGGCTTTAAGTTTTCGACCTATGCTACTTGGTGGATCCGACAGGCAATTACTAGGGGAATTCAAAATTCTGGTCGGACAATAAGATTGCCTGTACACATGGGCGATAAATTAAACGGTATTGAAAGAGAAATTCGGAAGTTTAAGGAAAAAGAAGGCCGCGAACCTAATGCGCAGGAACTATCCGTTTTGACAGGACATAGTGTAGCAATGATCAATGATGCCCTACCTTATCGCAAGCCGATATTAAGTTATAACGCAAAAGTTAAAAAGGGTGAAAGTACAGAACTTCAGGATTTTATGGAAGATCCCCACTCAGCTCTAGAATATGTTTTGGCTGAAAAAAGAGCAGACTTTAAGCCGCTTTATGAAGCTATCGACTCACTGAATGATAGAGAGCGAGGAGTCGTAATGATGAGATTCGGTTTAGAGGACGGACATGTACATACATTAGAAGAAGTGGGCAATAGATTTGGCGTTAGTAGAGAAAGAATTAGACAAATTGAAAGTGATACGCTACGTAAGCTTAGGCATCCTAAACACAGCATTATTCCAAGAGTAGATGAGCATGATTCACAAGACTAGTTAGAACATTAATTATTTCTAGTGTTAGATCAAACATATACCGACAAGGTATACTGTTAGCTATGGCAGAGACTTCGTCCTCACCGAAGAGAAAGAGGTTGGCAATTATCGACGGTAAAAGTGTTTTTTACCGCGGCTATTATGCTATGCCCGGACTTTCTACTAAAGACGGTACACCGACTGGCGGTGTATATGGTTTTGCCGTTATGGCGCTGGAAGTGGTCAAGCGTTTGAAGCCGGATTACGTCTGCGTTGCCTGGGACAAGCCGAAGACTAACATCCGAAGAAGACTTGAACTATATCCAGAATACAAAGCTGGCCGCAAACCACCACCACAGGATTTCTACGACCAAATTCCGCTGCTTCATGATCTGCTGGATGCCTTCGACTGGCCGCTTTATGAATTCGACGACTACGAAGCCGACGACATAATGGGCACATTAGCAGTTCAAGCTACGGCACAGGATATTGAGACAATGCTGGTAACTTCAGATATGGACATGCTGCAGCTTGTCGATTTGCATGTCAGCGTCTATGCGCTAAAGAAGGGTCTGAGCAATATTGAGCTTTATCATCCGGAAAGCTTTACCGAAAAATTTGGCCTGCTGCCTAAGCAGTTTTTGGATCTGAAAGCTCTGAAAGGTGACAGCTCCGACAATATCCCGGGCGTACCAGGTATCGGGGAAAAAGGAGCAATCGAACTGTTAAAAACCTACGGCACACTGGACGAAATATACGAAAATCTGGAACTGATCAAGGACTCGCTCAAGAAAAAGCTTGTTGCCGGCAAGGAACTGGCATATTTAAGTAAAAAGTTGGCCGCTATTTGGACTGACGCACCAATGAAACTAGACCTTACCAAACTGGATGTCAGCGCCTGCGAACCGGAGAAGATAAGACAGCAGCTTGAAAAATTAGAGTTTAGGACATTAGCCCGTCAGCTGCCGGAATTTATGAACGTTACGCCGAGCGAGGAAGAAGCAATTAAGCGTGAAAAACTAGTAATAGGCGGAATCACTGAAATAAAGAAGAATGAAGATCTTAAGCAGATTTCAGTACCAGACAGCCGTGAATTAGTTGTTCAATCTAAGTGCAGTAATGACCGGGACAGAGAACCTGAGCAAATAATTCTAGGTTTCGACAAGCAGACATACGTCTTAGAACTAGACCAGCTGGATAAGGATTTAGTCATAAACTTCCTGAACTCATGCTTCCTGGTTCATTCGGCTGTGATTGGCTACGACGTTAAAGCGACTTTGAGGCTGCTGATTGGTATGGGCGTAAACGTACCGGCAGTTAAGCACGATGTTTTAGTTGGAGCATTTTTAATCAACAGTCTTCGGCGTGAGCAGTCTCTCAGCGAACTGGCGGCTGCAGATATAAATGTACATTTGGATGAATCTTCGGCTACGCCGGCAGATACTACGGCTGTCATTCAGAAGTTATGCAAGCAGCAAATTAAAGAATTAAAAGATTTGCCAAAAATAACAAATCTTGCTCGCGATATCGAGTGGCCGATTATTTCCGTACTGGCATATATGGAACAGGAAGGCATACAGCTTGATACGCAGTACCTGAAACTAATGAGCGCCCAAGTTGAGGATATGATCTCCGACTTCGAACAGCAGATTTACGGCTTTGCCAACAAACAATTCAATATTGGGTCGCCGAGCCAATTAGCGGATGTCCTTTTTAATGATATGAAGCTGCCGACAGAAGGAATTAAGAAGGGCAAGACTGGTTATTCGACTGCTGCCAGCGAGCTGGACAAGCTGCGGGCCAGTCACCCGATTATCGATATGATTACCCAGTTCAGGGAAGTTACAAAGCTTAAGAACACATATATAGATACTTTGCCGAAACTGGTCGACAAGAATTCTCGGCTGCATACTAATTTTGCTCTAACAATTGCCCAGACCGGCCGGCTCAGCAGCAACGATCCGAACTTGCAGAACATACCGGTTAGGACGGAACTTGGCAAACGAATACGGACTGCTTTTGTTGCCGGAGAAGGTAATGTTCTGATCGGGGCGGATTACAGCCAGTTCGAACTGCGTTTAGCTTCAGTCTTAGCGGATGACAAGGAAATGATCGACGCCTTCAATCGGGGCGCGGATATCCATACCATTACTGCTGCCGAGGTCTATGACCGCAAGCCGGAAGAAGTAACCAAGAGCATGCGCCGTGACGCTAAGGTTATCAACTTCGGTATTTTATACGGTCTGAGCACGCATGGACTTGTTGCTGCAACCGGTATGACCTACGACCAAGCAAAGACTTTTATCGAAAAGTATTTTGAAACCCGGCCAAAGCTGAAAAACTATATAGAATCAGTTCGGGAAAAAGCCAAAGCTGACGGCTATGTCGAAACTATTCTTGGTCGCCGACGCCCAACACCAGATATTAAGTCCAGCAACTTCATGGTGCGCGAAGCGGCAATGCGAGCAGCGGTGAACATGCCGTTCCAGGGCAGTGCAGCCGACATAATGAAAAAAGCTATGATTGACGTCCAGAAAAAACTTGATGGCACTAAAGCTAAAATGCTGCTGCAGATCCATGACAGCGTGCTTGTAGAATGCCCGGAGGAAGACGCCGACAAAATAGCCGGCGTAATCAAGAAAGCCATGGAAGAAACAATCAAGCTGCCGGTTGAACTTACTGTCGAAACGGATATTGGTAAGAACTGGGGCGAGTTATAAAAATAATGGCGAAGAAGGCATAAATGAAGAAGTTTAACATTGGTATCAAAGGGGTTATTACAAAAGGCGGGTCAGTATTAGTACTAAAGAAAAACCAAGAAAATCCTTTTTGGGAAATACCAGGCGGCAGGATAGATGCCGATGAGAGTATAGAGCAGACAATTGTACGTGAAATCAATGAAGAACTTCCGGGATCTAGCGATATTGAAATAAAAAGGATACTTTGTGCTCATCGTTTGCCAAAAGACATAGGTGAAGATCTTGGATTAATGTTAATTTACTTTGAAATAAGTGCTGATCTGCCAGATCCAATTGAGATTTCAGAGGAACACTCCGAAATTAAATGGATTAAATCACTAGATGAAATTGAAGCCGATGGCGGTACCCTTAAAGCCCTAGAAGCCATCTTTAGTAAAACATTGTAAAAAATTGCCAAATATGATACAATATTCATGTTTAAGGAGTTAGAAATGAAAAGAGGACTGAAAATTGCTATCTTTATCGCCGTTATTGTCGGTGTTATTTGGCTTTTGACCAGTCTTTTCAGTGGCGGCTCCAAATCTACTAAAACCAAGACAAAAACTACTGGTTCTCCAACAGCTTTAACCGAGTATGCTAATCGGGATTCTAAAGTAGTTCTTACTATTGATGGCCGGATTAATGGCGATGATGCCCATCGGTCTATCCGAATAACAGTCAGTCGTGGTACTCGAATGGCAGAAATCATCCAAGGCTACCAGGGCAATATTATCAGCAGTCAGAGTCAGGACAACAACCCGAATGCATATGACGAATTTATCCGCTCGCTAGCAAAAACCGGCTACGGTCGAGAACGAACATCTGCAGTAACAGATGTCAGGGGCATATGCCCGACTGGCCAGCGCTATATCTTTGAAGTCGTAGACAAAAACGAGCTGGTTTCCAGGACTTGGAGTGCAACTTGTTCTAAGGGTACATCAATGGCTAGTTACACACCGGTAATAAACTTGTTTAAGGCTCAGATTACTGACTACAGCAAGTTTACTTCTACTACAAATCTTTAATCTTTAGTCTGGAAGTTTTTTAATATATGTTTTAGATATTCTATTAATTGATTTCTGAAAAATTAACCTACGACTTATTATGAATAGATGATTAAAGCTGTTATTTTCGATTGCTTCGGTGTTCTGACGGGCGACGTATGGAAAGAGTTTGTTTTGTCCTTGCCGGAAGAACAAAAGCAACCAGCCCGGGACCTAAACCATGCACTGGACAGAGGTTTTTTGGATGAAAAAGAATTTACAGCCAAAATCCATGAGCTTACCGGTGCAACTCCTGAAAAAGTCGAGCATATTATTAATGCAGAGATGGGCAAGAATAAAGCTACGTTCGACTTTATTCGCTCTCTCAAGAAAACTAAGAAGATCGGACTGCTTAGCAACGTATCGAGCAACTGGGTCAGGGAAACATTCTTAAGTCCAAACGAAGCTGAACTGTTTGACGACATACTATTGTCTTACGAAGTCGGCATGATTAAGCCGGAACCGGAATTATTCAAGATTGCTGCCGACCGACTAGGTGTAGAAATAAACGAGTGCATTCTTGTTGACGATGGGTTAATGAACTGCAAGGGTGCAGAAAATGTAGGCATGAAAGCGGTCTATTACCATGACTTCGACCAGTTCGAAGTTGAAATAAACAAGTTGCTAGCCAATTCTGATAACTAGTTTTCGCTTTGATTTGATCAGCTTGCTGATTTCCATTAGGTGCATTCTAAGCGTTCCAGCCAAGGCTGAACTGCCGACAACAATGGTTATCTGCTTTTTGCCTAAATGTATGGTGGACGGGGCATTAAAGCGTTCCAGAATGAAACGCTTGATTGCTGCCGATTCCTCCGGTTCTCCAGAGTCACGGCGGATTAGGATGCTTTTTAATGATTCGCTCACGACTTACTAGTATACTTGAACGTATGCCTGAGTTACCAGAGGTTGAGACTATTCGGCGGGGACTAACAAAGCTGCTTCCAGGCAGCATTGTTAAGACTGCGGTTTCGGATAATGAGAAATCTTTTCCAAATAGCAAAAGTGATATTTCACAGTTTCTAATTGGAGCAAAGGTAATTAGCGTACGCCGGCGGGCCAAAGTAATAATTATCGAGTTAGATTCAAGCTACAGTTTAGTTATCCATTTGAAGATGACCGGACAGCTGGTTTACGTAAAAGAACAAAAAACTAAAACTACCAGGTTTGGTGCTGGGCACCCGAATGACTCACTTATAGAGCATCTGCCTGACAGATCGACCAGAGTAACTCTTGCTTTCAAAGACGGATCTAAGCTGTTCTTTAACGACCAGCGTAAGTTTGGTTGGATGCGGCTGATTCCTACTGTCGAAATACCAAACATAGATTTTGTGAAACGGCTAGGGCCGGAACCACTGGAGGCTGATTTTACGCACCAAATATTTTTAGATCGGGTGAGAAGAAGAAAGAATACCAGTATCAAGGCTGCCATACTCGACCAAAGCGTACTAGCTGGGGTCGGTAATATCTATGCCGACGAATCACTATGGGCGGCTCGAATTCATCCGGCAACTCTAGTAAAAAATGTATCCGATAATAAGCTAAAAAATCTGCATAAAGAAATTGTCGACGTGCTAAAGTTATCTATTGCCAAGGGCGGTTCAACCGACAAGAACTATATCGATGCCGAAGGCAATAAGGGTAGTTACCTGAAGTTTGCTAAAGTATTCCGCCGAGAAGGCAAAGCTTGTCCTAGGTGCGGCAATACAATCGTGAAGATACGGGTGGCTGCACGAGGAACGCACGTCTGTCCTAAATGCCAAAGGATTGCCAAATGATTACGTCGCTTACTGGTTCCAACAGTTATTTGCTTAAAACCAAGCTGAATGAATTGATTAACAGCTTTGTTGGCGAGCATAGCGACTTAGGCGTCGAAAAACTAAATGCCGAAGAGAAAACCTACCAGCAGCTAATCGAAGCCGTCCAAGCTATGCCGTTTCTTGTGACTAAGAAACTAGTGGTTATAGACCATCCGTCAGCTAATAAGGAATTAAGTGAAAAGATTAAGGAACTGCTGGCAGCCGTCTATGATGAAACAGATGTTATTTTCGTCGAATCCAAGTTTGATAAGCGCAGCATACTGTATAAAACTCTTAAAAAGGATACCCAGCTAATTGAATTCAACGAGATGGACGAAAACGGTCTTGCCAACTGGATTGTCCGTGAAGCAAAAGACCGCGGTGGCAGCATTACTTCCGGTGACGCGCGCTATCTTATCCAGAGGGTAGGGTTGAACCAATTGAAAATCAGCCATGAAATAGACAAATTGCTTAGTTACCAGCCGGTAATTAATAGGCAGACTATTGATTTGCTTAGTCAGAAAACACCACAGAGCAGCATCTTTGATCTATTGGACAGCGCTTTGTCCGGCAATCGGAAAAGGGCAATCGAACTTTATAATGAACAGCGGCAAATGAAGATCGAACCGATAGCCATCCTGGCTTTGCTGTCCTGGCAGCTGCATATTTTGGCATTAGTAAAATCGGCTGGCGAACGAAGCGTGGATACGATTGCCAAAGAAGCTAAAATAAATCCGTTTGTTGTCCGCAAAACTTATAATCTGGCCGGCAAGCTGTCGGCTAAGCAGGTTAGGGATCTGATAAGCGAGACACTAAAACTTGATTTGTCGCTAAAGACAAAAAGCATAGATGCAGACGAGGCGATGCAGAACCTTTTGATGTTTATTTAGCAGTTTTTTTAGCTGGTGCTTTTTTGGCAGCCGGCTTCTTAGCAGGAGCTTTTTTGACCGTCTTTTTAACTGCTGGTTTTGCAGCCGGCTTAGCAGTCTTAGTTGATTTAGTCAGCTTTACGCCTGAAGCTTTAGCAGCTGTAGCTAGCTGACGCTTCTTGCGGGCTGCCTTGTTCTTACTAATAACGCCTTTTTTAACAGCTTTATCTAACTCGCTTTGAGCTTTTGAGATGTTGTCTGAGCTAATCTTAGTCTGAAAAGCTTTAATGGCAGTTTTCAGTGTTCGCTTAGTTTTACTGTTGCGGGTTGCAGCTTTAGCAGCTGTCTTTACGCGTTTCTTAGCAGATTTGATAATTGGCATTTACTATTGATCCTTCAGGGTTATAGATTTATTGTTATTCAGCAGTTAACTATAACAGATTAGAAACAGATAAACAAGGGTTATGCTGGACATAGGCTCTAAAACCTTGAAAAATGTTGGACAAATTGAAGCGGTTATGCTATTTTTGTTATAAGTTCAACTAAAAATAAAAACTAAAAAAGACTAATAAAATGGATCCAGCTCAACAACCACTCCAACCATATGTGCCGGCAGGACAGACTGCCCAGCCTAGCGCTGTTAGTGGCGTAGCTGGTAGCGCTTCAACTACCGCAGCAAATCCGTTCATGCCCCCAGCCTCTCCAATGAGTACGCCTCCTGCCAGTCAGACTGGGTTGCCAGCCCAGCCGCTGTATAATCCGGCTGCTAATTCTGCTCAGCCGCCAAGCTCCAATCTGTTTCCGCCAATTACGACCGACCAGACTTACGGTCCATTGCCAGCAGCACCACCTGCCAATCCCTTGGCTACCGAACCGCTACCAGGCAATGTTAAGCAGGAACTAGTCGGACACTTGAAAAAAGCCAATAACGTGCTGGTAACGGTCTCTTCTAATCCATCTGTCGACCAGTTGGCTTCGGCTATCGGGCTAACATTAGTCTTAAACAAGCTCGGCAAGCATGCGACAGCAGTTTTCAGCGGTAAAACGCCGTCTACAATTGAGTTCTTGCAACCTGAAAAAACAATAGAAAAGAATACAGATAGTCTGCGTGACTTTATCATTGCCCTAGATAAGGCTAAAGCCGACAAGCTAAGGTACAAAGTAGAAGACAAATTTGTAAAAATCTTTATCACGCCTTTTCACACGTCTCTATCTGAAAACGATCTTGAATTCAGCCAGGGCGACTTCAATGTTGACGTTATTATTGCCCTAGGTGTACGCCAAAGGGAAGAACTAGACCAGGCAATTACTGCCCACGGCCGGATTCTGCACGATGCAGTTACAGTCAGCATAAACAACAAGCACCAGGCAGATTTAGGGGCACTAAACTGGTTCCAGCCGGATAGCTCCAGCCTATGTGAAATGGTTGTCGGGCTGATCGAACCATTGCAGGGCGAAAAAGCAATTTTAGACACGCAGATTTCTACCGCTTTTCTTACAGGGGTAGTAGCAGAAACGGAGCGGTTCTCAAATGCTAAAACCACGCCGCTAACCATGAATGTTGCAGCCACGCTCATGAAGGCGGGAGCCAACCAGCAGCTGGTGGCCAGCAAGCTTGAAATACCGAAAGAAATTCCACAGAAAGAAGCGGATGCCGAACCAGCCAAAGAAACAAGTCTGCCAGCTCCAGTCAAAGCCAATGATGGGTCTTTGGAAATTGAGCACAAAGAAGAAGAAAACAAAGATTCCAATGGCAAAACACTTGCTGATCTAGAATCAGAGAATAAATCCGGTTCTGACGAAGAAGAGGACAGTGATCTAGCTAAGATCCATATAGATTCACAAGGCAAGATAATGCCGTATGACAAGCTTAAAGAAGAAGCCGACAAGCCTAAGACCACGAACATGGTGCTTACCCCACCAACAATGGGAGGTGATTTAAGTAGCGTAATGAAGCCTGGACCGGTTGAATCTCCAGTCGAACCGATGAAGGACAGTGAAGTAATCGACCATGGTCGGACTATCCAGCCATTGTCGGAATCAGATAAAGAACAGACATTAGCCGACCTTGAGAAATCAGTCGACAGCCCGCACAGCGAAAGTACTGAGTATGATACAGCTCCAGCTGTGTCAGATGCATCAGCACCAGCACCCGCTGACAGCGCCAGACTAGCTGTAGATGAAGCAATTAACTCTGTCGAACCGCCAGTTCTAGAACCAATCGAGGCATTAAATGCCCAGCCAGTAGATTTAGAACAAAATAGCACAGAATCTAGTTCTGAAGAACAGACAGAAAATGTACCGGAAACTAATGAAGAAGCATTTCCACCTCAGTTAGTCGGACCAGATAAGGGACTTCCACCAGATCCGACTGCAGGAGCTAGTGATCCGGCATCGCCGCCGACAGTTCCGCCTCCATTCGTTCCACCGTCTGCAGAATAGGTAGAAATATATTTAGGCTGATTATCCCTTGACAACATGTAAACTCTGTAATACACTGATAGTATGAAGTTTACCGTAAAGCACTTTAATGAACGCTTTCCAGATGATGACACCTGTCTGGACTATATGTTCCAACGTGCCTATGGTGACCTCCCGGCTTGTACTAAGTGTGGTGTGGCCAACCCCAGCTACTACCGTGTTCGTGGCCGTAAGTGTTATGAATGCAAAGACTGTGGCTATCAGGTACACCCACTTGGTAACACTATTTTTCACAAATCTTCAACGTCGCTCCGTGACTGGTTCTACGTTATCTATTTGTTTTCTGTTTCAAAGAACGGTGTGTCAGCTAAAGAAGTTGAACGGCATCTAGGTTGCACCTACAAAACCGCTTGGCGCATTGCCAAGCAAGCTCGGACACTTATGCTGCAGGGCGATAGCCCATTGTCTGGTGTAGTCGAAACCGATGAAACCTATATTGGCGGCCGTGAACGAGGCAAGAATATCTCTATCCAAAACAAAGCAGTTGTATTTGGCATGGTTGAACGAGACGGCAACGTAAAGGCTGAGCATGTGCCAACAGCCGGTGCGCGAGTGCTACTACCTAAACTCCAAGCTGCGATTACACCTGGCACAATTGTGTACAGTGACCAAGCACGTGTCTACCGCACACTGCACCGCATTGGTTATTACCACGATAGCGTCAATCACAGCGTTGGCGAATATGGTCGTGGAATTGTACACACCAATACAATTGAAGGCTTTTGGTCTCAGCTTAAGCGTTCAGTAGACGGAACATACCACTGCGTCAGTGCAAAGTATCTTCAGCTGTATCTGAATGAGTTTGTGTATCGCTATAACCATCGGAAGA
>CAZWJA010000010.1:0-36954 GCA_964634445.1 uncultured Candidatus Saccharibacteria bacterium | reverse complement strand
TATAAATTCATTTTAGTTTTAATGTATAATTAAGGAGTAAATAAGGAGTACCCGTGAGTCCAGCACAAGTCGTAGAATCTGCAAAATCCAAGTTTGCTCAAGCAAATGAGCATTTCAAAGATGAACTTAAAAAACTTAGAACCGGTCGTGCCAGTGCCGGCATGTTAGATGGAGTCATGGTAGACGCATACGGTACACCGATGCCGCTTAATCAAGTTGCCAACGTGACAGCACCGGAAGCGCAGCTGATTCAAATTACTCCGTTTGATCCTAATAACCTCCAAGCTATAGCTAACGCTATTCGCGACAACCAAAGCTTAGGCTTAAACCCGTCAGATGACGGCCGGTTAGTACGAGTGCCGATTCCGCCATTAAATGAAGAGCGTCGCCGGGAAATCAGCAAGCAGGTCGGAGCAAAGCTGGAGGACTGCATGATCCAAATGCGCAATATCCGTCATGATGCAATCGGCGAGTTTGACCAAGCTAAGAAAGACAAGGACATCGGTGAAGACGACGCTAAGCGTTATAGCGCTCAGGTTGAAGAAGCTATGAATAAAGCTAAGTCAGATGCTGAAGCTGCCGCTCGTGCCAAAGAACATGAGATCATGACTGTCTAACAGTTCAGTCTTTAGGCTAAATCAGGTTATAATAGAACGAATGTCTAGTGAAAAATCAAAATCTATAGTCAAGCATTTAGGTTTAATTCTTGATGGCAACCGGCGCTGGGCAAAAGATAACAGCTTGCCGACATTGGAAGGCCACAAAAAGGGCTACGAAAATCTCAAGGATATAGCTAAATACGCTTTTGACCAAAATATTCAGTATGTAACAGCATATGTCTTTTCCACTGAAAATTGGAACCGCTCGGCTGACGAAGTTAGTTACTTAATGAACCTACTAATTTGGGTGGCTAAAAATGAAATTAAAGAACTTGATAAAAACAATATCAAAGTCGTAT
The DNA here is from genome assembly GCA_964634445.1 of uncultured Candidatus Saccharibacteria bacterium. Classification (GTDB taxonomy): domain Bacteria; phylum Patescibacteriota; class Saccharimonadia; order Saccharimonadales; family AWTP1-31; genus CAZWJA01. The sequence goes on along the minus strand of CAZWJA010000010.1, from coordinate 35,996 downwards.
TTATCGGTGAGCGGGACCGCTTGTCTAAAAATGTCATCAAAGCCATGGACGACGCAATGGAGAAAACAAAGAATAATGACGGTGGTACGTTGATCTTATGCCTTAATTACGGTGGCCAGCAAGAAATTGCATCAGCAGTCAATAAAATATTGGATCAGAATCCGGGAATCACAAATATCACACCGGAAATGATAACCGACAATTTGTATCTTCCGGAAGTTCCAATGTTAGATTTGATTATTAGAACTTCCGGCGAGCAAAGACTGAGCAATTTTATGACTTGGCGTTCTATATACAGTGAACTTTATTTTACCGAAAAACACTGGCCAGCTTTTACTCAAGACGATTTACAGATAGCACTAAATGAATTCGCATCAAGACAAAGGAGGTACGGAAAATAATGTCAATTGTATTACTTATTTTAGGTTTAATAATGTTTATAGGGTTGGTGGTTGTGCATGAGTTCGGCCATTTTATAGCTGCCCGCCGCGGAGGGGTCGAGGTTGAAGAATTTGGAATTGGATTTCCTCCGACAGCCTGGTCAAAGAAATTAAAGAGCGGCTTGTTATTCAGTATTAACTGGCTGCCCTTAGGCGGATTCGTAAAACTGAGGGGTGAGCACGACTCGGCAAAAGAAAAAGGCAGCTTCGGGGCGGCGCCTTTAAAAACCAAAATAAAAATAATGCTGGCCGGAGTTGGCATGAATCTGGCGACAGCATTTGCCTTATTTACATTACTAGCTTTAGTAGGTATGCCGAAGCTTCTAGACAACCAGTATACTGTCAACAGTGATACAAAAGTAATCCAAAACGACGTCTTAGTCGGATATGTAGAAGAAAATTCACCAGCTTCTCAATCGGGCCTACAGATAAGGGATAAGATTCTTAGTATAGAGTCGGGCGATCAAAAGACTGAAGTAGTAAGTTCGTCTGATCTGCCGACTATTACCAAAGAATACCAAGGCAAAGACGTTAAGATTAATATTAATAGAGCCAGCGAAGCTATGGTTTTAACGACTAAATTAAGATCAACTCAAGATGTTGAGGACAGTAAAAAAACAGACAACCCGAAAGGATATCTTGGCATCTCACCGACCGAGTATACTTTACGCCGGTCCACTTGGTCGTCGCCGATTGTTTCCGCCGGTTTAATTAAGCAGCTGACCCAAGAAACGCTAAAGGGAATTGGAAGCGCTTTAGGCAATGTATTCAGAGGTAAAGGCAGTGAAGCCAGCAAGCAGGTCTCCGGACCGGTCGGGATATTCGTAATCCTGAAAGATGGGAGTTTGCTTGGTATCCGGTTTGTTTTGATGATAATCGCGATTATTTCACTAACGCTGGCCATCATGAACGTTCTGCCGATCCCGGCATTAGACGGCGGCAGGCTGTTCGTAACTTTGTTCTTCAGGGCTGCTAAGAAGAATTTAAGCCAAAGCCTGGAAGAAAAGATACATGGTACCGGCTTTGCAGTCTTGATGGGTCTCTTTCTATTAATTACCTATGTAGACGTCCGGAGATTCTTTTAGTGCCAGCATACCTACCGATTATATTGGTATTTGTACTAGGCTTTATAGCATTTATTAAGACGTCAAAAGAAGATAACCCGAATCGGATTAACTGGTCTCCGTTAGAATCGGTCGGGGCATCTTTGTTTATCTATGGTGCCAGCCAGTTGTTTCTAGGATTGATTGTTGCCATTATAGCGGCTGTAACCGGTCGGACTGACCAAATTGTTAACTGGTTTTCAGATAATAACTACGGTAATTTCGTAAGCGTCCTGGTTGTAGAATTCTTTACCATGGTTTTGATAATTAGTTTTCTAAAAAGACGCCGCTCGACAATGCATGCAATCGGGTTAAACCGAGCACCGGTACTTAACGACATTATTCGGGCGGCTATAGCCTTTGTCGGCTATATCGCTATTTATATAGTGAGCATTAATATAATTGAAAAACTGATCCCGTCTATTAATATTGACCAAAAACAGGAGCTTGGATTCAGCCAGCCTTATGGAATCCAGCTGCTGGCTGTTTATGTCAGTTTGGCCGTACTGCCACCGATTGTGGAGGAGATTACGGCTCGAGGACTGCTTTATTCAGGTCTAAAAAACAGGCTGCCGGTTGTCAAAGCAGCTATTATTACCAGCTTGCTTTTCGGTGCAGCTCACTTGCAGGCGGGTGGGAACGCGCCCCTGTTGTGGGTAGCTGGAATAGATACCTTTATCTTGTCTTTGTTCCTAGTCTATCTTAGAGAAAAAACCAACAGCTTGTGGTCGCCAATCTTCCTGCATGCAATAAAGAACAACATAGCTTTTTTTAGCCTGTATGTCTGGCACTTTGCTAAGTTATAAGAGTATGTTATTGTTAAGCTCATGTTTTTGAACATATTCATAAATCTAACCCCGCCAGCCCCGGTCCGTCACCGGAGGCTTAGCTAGATTTAACCTAATAAACAAATCAGCAACGAAGCGGTCTCCGGACCGTATTTTTATTTGTTGCTGGTTGGAGACATAAAATGGAAACAATTAGAAAACTAAGTCATACAGAAATGCTGGAAACTTCCGGGTGGATTCAGGTCGCCCAAAAAATGATTGACGGCGAGTGGCAGCTTGGCAGAAGTTTGCAGATAGTTGGGATAGGCCTTGCAGATGCTGTCACGGAAGGAGAAGTAAGTTTAGAATATTTAAAATCCGGAGTAGGCAAAGCAAATACATTAGACGCAGAAGCCTACCAAACCAACAAAGATATCAACGGATCTGGTTTTTGCCTAGATGACCAGATAGAAGCCTATGCCAGGAGATTGGCTCATCATTCGGGAAGAAGCGCATTAAATCTAGTCAGAACTGAATTTGACAGGTTTACTTATCTATCCAGGCGCAAAGAAATAATTAAGGATAGCAGTGGCAAACTACTTACTTTCATTTCTAGAATTGAGTAATTAAATAACTAACTATTGTTAAATGTAAGGTAAAATAACACTGAACAAGGAACCATAAATGAAGTTAAGCAAACTATTTACCAAAACAGTTAAAGACGCGCCAGCTGACGAAACTTCCAAGAATGCCCAGCTGCTGATTAGAGCCGGCTACATATATAAGGTAATGGCTGGTGTTTACGCTTATACGCCCCTCGGTATTAAGGTTATTGAGAATATCAAGCAGATAGTACGCGAGGAAATGAACGCAATTGACGGTCAGGAGCTGATCATGACCAATCTGCAGCCGAAAGAACCATGGGCGCTGACAACCAGATGGGATGAAAAGATTGTCGACGTCTGGTTTAAGTCAAAACTACAGGATGGCACTGAAGTCGGCCTAGCCTGGTCTCATGAAGAAGCAATTCTTGATATGATGCGAAATTACGTATCCAGCTACAAAGATCTACCGATTTACGTATACCAGTTCCAAACCAAGCTCCGAAATGAACTGCGGGCTAAAAGCGGAATTATGCGCGGCCGGGAATTCGTTATGAAGGATATGTATTCGCTGTCTACAGATGCCGAGCAGCATGAGAAATTCTACCAGGCAACTATTGAAGCCTACAAGCGGGTGTTCGAACGTCTAGGGATTGGCGACATAACATATGTAACATTTGCCAGTGGCGGGGCGTTTACTAAGTTCAGCCATGAGTTTCAAACCGTCTGTGAAGCCGGTGAAGATGTAATATACCTGCATAAGGGCAAGAATATTGCCGTAAACGAAGAAGTTTTGGACGAGGAAACGCTAACTAAACTTGGAATTAAGAAGGAAGAGCTTGAACAGGTCAAAAGTGCGGAAGTTGGCAACATCTTCAACTTCGGAACAGAAAAAGCCGAACAAATGGACGTCAATTTCACAGATCGTGACGGCAAGCAGGTGCCTGTCTTTCTAGGATCATACGGAATCGGTATTACCAGGCTAATGGGTGTGATCGCCGAACTTAGCAGCGACGAAAAAGGTTTGGTTTGGCCAATGAATATTGCTCCGGCCAAAGCATACATAGCTTTGCTGGGTGATTCGGATGAGGCTATAAAGTCAGCTGATGAATTATATAAAATTCTAACTGACAAAGGTATTGAGGTGTTGTATGATGACCGTGACTCTAGAGCGGGTGAAAAGTTCGCGGATGCTGATCTGATGGGCATACCCTACCGGATTGTCGTCAGTGCCAAGACTGTCGAGGGTAAAAAATACGAAGTTAAGAAACGTGATAAATCCGACGTACGAATGCTGGACATTGATGGTATACTTGAAGTCCTAGGCTACAAATAGCTGAACAATCAAGAACTGAATAAATAGAAATTAACAGATTAGAATAGAAATTAGAAAGGGCCAATCATGAAGAAACATTACTTATTGACCAAAGAAGGCGTGGAAGAATTAAAAGCTGAACATACAGAACTGGTAGCCCTACGTGGTCCAATTGCCGAACGGATTAAAACAGCCCGTGAATTTGGAGATCTAAGCGAGAATGCTGAATACAGTTCAGCCCGCCAGGAACAGGAACGGACAGAAACAAGAATCAGTGAAATTGAAAATATCCTGCAAAATGTTGAGATTATTAAAAAGCCTAAAGGCGATAGCAAAGTCCAGATTGGTTCAAGCGTAAAACTAAAGAGCGACGGCGGCAAAACAAAGGAATTCCAAGTTGTTGGAACGGTTGAAGCAGATCCTTTAAACGGCAAAATTAGCGATGAATCGCCGATTGGCAAAGCACTGCTTGGAAAAAAAGACGGGGAATTAGTCGAAATAGTTACTCCAGCCGACACGACTTCTTACAAGATTATCGATATAAGCTAAAGAGTAGTCAAAAGCATCCTTGGCTCATAACTTTATTAACGATATACTGATCCGTAATGGCAACACTTAAAGACTACCGTGACGAGCGACTTAGAAAGCTTGAAGAACTTAAAATATTAGGAGTTAATCCCTACCCGGCGGCTTCTAAAAGATCTATTAGCATTTCTGAAATTCTAACCAGGTATAAAGAACTAGAAGGCAGCAGCTTAGACCTGACTACTGCCGGCCGAATTACAAACATACGCAAGTTCGGTAAGATTGCTTTTGTCGTCGTAAAAGATGGCCACAGCCAGATACAGTTATTTTTATCAGAAGAGTCAGTTCATAGCCCGGATTATGCCAACAGCGAACTAGGGTTTGAAAATCTAAATTTATTGGATAGCGGCGACTTCATTGAAGTTACTGGCAGTGCAGAAACTACCAAGACTGGCGAACAGTCTATTACAGTCCGTAAGATGAGGTTGCTGACTAAAAGCCTTCGTCCTATGCCGTTGCCTCAAGAAGGATTTACCAACAAAGAAGAGCGTTTGCGCCGCCGTTATATAGATACTAATATCAATAAAGACGTCTATGACCGGTTTGTCCGCCGCAGCAAATTCTGGCAGGCTACCAGGGATTTTCTAAATCGTGACGGCTTTGTAGAAATAAACGTGCCAGTACTTGAACACACTACCGGGGGAGCAGATGCCAATCCGTTCGTAACTCATATGGATGCTATCGACCAGGATTTTTACCTTCGTATCAGCCATGAACTGCCGTTAAAAAGGCTGATCGGCGGGGGCTATGAAAAAGTCTATGATATCGGCCCGAGGTTCAGGAATGAAAATTATACCGACGAACACTTGCCGGAGCATGTCGCAATGGAATGGTATGCGGCTTACTGGGACTGGGAAAAAGGCATGGCTTTTATGACGGATATGTACCGTTATGTGATTAAGGAAACTTTTGGTACTTTGCAGTTTAAAATCGGCGAATTTGAGATAGATTTAAGTCGTGAATGGGAAAAATGGGACTACGCAGAGGTAATAAAGAATAAATACGATATAGATGTATTTGACTGCACTATCGACCAAGTAAAAGAGGCCTTAAAAGACAATAACCTTGAAGTTGCCAAGACCGAGAACAAAGCCAGGGGCATCGACAAGCTATGGAAGAATATCCGAAAAGATGTAGCTGGACCAATCTGGCTGGTAAACACCCCTAAATTTATTAGTCCTCTAGCGAAATCTAATACTGATGATGATAATACCGTCCAACGCTTCCAGCCGGTTATAGCCGGCAGCGAACTTGGCAATGGTTTCTCAGAGCTTAACGATCCTATCGAGCAATTAGACCGGTTTGTAGAACAGCAGCAGATGCGGGACGCGGGCGACGAAGAAGCCATGATGCTGGATATTGATTTCGTAGAGATGCTTGAATACGGCATGCCGCCGGCTTGCGGCTGGGGCTACAGCGAAAGAGTATTCTGGGTGTTCGAGGGTGTTACGGCTAGAGAAGGCGTACCTTTTCCTCAGCTTAGAAGCGAAATAGATGAAGTAACTAAAAGCGTATATCCCCAAATCTATACTAAGTCAGTTAAGAAAACAGATACCAAAGCAGAAGAGAAATAATTTCTACCAACTGCTATACTATTACTAGATGATTGAGGTAGTAAACGTCACTAAGTCCTACGGCAAAAAGGACAATGCTTTTAAGGCACTAGATAGTGTTGATTTGTCTGTTAAAGAAGGCTCGACAGTAGCTATTATCGGTAAGAGTGGATCCGGCAAATCGACCTTAATGCACATAATGAGCGGTTTAGACCATCCTAGTGACGGACATGTCGAAATTAACGGCATTATTCTTGAAACCATGAAGAAGAAACAGATCGACAATTTCCGGGCTAAGGAAATGAGCTTTATTTTTCAAGCTTTTTTTGTCGAAGGTAGCCAGACTTGTTTTCAAAACGTAATGCTGCCGTTGGAAATCGCCGAAGTAAAAAAACGAAATAGGAAGGACAGTGTTATCGAGGCGTTAGAAGCTGTCGATTTGTCCGAAAAAATAAATGAAAAAGCCAAGAACTTGTCCGGCGGACAGAAGCAGCGACTGGCAATCGCCCGGGCAATCGTTAACAAGCCTAAGCTTATCTTTGCCGACGAGCCGACAGGAAATTTAGACAGCGCAACTGGAGAAAAGGTAATCGACCTGCTGTTTAAGACAAATAAGGAAATCGGCAGTACTCTGATAATAGTGACGCATGACAATGAACTGGCTAGCCGGTGCCAGATGCAGGTACACATCAAGGACGGCAAAATAGAGAAAATAATTCGGACCAAGAAAAATAGCCGAATTATCTCCAAGAAAGGCTCGAAATAATGCTGATAGCAGATACCATCCGTCGCAGCAGCCGAAGTCTTAGAAGCGCTAAGCTCAGAACTATTCTTACGTCTTTGGCTATCGCTGTCGGCGGCTTAACCTTGACTACTACTCTAGCTGCCGGCAACGGAATTCGTGCCTATACTGATAAATTAGTCGCCAGCAATTTTGACCCATCCGAACTAATTGTCGGTCGCGACAAGGAAATTACTAATACTGGCACGCCGAACACCGAACCGAAAGAGTACGATGAATCAATCTCAAACCTAACTGTAGGGGGCGACGGCAGCAACCTGCAGATTAAGCAGGTTACCGTAAAAGACATTGCCGAAATTAAAGCTTTACCGTATGTCGAGTCGGTACGAGAAAACTACCAGCTCAATGCTCGCTTTATTACTAGGCAGGGTCAGAAGCGCTATACTCTCAGTTCTCAAGCTTACAACCCAGCACAAAAGCCGGAACTTAAAGAAGGCAAACTACCCGCAGAAGATCTGGCAAAAGGTGATGCAACTTTGCCGGAAGGCTACTTGAAATCTCTTGGCTTTGGTGATGCAAAGAATGCAATAGGTAAGGAAATAGAAATAACTGTCCAGAAGCCATTCGTGGACGCTAACGGCGAAAAAGTCCTGGATGCAATTAGGAGTGGCGTTGACGTCAGAACTTTGCAGCCGGAAACAAAAGCGTACAAGTTTAAGATTGTCGCAATTACCAAGAAAGCTGCAACAAGCATTAATTTTGGAACTTTGCCGGTACTTTTATCTGCTGCCGATGCCAAAGAAATATACAACTATACTACCGAAGGCACACCAAACTTTGACAAGTACGTTTACGTGTCGGTCAGGGTCAAAGATGGGAAAGACCCAGCCAAAATAAAAGCCGCTCAAGAAGATCTTAAATCGAAACAATATTTTACTCAGAGCAGCAAGGAAATTCAGCAGTCAATAACCCAGATTGTAAATATTTTACAGGGGATGGTCGGCGTATTCGGATTAATTACCGTTATTGCATCCGTCTTCGGGATTGTAAATACCCAGTATATTAGCGTGCTTGAGAGAACGCGGGAGATTGGCCTTATGAAAGCGCTCGGCATGCGCGGCCGGGATCTGCGCCGCCTGTTTATGCTTGAAGCCGGCTGGATAGGATTCTTAGGCGGTCTAATCGGCAGCCTGGCAGCACTTCTTATAGGTATACCGCTTAATCCATGGGTTACAAAGAAGCTGGACCTAGGCGCCGGCAACAGCCTGCTTATTTACAAGCCCGAGCAGATAATTATTTTAATCGTTGTACTAATAATAGTAGCAATGTTAGCTGGATATTTGCCGGCTAGAAAAGCTGCTAAGCTAGATCCGATTGAAGCGCTTAGAACAGACTAATTAGACAAGGAGTAATATGAAAGCTATTTGGAATGACCAAGTAATTGCAGATGCAGATAAGAAAGATTTAATTTATATTGAAGGCAACTGGTATTTTCCTCCTAGTTCGGTAAATATGGAATACTTAACTAAAAGTCCGACCCCGTATACATGTCCGTGGAAGGGCGTCTGCAAATACTACAATGTCGGCGTAGAAGGCAAGATCAGCCAGGACAATGCCTGGACATATCCTAATCCATTAGAAAGTGCAATACATAGAGTTAAAAAAGACTTTAGTAATTACATAGCCTTTTGGCGTGATGTGACGGTAAGCGAATAAATGGAAAGCATTGTTCTTGGCGGAGGCTGCTTCTGGTGTCTGGATGCCGGCTACCGCCTCATTAAAGGCGTAAAAGAAGTGGTCAGCGGTTATGCCGGCGGTGACGAAGATAATCCAGATTATACGCTAGTTTCCAGCGGTACAACCGGACATGCTGAAGTAGTTAGAATTACTTTTGATACTAAGCAAATTAATCTGAAAGATATTTTAGAAATATTCTTTGCCATGCATGATCCAACAAGCTTAAATCAGCAGGGAGCTGATGTCGGCAGCCAATATCGATCGGCCATCTATTTTGAATCCGACGATCAAAAACCAATAATCGAAAAAGTAATATCTGAAGTTCAACAGCTTTGGGATGAGCAGATTGTAACGGAAGTAAAAAAGTTGGCTAAATTCTATCCGGCTGAGGATTATCACCAGGATTATTTCGCTAAAAATCCAGAGGCGGGTTACTGCCAGGTAGTAATAAACCCGAAACTAAAAAAGCTGCGTGATAAGTTTACCGGCAATTTGAAGTAATTATAACTGCTTAGCTTCTACGACAAATCTTTTTGCAGTGCTACCAAGCGGATAGCAGGTATACATTGTCAGTTTCTTAGGAACGCTTGGATCAGGATTACGAATATCGATCTGTGTCGGCAGCACGGTACGGGTATTAAAAACTTCATATTCGTAAGTTTTGCTTTCCCAGACGATATAAAGTTTCTGGCCGACTTTTAATTCCGGCAAGTTGTAGAACCAGCCACCGTTTTTGGCGGTATATAGGAATCTGTGACCAGCAATTACAATGTTGCCGTTCTTGGTCGGATCGCTCTTTGAAGTTTCTCGCCATACACCCTGGTTTTTACCGATTACGTATATGTTTTTGCCGTCGATTATCTCGGCGTTCACGCCAATATCTGGCAGAACTAGCCGGTTGCCCTTGAGCTCCGGTTGGGTCTTAGTTGTTGCATCGCCTTTTTTGGTTTCCTCAGCAGCTTTGGAATAGACTGTTTGGTCGATCTTTGGCTTGCGGAAAAGAAAATTCAGGTGTGGAATGTACGGCAGCACCAGCAGGACAATGCAGCCCAATGAAATAATACTGAGTACAGTAATAATGATTTTCTGCCTAAGCGTCCACTTGCGTCGACCGAACGGATGTAGCAGTGATTTGCGTTGGTTTATGATGAGTTTTGGTTTCATACGGTTATGGTTATAAGTATACGTCATTACAATAGTTAGTGACAGATACCTACAGAGTCATGTATAGTGCTGGTATGAAATTATCCAACCCATTATCCAAGTCTGCAAAAAAATCTAAAATAAATAATCAAAGTCTTAACAAGTGGAATAAGGTTCTGGCTGTCCTGCATTTCGTGCAGGGTGTCGCTGTTCTTGCCTTAACCAAGGGGGTTACTTGGCCGGTAACTACTTCGTTCCTGACACAGGATACACTGGTAACTAAATCTGCTGGACGCCCAGTTTTGTCGCCAGCTACGCATACGTTGTTTAACGTCAACATTGCTTACTTAGTGGCAATCTTCTTCTTTTTGTCGGCTCTGGCTCACGCGATTATTGCAACCCGATACCGGGCGACTTATGAAGCCAATCTAAAGAAGGGTATAAATAAAGCCCGCTGGATTGAATATTCGCTTAGTGCCAGTGTCATGATGGTAGCGATTGCGTTGCTCAGCGGTATCTACGACTTTTCAAGCCTGCTTATGATCTTTGTACTGATCGCAATTATGAATATCACCGGTTTGTTTATGGAAATCCAGAACCAAGGCGCCCGGAAGGTTAACTGGAGTAATTTCATTCTCGGCTGTGTCGCCTACATTGTGCCTTGGATAGTATTTGTAGCCTACATTCTTGGAGCTAATATTTACGGCTCTGGCGGCATACCAACATTTGTATATTGGATTTACGCCACTATGTTTGTTCTATTCTCAAGCTTTGCGGCCAATATGCTAATGCAGTACCGAAAATCTGGCAAATGGGCTGATTACTTATACGGCGAACGAGTTTATATGATTCTAAGCCTAGTAGCCAAGAGCTTGCTTGCTTGGCAGGTATTCTTCGGCAGTTTACGGCCGTAGCATAGTATTTTGAAGAAGTTGGAAATAGTTGAGGTTAAAATTGACAAACTTGTCCATGGTGGCCAGGGAATTGGCGTATTGCCTGACGGACGGAAAATATTTGTTTGGAATGCACTGCCTGGTGAGCGGGCAATGGTTAAGCTTACAAAAAGCAAAAGAGACTTCGCGGAAGGTATTGCGACGGAAATCCTACAAAAATCAATTGAGCGAATTGATCCAAAAGAGAGTATTTATCTGGCCACTTCTCCATGGCAGATAATGACCCTAGCAGCGGAAAACAAATATAAAGCTGAAATATTAATGGAAGCCTACAAACGCGAAGGAATTGAAATTGCAAATATCGAGATGAACTCGGATGGCAGGGACTTCGGCTACCGCAATAAGATTGAGTTTTCATTTTACGGCGATACTGACGGAATACACTATGCTTTTTACAACCGGGGTACTCACCAGAAACAAATTGTAATAAGCAGTGCATTGGCGCTTGATTCTATTAATACTGCCGCAGCAGATTTGCTGGCTGAAATTAATAAATTGGAAATTCGAGCTGGCGATCTTAAATCAGTAATCCTGCGCACAACGCAATCTGGGAAAGTTGTTGCCGCCTTGTTTGTAAAAGTCGAAGAATTTAACCAGATGATTCTACCTAAAAGTTTAAGCGGATTGAAAGTCTACCACTCTAATCCTAAAAGTCCGGCTTCGGCAGCAACTAGGCTAATTTATGAAACAGGCGATACTAAACTTAGCGACAAACTGCTTGGCACTGAACTTATTTACGACGTTATCGGATTTTTTCAGGTAAATCTGCCAGTGTTCGAATCCGGGCTGAGAAAAATAGAAACTGCCGTCTCAGGCAGCAGCAATATTATTGATATGTACAGCGGCGTCGGGTCAATAGGGATACCTATCAAGGGAACCAGCGTTTTAGTTGAGCTAGACCCAGCCAATGCAAAAATGGCAGAATTAAATTCCAAGAATAGCAATATTAAAGTTGTTAATGTCAGCAGTGAATCGGCACTGGATAACATAACCCAAGACTGTGTTTTAATTGTGGACCCGCCGAGAAGCGGTCTGCATAAGGCATTGGTACATAAGATCAATCAAGTACTGCCTCATAAGGTTATATATTTGTCATGTAATCCCTCTACTCAAGCTAGGGATATAGCTATGCTTGAAAGCTACGATATTAAAAGTCTGGAAGGATATAATTTCTTTCCGCGCACTCCGCATATCGAATCATTAGCTATACTAGATAGGAAGTAATGAAAATTCATAGATTCTACAATCCCGAAATTAAGCTGACCCACGCACTCTGGGTTAAGGATGATGTATTACTGCATCAGTGGGTTAAAGTCTTAAGATTTAAACCCGGACAACAAGTAGTTCTTTTTAACGGGCAAGAGGACAAGTTATACGTCATCGAAGAGATAGATAAGACTGAGGCCAAACTAAAATACATAACCGACTACAAGCAAAGCCTGCCTAAGAGAAACATATATTTGTTCTGGTCGCTATTAAAAAAAGACAAAAACGACTGGGTACTGCAAAAGGCAACCGAACTCGGAGTAAATCACTTTATTCCACTGCTGGCGGACCGAAGTGAAAAAACTGGCTTTAATATTGAGCGGGCAAAAAAGATTGTCATCGAGGCTGCCGAACAATGCGGACGAAGTAATATTCCTGGCATTAGAGATGCCATGCACGTCGAAAAAGCTATTGGACAGTACAAAGACAAAACCACACTTTTTATCTGCGAGCAAGGCAGTGATGAGATAGAAATTAAAGAAGATAATATCGGTGTACTGATTGGACCGGAAGGTGGATGGAGCGATCAGGAAAAACAGCTTTTCAAAACTATTGATCTGAAACACTTAGTACTACATGATTTTACGTTAAGAGCAGAGACAGCAAGCATTACTGCGATTTCAAAGATTTTTTAATTACCAATAAGCGTAATAATAACAACTGATACAATGTAGTGATGAGCTATTGGAGGGAGCGGAGCCAGCCGTACAAGCCTGGTCAAAAAGAGCCGTTTAAGGTTAGCCGAAGCAAAATCGAGCTATATATGCAGTGTCCCAGGTGCTTTTGGCTAGATGTCAGGTTAAAAATTACCAGACCTAGTTCGCCACCCTTTAATATCAATAAAGCGATAGACGAGCTGCTAAAAAAAGAGTTCGATTCTTACCGGTTAAAAAGCAAACCGCATCCTTGGATGATCGATAATAATATTAATGCCGTACCGATGCAGCACGCGGACCTGGAAACCTGGCGCCACAATTTTACGGGAGTATTCACATTACATGAACCAACTAATTTGCATGTTTTTGGGGCCGTTGATGATATTTGGGTGGATGACGAGGGCAAGTTAATTGTTGTAGACTACAAAGCTACTGCTAAAGCACGTGAAGTTAGTATCGACTCTGACTGGCAGATGAGTTACAAGCGGCAATTAGAAGTCTACCAGTGGCTACTGAGGGCAAATGGATTTGATGTCAACGATACCGGGTATTTTGTCTACACTAACGGCAGAATGGACCTGGAAGGGTTTTACGACAAGGTTGAATTCGTAACTAAGATAATCCCGTATACCGGCAGCGACTCTTGGGTAGAAAAAACATTGGTTAAGATGAAGAAATGTATGGAAGGCGAAATGCCGGCAGTCGGACAAGCAGCAATGGGCGGAGACTGCGATTTCTGTACCTATGCCCGGCAACGGACCGAACTGACTCTAAAAGCAATTAAATCAGCCTCTCCTAAAAAGCCTAAAATTTCGTCCAAAACTAAAAAATCAATAAAATAAATTGGTTTACTAATACTGTACTACCACCGAACAGGTTTAATAGTCTATAATACTGCGTATGCTAGATATACAGTTTATTCGAGATAATCCTGAATTGGTGGAAGAAAAATCTAAACAAAAAGGCTACACAGTAAATGTTTCCGAACTGCTGAAAATAGACGACGAACGCCGTAATTTGCTAGTTGAACTGGAAGACGCTCGAGCCGAGCGTAATCGGCATAGCGACAGTTTGCGTAGTGGCAAACCAGAATCTGCTGACATTGAAAAAGGTAAGCGGCTCAAAGAGAAAGTCACTCTGCTAGAACACAAGCTTGCGCCACTTGAGGCGGATGTAATTAGCCTGCTCAAAGAAATACCCAACATGCCGCTTGAGGACGTACCAGTCGGATCTAGCGAAGACGACAACGTCGTCAGCAAGGCTGTCGGCGAGCCAACAAAATTTGATTTCGAACCTAAAAACCATGCTCAGATTGCTGAAGCCAAAGGCTGGCTAGACAAGGAAAGGGCAGCTAAAGTTGCCGGAGCTCGGTTTGCATACCTTATGGGCGACTTGGTCATGTTGGACTGGGCACTAAATATGTATGCGCTGTCTCTACTTACCAACCGAGAGCTCATTGGCAAGCTGATCACGGATAACAATTTGAACTTGAGCAACACGCCGTTTATTCCGGTTCAGCCGCCGGCGGTTGCCAAGACCGAAGTTTACGAAGCCACCGGCAGGCTAAATAAAGAAGAACAAACCTACAAACTGGCCGAAGACGACCTGTGGTTAAATGCCAGTGCCGAACACGTACTTGCACCTATGTTCTTAAATGAGATTCTGCCGGAAGACGCCTTGCCAATCCGATATGTCGGCTATACAACTGCGTTCCGGCGCGAAGCTGGCACCTACGGCAAAGATATGGAAGGCTTTTTACGGCTTCACCAGTTCAACAAATTGGAGATGGAAACTTTCAGCACTCCAGAAACCGCTCTCGATGAATACAAGTTAATGGTCGTAATCCAGGAGTACATAATGCAGCAGCTAAAGCTACCGTACCGGGTAGTAACGAAATGTACAGCCGATATCGGTGGACCTAATGCCAGTGGAATAGATATCGACGTCTGGCTACCTGGTCAGAACAAGTACCGCGAAACCCACACGGCCGACTATATGACCGATTACCAAACTAGGCGCATGCAAACACGCCTGAAACGTAAAGACGGCTCAATTGCTTTAGCTCATACCAATGATGCTACTGCATTGTCGCAAAGGCCGTTGATCGGGATTATCGAAAATTACCAAACTAAAGACGGGGACGTAGCAATACCGGAAGTACTGCAGGCGTTCATGGGAGGAAAACAATTAATATGATCAATAAACTTGAAATAAACGGCATACATACAGAAGTAACCGACGACCTGGCCAAGTATGTTAAAAAGAAAATTGGAAAACTTGACCAGTATTTGCCAAGTTTTGCCAAAGAATCAGCTCATGCAGAGGTCAAGCTTAAGGAGCAGAAGATTAAAGCCCGCGTCCAATGTACCTGCGAGGCGATACTATATCTGCCGAAAGAAACTCTGAATGTCAAAGAAACAACTGTTAATATGTTTGCAGCAATTGACGTAGTCGAAGAGAAACTAAAAAACCAAGTTAAGAAATACAAGCAGACGCATGGCAAAGGCCAGATTCACCAGAGAGTGCTGGCTAGACTGAAAAGAACAGTATCAACCCAGGACTAAAGTAAAAATTACGGTGATAGATCTGGTTAATTGCGGTACAATATAAGCTGCAAAACAACAAACGGCTTAAAATTTCTTAAGTGTCCAGTGGAGAGTGTAGATATTAATGAATAAAGTATTTAAAAAAGTATTAGGTGATCCGCAGGCCAAGACTGTCAAACGCCTATCTAAGCGAGTTAAAGATATTAATGCGCTTGGCGACAAATATAAAAAACTTTCCGACTCAAAGCTGAAAGACCAAACTCATGTTTTAAAAGCCCGACTAAAGAAAGAATCGTTAGATAAAATACTGCCGGACGCTTTTGCAATCGTTAGGGAAGCCGCAACCCGAACATTGAAACAGCGCCATTTCGACGTCCAATTAATCGGTGGTATGGCACTTCACGAAGGCAGCGTCGCAGAAATGAAAACCGGTGAAGGAAAAACTTTGGTAGCTACGGCACCAGTCTATTTAAACGCGCTTACAGGCAAGGGCGTGCATGTTGTGACGGTCAACGACTATCTGGCTCAGCGTGACGCTGGATGGATGGCCGAAGTCTATTCCTTTCTAGGTCTGGATGTCGGCGTTATTATTGCCGACGAATCCTATATCTACGATAAAAGATATGAGAACAACAACCATGCCGATCCGAGACTAAAGCATTTAAAGCCATGCACTCGCCAGGAAGCTTATAAAGCTGACATAACATATGGAACAAATAATGAGTTCGGTTTCGACTACCTGCGGGACAATATGGTCCGCGAACTTGACCAATTAAGGCAGAGGGAACTCAACTATGCGATCGTGGACGAAGTCGACTCTATTCTGATCGACGAAGCCCGGACGCCTCTGATCATCTCAGCGCCGGCTATGAGCAGCGGTAGCGCATACTCCCAATTTGCGAAAATCGCCCGCCAGCTTAAAGCTGAAAAAGATTACGAAATTGATGAAAAACGAAAAGCTGCCGTCTTGACCGATGACGGAGTCGAGCATGTCGAAAAAATACTGGGCATCGACCGACTTTATGCCAGCAGCAATATCCGAACTATTTACCATCTTGACCAGGCACTGAAAGCCCAAGCGCTATTCAAACGCGACAAAGACTACGTTGTTACCAGCGACGGCGAGGTTGTGATTGTCGACGAATTTACCGGTCGATTATTAAAAGGCCGGCGCTACAATGAAGGACTGCACCAGGCGATTGAGGCTAAAGAGAACGTAGAAGTCCAGGAAGAATCTATGACTCTAGCGACTATTACATTCCAGAACTATTTCCGACTTTACAACAAGCTGGCTGGTATGACCGGTACGGCTCAAACAGAAGCCGAAGAATTCCATACGATTTATAAATTAGATGTGCTTGATATTCCATCCAACCGGCCATTGGCACGTATCGACCGGCCGGACCGGATTTACAAGACTGAAGCCGGCAAGTTCAAAGCCATTGCCCGTGAAATAAAAGTTCTACACCAAAAAGGCCAGCCGGTTCTAATCGGTACCGTATCGATTGAGAAAAACGAAGAGCTGGGCAGGTTATTAAACAAGCAGGGTGTACCTCACCAAGTATTGAATGCCAAGAATAATGAAAAGGAAGCAGCTATTGTCGCCGATGCCGGCAAGAAGGGCGCTGTTACACTAGCTACAAACATTGCCGGTCGTGGTACTGACATCGTCTTGGACGATGAAACTAAGAAGTTGGGCGGTCTGTTCGTGCTTGGATCTGAACGGCATGAATCAAGGCGAATCGATAACCAGCTACGAGGTCGGTCGGGACGTCAGGGCGACCCTGGCGTAACCCAGTTCTTTGTCAGTACCGAAGACGATCTTATGCGAATTTTCGGCGGCGAGCGGATTGCCGCAGTCATGGAACGGCTAAAAGTCGACGACGAAACGCCGATTGAGAACCGGGTGATCAGCAAGAGCCTGGAAGGCGCACAGAAGAAAGTCGAAGGCCATAACTTTGACCAGAGAAAGAACGTCGTCGAATACGACGATGTTATGAACCGTCACCGTAAAGCTACCTATGCCATGCGCCGAGAAATCCTGCACCAGCCTGATATTAGCAAGCGGATAAAGCTGTTTATCGAGTCGGAAGCTCAGTACCTAGCCAACTCGCCATATGCTACAACCGACAAGTACGAGGCACTATTAAAAGAAGTATTTCCATTCGATGAAGGCACACTGGATATGCTGTTCGATACCCCGGCTGAGAAGTTTAGCAAGGCGCTAACAGCAGCCGCCGAACAGCTATACGAATCTAGAGAAAAAGATTTCGGCGATGAACTGTGGCAGAAAGTCGAGCGGGATATATATTTGCAGATCTTAGACGACCTTTGGATGCAGCACCTGGAAAATATGGATCATTTACGAGAGGGAATCCACTGGATCAGCGTCGGCCAGAGGGATCCGTTGGTTGAGTACCGCCGCCAGGGACAGCATATGTTCGAAGAAATGCAGGAAGAACTGCGCCACGATGTTTTGAGAGCGCTATTTGCAGCAGAACCTGCAGATCTGAGTGAAGCACCAGTCGAGACAGAACTTACCCGGGCAGCTCGAAAATCAGTCGACAATGCCGACAAAATCATCGAAGCTGAAGAATTTCATGAAGAAGATTTTGTACCAGCCGGTTCAACCAGCGTTAGCTCTGCTGGTAGTAAAAAAATTGTCAGTACCAACAAGCGAAAGAAAAACAGAAAAGCCGAACGGCAGCGCCGTAAAAAAGGCAAGAAAAAATAGACCTCTAATTCATGAAGCATACTGTTAAAGAAATCAAATTAGCCAATGGTACCGCCGGACTTCTGATACATATTCCAGATGCCAGCGTTTGGACTATCGAATGCAATTTCCGAGCTGGGGAATATTTAGTCAAACCGGAGAAATGGGAAACCGCCCATATAATGGAGCATATGCTGCTAGGTGCTAATCAGCTAGTACCCAAGGCGCGAGCATTTCAGGCCGAATTTGAGAAAAACGGCGCCTATTCAAACGCTTCGACTGGTAGCTACGACATTATCTACGAAGCTGAATGTGCAGACTTTGAATGGGACCGGATATTAAGCCTGCTGATCACAGCTATAACCAAGCCTTTGTTTTTAGTCGATGAATTCGAAGCAGAATTTGGAAACGTAAGGGAAGAGCTGACAGCCAGGTCGAATAATCATTTTCGGCATTTGAACCTGGCTCTGCGTGAAAAATACGGCTACTGCGTCAAAACTGATCAAGAGCGGCTGCAGCTTATGAACAACGTAAATATCGACGATATTATTACTCATTACCAGACTACTCATACTAGCAGCAATCTGCGGTTTGTAATTGCAGGCAACATTAATGCTAAACGGCGCAAGCTGATCGAGCAGTTGTTCAGCGACATTGAGCTGCCAAAAGGCAATGGCAGGACAGCACTGCCGGAAGAACTGCCGACAAGAATAAAAAAACCGCTATACTTGCATAACGAGACAGTCGACAATTTATACTTCTACCTTGATACATTTGCTAAGAAAAGGCTGAAAGACAGCCAGTCGGATAATCTCAGTCTTATTAATACCATGCTGACTGAGACGCTGTATTCCAGGATATTAGGGACAGCCCGCGAAAAAGGTCTTGTATATTCTATGAGTTCGGGAGTCGGCCAAACCAAGAACAGTTCCAACTGGTGGTTCGGCGCCCAAGTCATGCCGCAGAATGCCAAGCCGCTTTTCGACATCATCGTCCGGGAACTTAATAAAGTTTTTGAAGGTAAGATTTCCGACGAAGATATTGAAGCTGCCAAGCAGTATGCCTTAGGGCGTTACCAGCGCAGCGGACAGACGGTTGCCGGTACTGCCAACGGCTACAGCTACCGTTATTTCTTTGACGAAGTAATCGAAGACTACTATAAAGTTCCAGAGCGGATACAGGCTATTACTAGGAGTGGAATAATCAACGTTTCGAAATCGATGTTCAAGGACGAAGTATGGGGACTTGGAGTTTTGGGTAATGCAACTGACAAGTTTTTAAGCGATCTACAGAAACAGGTGGCGCCTTTATTTAAAGCAGTTAAGTAGCTACTGCACAACAAACAAACTATACTTTTAAACATGGAAGAAGCAGAAAAATTATTCAACGATTTAAAACAGCTTTACGATAAAGCGGTTAATAAGTTGGATATTAATGGTTTGTCTAAGCAATTAGTGGAACTGGATGCAAAGTCTGCAGAACCTGATTTTTGGAATGACAATCTAAAAGCTCAAGCCGTAGTAAAACAGCAGGCAGCCTTAAAGAGTAGGATAGATCCGTGGATCGAACTCGGCAAAGGGCTTGAGGAAGTTAAAGGCATGTTGGAGTTGAAAGACGATTCTTTAACGGATGAGCTAATAACTCATATCAGTCAGTTAAGTAACAAGTATTCAAAACTGAAAAGCGACCTGCAGTTCAATGGCAAGTACGACGACCACGACGCTGTTCTTACACTATCTGCTGGTGCCGGCGGAACGGATGCCCAGGATTGGACTGCAATGCTGCTTAGGATGTATACGCGCTGGGCAGAACAAAACGACTTCCAAGTATCATTAATCGAAGAATCAGCCGGAGAAGAAGCCGGGTTAAAAAAAGCCACATTTGAAGTCAGCGGATCGTTTGCCTACGGCAAGCTGGCTGGTGAGGCTGGAGTCCACAGGCTAGTTAGGCTCAGCCCGTTTAATAGCGACAATTTACGGCAGACCAGCTTTGCTAAGGTCGAAGTCATGCCTAAAATCGATCAGCCGGATGAACTAGAAATAGATCCAAAAGATCTTAAAATAGACGTTTACCGAGCCGGCGGCCATGGCGGCCAAAGCGTTAATACGACTGATTCTGCAGTCAGGATAACACATATCCCGACTGGTGTAACAGTCGCTATCCAAAACGAACGTTCCCAGCTACAGAATAAAGAAACCGCCATGACAATTATCAGATCCAAACTGGCAGTCCTGCAGATGGAACAGCACAAGGATCATTTAAGCGAACTTAAAGGACCAAACCAGTCAGCTGAATGGGGAAATCAGATCAGAAGCTATGTCCTACATCCATATAAGCAGGTCAAGGATTTGAGAACGAAATTTGATACTAGCGATGCCGAAGGTGTTTTGGATGGGAAGCTTGAACCATTTATTTACGCATATTTAGAACACAATATTAGTTAATCTAAAAAGATGTAGCTTTTAAGTTTTTTGTTTATTAATTATAACTTGCAGTTAGGATACCGCTATAGGTTTGTTATAATAGATAGACATGATTTTGTTGGACAGGGTAAGTAAGACATATAACAAAGAGGGTCCGGCGCTAGAGCGGATCTCTCTTCACGTAGAACCTAAGGAATTCGTGATAATTGTCGGACCGAGCGGTGCTGGCAAATCAACCTTATTGAAGTTGTTAACTAGGGAGGAAAAGCCGACAACAGGAAAGATAATCGTAGGCGGAATTGACTACGAGACTTTGAAAGACAAAGAAATACCGCTGCTGCGGCGTAAAATTGGTGTAGTCTTCCAGGATTTTAAACTGCTTCCAAACAAGACAGTTTTTGAAAACGTTGCATTTGCGTTAGAAATTGTCGGTATGGGCAACAAGGAAATTCAGCACACCGTGCCAAGAGTACTAGAAATAGTCGGATTAAAAGGCAAAGAAAGGCGCATGCCAAAAGAGCTTTCTGGCGGCGAACGCCAGCGTGTTGCCATTGCCAGGGCTATTGTCCGGCAACCGAGAATATTAATAGCTGACGAGCCGACTGGTAACTTGGATCCCAAGCATGCCTGGGATGTTATTAGGGTACTGGAGAAAATCAACCGGTTTGGTACGACTGTAATTCTGACTACCCATAATCAGGAAATCGTCAACAAGCTGAAGCGGCGGGTGATAGCCATGCAGGACGGCCAGATAGTATCCGACCGGGCTGGAGGAGCATACCACCGATGAGCATTTCGCGTAACGCTATTATGATGCGCCGGATTTTCCGGACCGGGCTAGTTAACTTTATGCGCAACGCCTGGTTAGGGATAGCCGCCATGGCCGTTATGGTCATTACGCTGACAATTATTTTATTTTCAATTATTGCCAATGCTACATTTGCCAATACAGTGCAGCAAATTACCGATAAGATCGATATCTCAGTCTTCTTAAAAGATTCGGTCGATGCCAAAACCCGAGAAGACCTAATAAATAAGATTAAGAATTTTGAAAACGTAAAATCGGTTTCGTTTATATCCAAAGACGATGCATTAGCAGCCTATAAGAAAGATAACGCAGATAATCTAGACCTTTTACTGGCTATTTCTCAAACCGACAACCCTTTGCCGGCAATATTAAGGATAAAACCTGTAGACGTAAATAAAATGGAACTTATTAAGAACAATCTTGAAAAACCTGAATACCAAAATCTTCAATCAGATAAAATTTCTTATTCTGACGACCGTAAATTGGCAATTGATAAGATTACCAGCGCAACTACATTTTTCCGGCAGGCTGGGATAGCCAGTGTAATAGTTTTCGCAGTCATTTCAATGCTGATCATCTTTAATACTATCCAGATGGCGATCTTTAACAGAAGAGATGAGCTGACAATCATGCGGCTGCTTGGAGCCAGCACGAACTTTATCCGTGGTCCGTTCATTGTTGAAAGCATGCTCTACGGTATAGTCTCGGGTGTACTGTCGCTCGTCATTGTCCATACCTTATTCAGTATTTCCTCGAAAGCCTTTGAAGCCAGCAGCTTAGGAATCTTGGACATTAATTTTTCAAACAAGTATTTTTCCGACAATTACGTTAAGTTCCTCTGTCTGCAGCTTGGAGTAGGGATCCTGATCGGCGCTGTTTCCTCCTATATTGCTACCCGGCGCTATTTGAAATTCAAAACTAGCAAATAATTCTATATAATAATTTTAAAAAATTGCAATATATTGCAGGATGTGTTATGATACAACTACAAATGCTAAAAGAAAAACTGAAAAAAATAAAACTATTTAAATATGCCAAGGTTTCAGCCCTGGTTGTTTTGGCTTTAGCCGTCGGCATTGGCACAATACCTAAATTTGCTCCCGTCAAAGCCGCTACCATTGAAGACCAGATTAACTCCTTGCGCCAGCAAAACGCGCAGTACAAAAGCGCTGTCGACAAGCTACGAAACGAAGCTACTAGTTATCAAGACGCAATTCGTAAACTCCAAGCTCAGATAGATTCGCTGCAGGGCCAGATAGATGCCAACACTGCCGAACAGAACCGATTGGCCGGTGAGATTAAGGCAGCCGAAGAAGAATTAGTTAAACAGAAGCGGGTACTGGGCGAAAACATCAAGGTTATGTACCTAGAAGGCCAGATTACAACACTAGAAATGCTCGCTACCAGTAAGGATCTAGGTGAATTCGTCGACCGGGAACAATACCGGAACTCCGTCAAAGACAAGGTCAAAGATACACTAGACAAAGTAACAGTCCTGAAACATGAATTGACTGCTAAAAAAGAAGCCGTCGAAGAACTGCTTAAAATGCAAAAAGAACAGCAGAGTCAGCTGGCAAACAGCCGGGCTGAACAAAACAACCTGCTGGCATATAACGAGAGCCAGCAAGCTGACTTTAATGCCAAGACTAAAGACAATCAAGCTAAGATAGAAAATCTAGTAGCTCAGCAGCGCCGAGCTAACTTCAATCCTGATGGCGGCTATTACTTCCTACGATTCCCAGGTAACGTCAATGGTATTAATCCAGGCAATTATCCATATAGAAACGCCGGCTTTGGAATGAGTCCTGGTCCAGGTTGCGTCGACAACGACGGTCCTGACAAATGGGGTTACTGCACCCGACAGTGCGTATCATATGCTGCTTGGGCAGTCGAAGCGTCTGGTAGAACTGCACCTACATATTACGGCAATGCCCGCGATTGGGTAGCAGCCGCATATGCTAGAGGAATACCAGTTTACCGCTCACCAGAACCTGGCGACGTTGCAATATCGACAGCCGGATACTGGGGCCATGCTATGTATGTCGAAGGCGTTTCAGGCGGGTCATTTACGACTTCCGAATACAACACCTATCTAACTGGCCAACTAAGTTACCAGACTAGAAACTATTAGTAACTTTTAGAAAATAAAGCTTAAATTTCCTTAAGCTTGTCATGCTAATATGTAAGTTGACTATATAAACGAGGGAGATTTAGTGGCTGTAGTTTCAAATAAAAAACCTAATAAACTTGCAGGCCAGTTATCGAGTGTTAATTGGGGCAAAACCTTAATAGTTATTTTTGTAATATTCTGGGTATTCAGTGCAGGTTACGGACTTGGCAGCGGCAAGATCAGAGTTGGCAGGCTTAACACAGTCGGAAGCAACAAATCTCTGCCAAATAATTTGAATTACGACAGTGTTGAACAAGTATATGATGAACTTAGAGCCAACTACGACGGCAAATTGGATGCCGACAAGCTTTTAGACGGTCTTAAGCAGGGCTTGGTAGCTGCCAGTGGGGATCCGTATACCGAATATATGCCACCAGAAAAAGCCAAAGAATTTCAAGGCGACCTGGAAGGAACTTTTGAAGGAATAGGCGCCCAGCTCGGCAAAAATGACAAGGGAACAATTATTGTTATTTCTCCAATTGACGGTTTCCCAGCTAAAAACGCCGGGCTGCAGCCAAAAGACGAGATAGTTGAAATTAACGGCGAGAATGCAATTGGACTTACGACCGACCAGGCAGTCGCTAAAATTAGAGGACCAAAAGGTACAAAAGTAAAACTGCGTATTATCCGTAGTGACAAAGAAGATCTTAAATTTGAAATTGAACGGGCTGAGATAAATATTCCAAGCGTAGAGAGCAAAACCCTAGACGGGAATATCGGCTACATTAAAATATCCCGATTTTCAGAAGACACAGCCGGCTTAAGCCAGACTGCTGCGACTAAATTCAAGAATGAAAACGTCAAAGGCGTAATCCTAGATTTAAGAGGCAACCCCGGCGGATATTTGGAATCTGCTGTCGACGTTTCCAGCCTCTGGCTGAGCAACAAAACTGTTCTGCAGGAAAAACGAGACAATGTCGTAATAAAATCCTACCAGTCTAGAGGATCAGCTATATTAATCGGTATACCGACAATAGTCTTAATAGACGAAGGTAGTGCCAGCGCCAGCGAGATCACTGCTGGTGCGTTGCATGACAACAAAGTTGCTACTTTACTGGGAGTAAAATCCTTCGGCAAGGGCAGCGTCCAGCAGCCTGAAAACCTCAAGAACGGCGGTTTACTAAAGATTACAGTCGCCAGATGGTTTACGCCAAATGGTAAGAATATAGACAAGGAAGGTATTAGCCCGGACAAAGAAGTAAAGGTTACAGCCGACCAAATTAAAGCCGGACAAGATCCTCAGTTGGATGCAGCCAGCGCGCAGCTTAAGCAGTAATATTTACTTTAGTCTTTTAATAACTAATTTTATCTGTTAAAATTGCCCATATAAATTAAGCGGAGATGCAAATTGGCTAGGCCGGTTAAGTATGTGTTTGTAACAGGCGGAGTACTTTCAGGATTAGGAAAGGGTATCACCGCCGCCTCAATTGGAAACATACTTAAAGCCCGAGGGCTGTCAGTCAATATGCAAAAACTCGATCCGTATCTAAATGTTGATGCTGGAACGCTTAACCCGGCTGAACACGGTGAATGCTTTGTTACTCAGGATGGTGCCGAGACTGATCTTGATTTAGGACACTACGAACGATTCTTAAACACCGAGATGACAAAAAATAGCTCTGTCATGAGCGGGCGGATTTTGCAAAAGCTAATAGAAGACGAGCGGGCTGGCAAATTCTTAGGTCAAACAGTCCAGCTTGTGCCGCATTTCACGAATGCCATTATGCAGCAGGTAGTTGTTGCCGGACGCGGATTCGATGTCCATATTGTAGAAATCGGTGGTACGGTAGGCGATTACGAAAGTCCGGCTTTCTTCGAAGCTATTCGTGAACTTGGAGCTGTAGTCGGGTACCAGAACTGCGTATATGTGCAGGTAGTATATATGCCGTATTTGTCTACTAGCAAAGAGATAAAGACCAAACCAGCCCAGAATGCTACCAGAGATCTTAGAAGCATGGGTATTATTCCAAACGTTCTTGTCGCTAGAAGTGAAGTGCCGGCGAACGGCAATACCAGAGCCAAGTTAAGCGCATTCTGCGGCGTGCCGGAAGCCGGAATTGCGATTCTGCCTAACGCTCGCACGGTATATGAAGTTCCGTTGACGCTTGAAAGCCAAGGGATTGGCGAATACATTGTGAAAAGACTAGATCTATCTGTTAAAAAGCCGAAACTTAAAGACTGGCAGAAGATGGTCGACAGTATTCTTACTAAACCTACTAAAACTGTAAAGGTCGGAGTCGTTGCCAAGTATATGGACAACCAAGACACTTACATGTCGGTCTTTGAAGCCCTTAAAGCAGCTGCTTGGTCAAGGGGGGTTGGAATAGACATCCATTGGGTGAATGCAGAAGCTCTCGGTAAAGACAAAGATTCTGAGAAGCATTTGAATGGACTAGACGGTATTGTCGTTCCTGGGGGATTCGGAATTAGAGGCGTAGAAGGTAAGATTACTGCTGCGCAATATTCATTAACCAACAAATTGCCGTACCTAGGCTTATGCTTAGGACTGCAAGTCGGCGTAATAGCTGCTGCCAGACTGGGTGGTCTAGAAAAAGCTAACTCCCGCGAGTTTGATCCACAAAGCCCCGATCTTGTTATTAACACAATGGCTGACCAGCATGGCAAGGAAAATACCGGCGGTACTATGCGACTTGGCAATTACCCATGCGTAATTGAGAAAGACAGTATATCTGCAAAAATATATAAAAGTACCAAAATTACAGAACGTCATCGCCACCGTTATGAAGCTAATAATGACTATGTTGGTAATTACGAATCATGGGGAATTAGGCCGGTTGGAAAGTCACCGAATGGAAAACTGGTAGAAATGATTGAGGCAATAGACCACCCATATTTTGTAGCCAGCCAGTTCCATCCCGAGTTCCTGTCTCGCCCAAACGTGCCGCATCCGATGTTCACTGGATTTATCGACAGCCTGCTAAAGTAGTTCAAAGTTGTTTTTTATGCTCCGTACTTGCGGACAGTAGGAAAATATATTACCATTAGCGTTATGGATGAACAAACTACCAATGACACAAGTGCGAAACAATACAAAATTCTCTTAGTAGAAGACGACGATGCATTAGCCAGCGTTTATCAAACCCGGCTGCAAGCTGAAGGTTTTGATGTAAAAAGAGTACCAAACGGTGAAGACGCTCTTGCCGGAGCATTGGAATACAAGCCAGACCTAGTAGTTCTGGACGTTATGATGCCAAAAGTTAGCGGATTCGATGTTTTGGATATACTTCGCAATACTCCGGAAACCGCCAAGGTTAAAGTTGTCATGCTGACAGCCCTTAGCCAGGATAGCGACAAAGAACGGGCACAAAAACTTGGTGCTGATGACTACCTTGTAAAATCACAAGTCGTTATCGCAGACGTAGTAGAACGAATCAAGCGGCATCTAGCAGCTTAGAACAATAGCAACAAATAAAGCAGTAGCATAACACGCTATTGCTTTTTTGTATTGTTTATGCTATTATTATATCTGTTAATACAAAATAAATATGCCAGCAAACAACTTATCACTAGTCGAACATGATGCAAGACATGCGCAGGATGTAAAACGCGCTGGACATTTTATTTCTAGCATTCCCGATCTGCAAACGCTGGAGGTTGATTTAGTTAAAGTACCTGAAGTAAATACTCCTGATCACTGGAATGTAGATGATCCGTTGCCAAAATTTGAAACTAAATCTAAATCACTGCAAGAAATTGAAATTGAAAACTATAAAGCTGTTTTAAAAACAGGTGAGCCACCTAAAGTAGATTGGTTACCAAATGTGCCTATGCCAGGTTATCAGCAAGCTGATGAAAGTAAAAGCCAAGATAATTTAGTGCATGAAAACAGTACCTTTGAACAGAGGCTAATGTCACCTCAAATTCCATTAGCTGATGCATTGAAGTTCGTAGATAGCAACAAACAATAAAACACCATAAAATGCTATTGCTAAAAAGTACAATATGTGCTAATATATAATCTGTTAATACAAAATAAAAACATGTCAGAAATACAGCCAGCACAATTTAGTCAGGACAATCCAGAAAGCTTAGCATATAGAGCTGGGCGTTTTGTTGGCGCAAAGTTAAATAGATCAAATGGACCTGCCATTAATCCTTCTGAAGATTACTCTAGTATTACTCCGGATCAAAACGGTGAATTACTTACAGAAGATGCTGTAACATCTAATTTAGAAATATCCGAAGCTGATGAAGGTCAATTATCCTATCCAACAGTTGATGGATATAAATCTGTTTATGACGAATTGAGTGCACAATACGATGCTGAAATCGCACAACTTGAAACCGAACTAATAGACTTACAAAGAAAAGACGAAAGGCAGCAACGTCTAAGGCTCATGGCAAGAGAACGAACGGGAGGAAGGCAGGGAATTTGGGCTACCTCAGACCATTCAGAAAAATTGGATGAACAAATAGCAAAAAAATACGGAACAACCAAAGATATTTATGCTGAAGAAGAAAGACTAAAGCGTACATTAAATAAACGTACGTTTCAGAAAGAATATCTAAAATCAGGAACTATCTTAGAATTTGAAGAAGAAATAGATCCTAAATTACTACGAAAGTATCTGGCAGATCCTAATGAAGACTTAGGCGAAACTTTTCACCTACCTTATAACCCTAACCCTACTAAAAATCCCGCAGAAGCTGAGGAACAATTGCGAAAATTGCCGTTTGTTAGGATGGCAGAAGCTAGACGTACATGGGTAGATGATAAGACGCCTTCAATTAAGGTAGTCGGTAATTGGGAATTCCCAATGGATAGAATTATTGGAGTTGAAACCTTTGAAGATTGGTCGGGTAGGGCAAATGGAGACAAAAGCTTCGGACCTGTTAATTTACCTGATATTGAGAAAAGCTCCAGGGGTGCGATAACAGATTATGCTCAATCTGATATTTCCTGGCTTACTTCAGATTCTCCACATGGCAATGGCATAGATATGGATATTATCCGAGATGCAGAAGGTGAATACTGGGGCATAGTAACCGGCGGTGGTTCTCATAGAACATCTGCCGCAAAGCTAAGGGGCGAAAGAAAAATTCCTGTAGGTACTATTACTATCCAGCCCGATGAGTTAATGAGAACACTGCCATATTCAGTTAAAGAGCGATATGGAGCTAGGGAATAATAATGACTGAATATACAACAACATCAAATGGACATGAAATACAAAATGGCCGTGAAAAACTAACTTTAGATGAATTCAAGTCAGTTCTTGAAACTTATGAATTGAATGGCGAAAATGCATATGAACGGGCTGAAAAGCTTAGAGCAATAGATGCAGATAATCTTGCCTTATTTTTATCTGATGTAAACCGGCGCGTACAGGGTTCAGACGATACATTGATGAGCGAGAAGACAGTCTCTATAGGGGATAAGAATACCGTACCTATTGAGCAAAGATACGATCTTTTCATAAATCTAGACAATAAAATAAAAACAAGTAAACCTAATATTAATCCCGAAAGATTAGGGGATGCACTAGCATTAACAACCGTACTTTTACACCCTTTTAAAGACGGAAACGGACGAACAGCACGTTTAATGGGTTTCTTGTTTAGAGATGATTTTGATGCAAAAGATGCTGATGAAAGCTTTGCTATATTAACCCAACCTCGAGATGAAGCTAGGGAAAAACGTGAATTTATGATTAATGGATTCATCCCTTATATGCCTGAAGGCACTGACCAGTCTAAACCAGAAGCAGTAGAAAAATATATAGATGCCGTGCTTAGTGATGGTGAAAGTAATCTATATACAAGCCCTTATGGCCAAGCTGAACTATTAGCACCTCAAGCTGCAGAAGCAGATTAATAACTTAATAAGAGCAGGTGTTTCTATTCGACAGTAACTTCAGTCCGTCGAACTGATTTGCCACTGAAAAGTCTTACTTTACGCTGCTTAAAGGTGACGATACCATCTTTAGCTGCATGAATAGTGAAGTTTCGGCTGAGCTTTGTGCCAACTCCAGCCCGCTTGGTAAGACCAACTTGACGGACAATGATCTGGCCGGTAGATACTTTTTCACCACCAAAAAGCTTAACGCCTAAACGCTGTCCTTGGCTATCTCGGTTGTTTTTACTGGTACCGCCAGCTTTGACATGTGACATACTGTATCCTAATTACTTTCTTACTAATACTACTAGTTCTCGGCCGACTATCTGGCCTTCGCGGTGATAAATTAAATCTATATCATCCACATGAACAAACTTCATACGATTATAGCCTAAATCCTCTAGATTATCAAGCATTTTAAGGTGTTTAAAGCCGTAGCTGTCTTTCCAGGCAGGAACGGCAATGCACATTCTAAAACCGGCCTCAGTTTGACGGGCAATATTCTGCAGGAATCTTTTATGAATCAAGTTTACGTCTTGCATGACTTCCTGTAAGACCACATTATCCGGCTTGGAAGAAAACGGGCGGCCTAAATATGTTTCAGCGGCAATAAAGTTGGGCATTGGTGACCATTCCAGAGCAGTTGCATCACCTTTTTGAAGCTTAAAATATCGCCAATTCGAGTTGTCTTTTTCTGTTTCCGGTCTAACTACAGGACTGCCGTATTTATCTAACAACCACATAAGGTTTTTGTCCGTATATTCGACCATTCTAGCTTCCAAGTCGCTGCCAGCTACGTCGAATCCCATTAATGAGGCCTCTTGTAAGACTACTCCGGTTCCGCAGAATGGGTCTAATACTACTTGACCTTTGCTTGGATCGGCATCGCCAACAGCTAGATTTACAATTATCTGGGCCAACTTTGGCGGTAGCATGCCGACTTTGGCATCGCGGTTCGGTCTTTGCTGGTCGCGGGCAGCATAGGCATCGATATCTTGTTCTGAAACAGTCTGGCAGAGTAGGAGTTTCGGTCCGCTTGCAACCAAAACCAATTCCATACCTACAGGGGATGTTAGCTGGTTGTGAAGTACTTGGGCGCTGTTTAGGCTGAGCTCGTTGTTCGGCACAACCCGGATAGAACGGCCTTTTCCTTTAATGGTTCTTTTCATCCGCAGGGCAGCTTTGTTGATGTCGTTGACCTTAACTCTTAACCCGTAAACGCTAAGTCCGAATTTTATTTTTCCTTCCGGAATATACTCAAGGTGCTTTGGAATTTCTTTGTTTATATAATCAACGGCTTTATTGAAATCTATAAAGGGGAGTTCGCTTAAAACCTTAGTGTGCTTAATACTGCCGCCAATACGCCTAAAATCTACGTCTTTCGGTTCGACGTCCAAAAGAGCCGCTTGTCCACCAATCGGCGTCAGCTTATCTGCGCCATATAAGCTTTCCAATTCGCTAAGACCTAAGCTTGGCTGGCGCCCAAGTATAAATAAAGATTGCATTAGTAGGTATTATAGCAAGGAAACTGTCAATTTTAGGGTACAATATCTCTGATATATGAGCCAAAAAACTAAAGCCCGTTGGAAAATCGTATTAAATATAATTTCCTTTGCGGCTTTGGTAATTCTTGTTTATGCCATGAGGCATCAGATTCGGGACAGTTTTAATACAATCGGACATATTAGATGGTGGTTTTTACTGCTGGTTCCGGTATTGCAACTTCTGAACTACGATGCCTACGCCCGGCAGAACAAGCATTTGCTGGCAATACTTGGTCAGGAAATCAGCTACCGGTTCTTGCTGAAACTAAACCTTGAACTTAACTTTGTAAATCATGTCTTTCCCAGCGGTGGTGTTTCCGGCTTTTCATATTTCAGCCTTCGGCTGAAAGAGAAACACGTGCCGGCAACCAAGTCTTCGCTCGTCCAACTGTTAAGGTTCGTTCTAGTATATATTTCTTTCTTGCTTCTGCTACTTGTTGCTCTGTTTATGCTGAGCTTCAGCGGCAAGGTAAACAACTTTGTTCTATTAGCAGGCGGTTCTTTATCTACGTTGATTGTCGTCGGAACAATCGGAATGGCTTTCATTATCGGCAGCGTAAAAAGAATAAATGCTTTCTTTGGTTTCTTGACTAAATCATTTAATAAAATCATTCATTGGGTCCGTCCAAATCATCCTGAAACTATTAATGTCGAACGGGCAAGGTTGGCCTTCAACGACCTGCATGACAATTACATGATCATCCAGAATAATATTCGGCAGTTAAAATGGCCAATTATCTGGTCGCTGGCAGCAAATATTACTGAGATACTTACAGTTTACGTAGTCTACCTAGCTTTCGGGCATGTTGTTAATCCAGGGGCGGTAATTCTGGCCTACGCTATAGCCAACCTGGCCGGATTCTTGTCGGTACTGCCAAGCGGTATTGGAATATATGAAACCCTAATGACGGCTGTACTAGCTATTGGTGGAATCTCACCAGCGATCAGTATTCCGGTGACTGTAATGTATAGAATTTTGAGTATGTTCGTGCAGCTTTTGCCCGGCTATTATTTCTACTACAGGCATATGCACAGGAAGGCATAGATGGATCCGAAATTTACGGTCAGCGAATTCGTTGCAGTATTCAATCAGACTTTGGAATACGCCTACCCGAGCGTGACTATTATCGGGGAGCTATCTAACTTTCGGGTCAGCAAAAACAAATGGATATATTTTGACCTTAAAGACGAGTCGTCCAGTGTCAAGTTTTTCGGAACTATTTATACATTGCCAGGGCCATTAGAGGACGGAATGGTTGTGCAAGTTTCCGGCCAGCCAAGATTGCACAACTTATACGGCTTTTCCGTTACGGCCAGCATTATTACGCCTGTTGGCGAAGGTTCAATTCGAAAAGCCGCAGCCTTGCTGGAAGCTAAGCTGAAGGCTGAAGGTCTTTTTGATATTGAACGCAAACGCCGACTGCCATATCCTCCGGAGAAGATCGGTTTGATTACTTCCGGCGAATCGGCCGCTTACGCCGATTTCATTAAGATTCTCAAGTCCCGTTGGTCAGGCCTTGAAATCCATCATGTCGATACCCATGTCCAAGGCGAATTAGCACCAGCCCAAATAGCAACCGCCATTGAGAAACTCAATACAGGTGAAAAAATTGACGTGCTGGTGATCACCAGGGGCGGTGGTTCGGCAGATGATTTGGCCGCTTTTAATAACGAGCAGCTGGTTAGGGCAGTAGCTGGCAGCCGGGTACCGACTTTGGTCGCTATTGGGCATGAAATAGATATTAGCTTGGCAGAACTGGCAGCTGACCAGCGGGCTAGTACGCCAAGTAATGCGGCCGAACTTTTAGTCCCTGACAAAAGCGCTGTTGCTAGTGCGTTAAAATCAGATCTCGCATATATTGAACAAAAATTAAGACAGCAAATCAGCGAAAGTCTAAATACTGCCCAACAGGATGTTAAAGGTATATTGAATATAATCAGCCAGCTTATCAATGAGAAACTGAGCCTGCTCGAACAAGATAAGCAGACTTTACACGGTTATGATCCAAGACGGATTCTTAAGCGCGGCTATGCGCTGATTAGACAGGGCAGCCAATCTGTGACATCAGTAGAATCTGTTAAGATTAAAGATAGTCTGAATCTGCGGTTAATAGATGGAAGCATCGACGCCCAGGTTGTAGGAGTTAACAAGAATTAATAAGGATCTTATGAACACTAAAGAGACATATGCAAAATTACGAAGCCAGCTTGATGATCTAATAGCTTGGTTTGACCAGGAAAATATTGACGTCGACGAGGCAATTTTAAAATACGAACAGGCTATAAAACTTACGAAAGAGCTTGAGAAATATCTAAAATCTGCAGAAAACAAAATAAAGAAAATCAAGTAGCTGACTGAAGCAATCAGATTGTGGTAACATAAGCTTAATGAATTTAAAGCTGAATAATGACCAACGGGGAATAATTGATTCTTGGCTGATCGCCTTTATTATTACTTTTATCATTTTTTTAGGAACAGCAGGGTTTGGCGTCTGGGCATTTACCGGTATGCAGGATTATAAAAACAACATCCAGCCGAAGATAGAAGCTGCTAAAACTCAGGCAATTAAAGAAACCAACGACAAAAAAGACAAAGAATTCATCGAGAAAGAAAAAGAACCATATGTTAGCTATACCGGTCCGGCTGCCTACGGTAGCGTTTCGGTTACATATCCAAAAACTTGGAGCGCGTATATAGATGAATCCGGCAAGGGCAGTAATCCGGTAGACGGTACTCTAAATCCAAGATTTGTCCCCGGCTTGCAATCTGGCAGTGGCGTAGCCGTCAGATTCCAGGTTATCAATTCGCCATATTCGACGGTCGTACGCAATTTTGAATCGCAGGCCAAAGCCGGCAAGTCAACTATTAAACCGTATAAAGCCGACAAGGTCACCGGGGCAACCGGTATCCGGGTAGATGGTGAATTTCAAGCCGCAAAAAAGGGCAGTATGGTTGTTCTGCCGCTTAGAGACAAGACATTAGAAATTTGGACCGAAGCAGATCAGTTCATTGGCGATTTTAACAACATAATTTTGCCAAATCTCAACTTTATACCATAGATTTATTAGTCGGCCACAGCTATACTTAGAAGCACAGAAGGTTGGAGGGTAACAACTAATGACTTTGTCGAGCGTGCAAAAAAGTTATACAGAAAAAAACGATTCAAAACTATTTTTTGCACTCGCAGAGCAGCTTAAACTGCCGTTTCTACAGATTGCTAGGCTGGCAGAACTGAAAGCTTCAAGTTCTGAGACGAGTCTAGCCGACATCCAAGCAATTGCCGACAATTACTTGGAATTAATTGACAGTTTTATCCTAAACTCAAAACTGCAGAATGCTAATTACGGTTACGATAATATCCCCGTTTCTCTATCAGCATCATTAACCGAGACTGCCCACCAGCTAAAGCAATTGGCAGACAAGAGTGATTGTGATCTGGAACTTCACATAGCCGGCAAGTACGGGCCAGTCATGGCCAATCCGGCAGCTTTGCAAGCAGCCCTCATTAATTTAGGCAAGGTTTTCTTAAGTGCCCAAAGCGAACGTGAACATTCGGTTAGGCCGGTATTAAAGCTGGCTGCTCATAAGACTAGATCTGGCATCACCGCTGGTTTGTTTTCCGACATCGACGGGCTGAATCCAGATATGCTGAAGCGTGCCCGGAAAATGTACGGTAAAGCCCGTCAGCCTTTATCTCAATTCAGTGCCAACAATGGCGTCGGACTGTTTATAGCCGATTCGTTGCTCAAAAATATGTCATCAGGTCTACGGATTGCCCGGCACCAAAAGTTGTCCGGATTGGCTGCGACGTTTACTCCAAGCATGCAGTTAGAGCTGGTTTAAATAATGGCTAATATTCTACTGATTGAACCGGATTCAATTCTTAATAAAACTTACGCACAGGCACTGATTAAGCAGGGCCATACCGTTTCAAGTGCCAAGACAATAGAGCGGGCTATCCAGCTTTTGGATCAAGAGAAGATAGAATTAGTTATTACTGAAATTCAAATTGCGCTACATAATGGGCTTGAGTTCATCTATGAAATGCGGTCTTATCCGGAATGGCAGTCAATTCCAATTATAATCAACAGCTTTGTGCCAGCTAACAAGTTTGCTGACAGCAACTCGCTAAATCAACTGAATATTGCCGATGTCTTGTATAAGCCTAATGTCAGCTTGAAGCAGCTTTGCGATAAAGTGTCCCAGCATATATTATTGGCAGCATAATGAAACAGTTAGTATCGCGGGCGATAGTTCTGTCAAGAACCAACTTCGGGGAAGCCGACCGGATTATCAGCGTATTGACTCCGGACTCAGGTAAGTTAAGACTGCTAGCCAAGGGTGTCAGAAAGATCAAAAGCAGAATGGCTGGCGGAATCGAGTTGTTTAGTATTAACGATATTACTTATTTGCAGGGTAGGAATGAAATAGGCACCCTGATATCTTCCAGACTGGTTAGTAATTTCGGCTATATAGTCAAAGATGTCGACCGAACAATGTATGCCTATGATGTCTTGAAACTTATCAACCGGATTACGGAAGAATCACCGGATCCTGACTATTACTATTTGCTGGCAAATGTACTTGCGTCATTAGATTCAGAATCAGATATTAATCTAGTCAAAGTTTGGCTTAATATTCAGTTATTGAAAATAGACGGCCATATGCCGAATCTAGTATCAGATGCAGAAGACAACAAGTTGAAAGCCGATACAAACTACATGTTTAGTTTCGACAATATGAGCTTTATTGAGCACCACGCCGGAACATATAATTCATCGCATATTAAATTGCTGAGGCTGACAGCATCCTCAGAACCCATAAAAATTTCCAAGGTAAGTGGAATAACCAAACTACTGCCCCCGCTTGTCAGCCTATCAACTTCAATGCTTAGCCAATATACAAAAATGTAGAACCGGATTATATCTGTTATAATTGCATTTAATGAGCGAAGTAAAATTAGAAGACATTGTTAGTTTGTGCAAGCGCCGCGGATTTGTTTTTCCAGCTAGTGATATATACGGCGGACTTGCTGGTTTTTGGGATTACGGCCCGCTAGGCGTAGAACTTGT
>CAZWJA010000009.1:0-39198 GCA_964634445.1 uncultured Candidatus Saccharibacteria bacterium | reverse complement strand
ACTTACAGTGTAGGACGCCTGCTATTTATGTTGCAAAGGTCTTGGATGAGTACGATTACTCTTGACAAATCTGCTTAATTTTGATATAATATTGCTTCCTTTATTTAAGGGGAGCGTATTATGGGAAATTCAGAGTTAACAGAGCTGCATTTTAGCTATTCGGATCAGATGGCTCGTAAGAACAAGAAATCCGTGAAACTTTTTGTTTCGCTTATTTGTTTTGCTCTACTTAGCATTGCTGTCTGTACCAGTGTAATAACTACTGCTAAGAATAACAGCAAGCTTTCTGACAATAGTTCTATTTCCCAAACTCCTCTAAATAAATCTACAAATCCTAATTCTAATCCTTCAGATGCTGGCGGTAGCCAAGCAGCAGTTAAGCCGGCTAATACTTTTATTAAGAAGTCGGCTCAAGCACCGAATTGCATACCTCAATTAAGCGTGACAAAACCGGCACCTGTGGTTATCAATCCTAATATTACCGGGTTGCAGCAAAGTAATCTGTTGGTGAATAACTATACCGTATACGGTAATACTGCTACGGAAGTAAATAATCAGATAAATAAATGTAGTCCAGTGACTTTAAACGGTCAGCGTTTTGCTGCCAGCACAGATTACAGGCTTAACTGGGCTTTTAACTATATAGCCAACGAACAAGGTACCTGCGAACTTTCCCAGGTAAGAGTTGGCCTGGCAATTAGCGAAACACTCCCCTTTTGGCAGGGTAGTGCAAATGCAGACAAGAATTTAAGTTCTGCTTGGGCAAGCTATATTACAAGCCTGACACTTCACGAAAACGGCCATGTGAATATCGACCGAAACTATGCCAACAAGCTGTTAACCGAATTACAGAACTTTCCAGCTACCAGCTGCGACGCAATCGGGACGGCTGCTACTAATCGGGCCAATGAAATTGTTGCTGAGCTCAATAATGCCAACGACTACTACGACAACAGCACTAGTCATGGAGCTACTCAGGGAGCAGTACTTAACCGCTAAAATTTAAGCTTTCATTTAAGTAAAATGCTCGCAGCTAAGGTAACTTCGTTGCCTTGAATATCCCTGCCGGAATTGGCATTAATATAATCAGCGATTCTAAAATCGTTCCAAGGAGAAATAGATGGGTGTACTGCTAATGTACCCCATATTTCATCGGCACTTAGGCACTCACAATCTCCATCCAGCATGCCGTAAGTATAAGTTCTAGTGCAAAGCTCGTCAGGCAATAAATTTCCCGGACTAATTTCATAAACCGTTATACCATTCTCATCCAAATATTGACGGCCGATGATAAAGGTAAGGGGTTTTGAATTTACTTCAAAATATTTAGCATAAGTATTTTGATAGGCTTCCGCAGCTAACATTAATATCAACTTTCAACTTTAATTCAATCCAATTGGTGGGCGAGGAGGGAATCGAACCCTCAATCCGTAAGGAACACGATTTTGAGTCGTGCGCGTATACCAGTTCCGCCACTCGCCCGAGCTTAGGATTACAGGGGCAATTGTACTATAATTAGTCTCAAGCGTACATGAGTAGTTCAACTGAAAATCAATCTCACTCTCATTCAAGCGGTGGGGACAATCCGGCCGCTGATTTAATTCGGCAGAAAATCAGCGCCATATATTCGGGCGAACCGGATGCCGTCGAGGAGGCTGAAGAAGTCCGCGAGCATCATGGCGGACAAATGAGCAAGCACCAACGGTACATGAAGCAGCTGACCACTTCCGGAAAATCTTTAGAGGAAATCCAGACTGACTGGCACAAATATTACGCCGAACTACCAGACAGAGAAAAACACGAAGTCTGGCAGGAATTCTACGCCGAACACAACAAGCAGGCTGACCGTAAAGAGCCTGAACCGGAAAAACCTAAGGTAATAGCCAGCCCCGAGCAGATTGTAGCCAGTGCTTTTCAGCCAGATGAAGGAAGAATGCCGGCAGTCCACCACATCCAAGACAAACCGGTGCACCACAAGAAGCATGTTCCTAGGAGCATGTCTGACGTCAAGAAGCAGCTACTGGGTAATGTAAACCACCGGACGCAAGCAAAACTTAAAGCCAAGCAGCATTTCCAATCGCTACTTTTTGGAGTTGGTATGGGCAGCCTGGTAGTAATTATTCTTTTGTTCAGCTTTTTCAATGACCGGTTTATAGCACCGTTTATTACCCCGAGTAAAAACGTCAGTTCAACTCCAATTATTATCGACGGTAGTACCAGTATTGACAGCGGCGAGCCGAAGATCTTAATCCCTAAGATCAATGTTGAAATTCCGGTCGTATACGATGAGCCCAGCATCGAAGAACATGCCATCCAGAATGCACTCGAGCGCGGCGTAGTCCATTACGGCACCACGCCTAATCCTGGAGAAAAGGGCAATGCTGTAATATTCGGACACTCATCTAACAACATCCTAAATAAAGGCAAATACAAGTTTGCATTCGTGCTATTAAACAGGCTAGAAGCTGGTGATACTTTCTATCTGGCCAAGGATAAAACCCGTTACGCCTACAAGATCTACGAAAAACGGATTGTAAAACCTACTGAACTCGGGGTTCTGGACAGTACCGACAAACCTGCATCAGTTACACTTATTACCTGCGATCCGCCTGGAACGTCTTTAAACCGCTTAATAGTCATCGGCGAACAGATCAGTCCGGATCCAACCGGTAATAAGCCAAGCTTTGCCAAAGCCAATGATAGCCGACCTAACATTATTCCTAGCAATCCGGAAAGCCTTTGGTCCAGACTAACAGGCGTCTTCCGTTAAATAAAAATCCTTTATCCGTACATGTTAGCTTGGTTATAGAATCAAGTAGATTTATTGATTAGTATTATTTACTGGAGATTAAGTTTCAGATTAGTCCGGTTAATGGAATAGCTCTTTTTGCTTACCGTTGAGGTGTCAAACAAATTGTACAAACGAGTATAGTCTCGGTCGAAATAAGCAACGCCGTCCGGTGCGATATCGACTAGTTTTTGTAAATTTGCTCCGTCGTAATCTACAACCACTACTTTTTTGTCATTGTTTAAAACTATATGGTAGGCGTCCATCCATTTTGCTTTATATGCCTGGTCAATCTTTAGTTCAAGTTCGAAATAGCTGCGACGGTTAGTTTCGGCATCGTAGATAGCAAACTTGCTACCGCTCTGAGCCATAATAAAGCGGGTATTGGTCGAGAACAAAACTTGGCTCGGATTAGCTAGAATCATGGACGTGAACAGAGACGGTGACTCCCGAGTGCTAGCATTAAGATTTGGATCTCGGTAGATTAGTACTTTACCGGCTGTCGCAATCGCCAAGTACCAATGGTCACCGTAACGGGCAATATCGAGGATATACTGATCTGTCTTCAGACCGCTTCTGAGTGTATACTCTTTGGCATCTTCGCGCATCTTCACAACTACCTTGTTCGGATCGGCCGGGTCGGTCATGGCGTACAGCATGACATTATCGGAATAAGATTTGTAGTTTATTACACCAGTCAAATAATTAGTTATCTGTTTGGTTTTGGTATCGGCGATTCTGAGGCTTCCGTTGGCATCATACAGGTATAACTGGTCAAATTTTTTGTCGCGCATGGTTATTTTAGCCGGGTTTGCCCCTAAGGTATTAGTGACATTAAAGCTAGTGGCTGGTTCTTCACGGTCCAGCATGACGTACTCGTACTTATCTGCAAAAGTGTGTTTGATCAGAAGATGCCGGTTGTCGTTCGACCATTCAAGTACTTCTAATCCCTCGCTTGCATTGGCCGGTTTAGCGGTCAGGACATCCTTCGGGAACTGGATGCCAGGAATTGATGCTTTTGGATCATTGGCATTTACGACTTCAAAGCTATTAATCGACCTAGCAACTAGCAACCAGTGCCGGTCAGGTGACTGAGTAACGAATACCGGTGCCGGATCATAAATATTGGTATTAATCGCAATGCTATCCAGTTTTTCGGGGAATAATATCGGATAGCTCAACCGCTCAATACTACTGCCTTCCAGGTCAAATGACTTCTTCCAAGACCGGTAGCCGTCTCTTTTAAGTTCCAGGTCATATTTGCCAGCTGGTACTGTCAGCCGCTTGTCTGTCTGACCGTTTTCTTTGCCGTTTAAATAGATGGTCGATTTCTCAGGGTTGGAATCTACGAATATTAGACCGTTCTGAATAACCTGCCGGGTTTTACGATCCAAATCATAACCGTAGACTTGCATGAGCAGGATTATCGAGCCCAGCAGTAGAGCTACGCCAATCAAGAAGTAGCCTATAAATAGGCGTCTTTTGTGGGCTCGTTTCTTTACAGGGTCTAAAAAATCCATATTTTTGTTTTTATATCTTCTTCCAAGTATAGCACGGAGTCAAGACGCGTAAAAAATATTTAGAATTCGTTTATCTTTGACTGATGATAAGATAGATAACCTATTGCCATAACCTCTAAAAGACAGTATTATTTACTTAAGCGTGAGCATTAAACAACAAACAGGATCCCCTCATGGGAACTCATAAAAATACAATAACTATCAACGGAAAAGTTTTCGACACAGTCACCGGAAGACCGGTAGATTCGCTTAGTCATAAATCTAGCCAAATAGTTAGACCCACAAAAGTACCTAAAGCTGTTTCCGGAACAAG
The DNA here is from genome assembly GCA_964634445.1 of uncultured Candidatus Saccharibacteria bacterium. Classification (GTDB taxonomy): domain Bacteria; phylum Patescibacteriota; class Saccharimonadia; order Saccharimonadales; family AWTP1-31; genus CAZWJA01. The sequence goes on along the minus strand of CAZWJA010000009.1, from coordinate 34,577 downwards.
TCATGCGTCACATCAGAAACATGCAATAAAAGTAAATGATAAGTTGGAAGAAAAAGCTGTTAGGATTGAAGTTAAAAGGGAAGGCGGGGTCAAAGCTCATAACGTCCACCACAAGACGCACAGGTCTAATACGCTTATGAGAAATCTGGTCAAACACCCGAAGAATCAGACTAGACCAACCAAAGTAACTACAATTGCCAGCCAACCAGATAAGATTTTCTACCGGCAAGGCAATCCTAACCGCGACCTTAGGGCATCGATTAATCTTAAAAATCATAAGATTGCTAAGTATATCGCCCATGATCAAAAAGTTAAGCACAAGATAGAACACATTCCGGTCAAATCAAGCCCCCGGGAAAGTTCGGACGACAGTGTTTATGTTGTAAAAACAGCACCGCCTATCCTGAATACTAAACCGCATGGCCATGAAGCCAGCAGAAACATGTTCGATAACGCCCTGCGGGATGCTTCATTCCAAACTCATTCCAGTATTGGCAGTAAAAAGGTTAAGAAAGCGGGCAAGCATTTGATCCGTCTTAGTTCTTCAATCGCTGTAGTCGTACTGCTGTTTTTGTTTTTCGCCTATCATAACCAGACAGGGTTAGCACTAAGAAGTGCCAACAGCAAAGCCGGTTTTAAAGCCAGCCTGCCAAAATACAAGCCAGTTGGGTACAAACTTGATAGGTCAATTGAAAGCGGTACTGGTCAGGTTATTTTGAAGTACGTTTCTAACACTGGCGGTAATGGCTTTGAATTAAAGCAAATGAATGTCGGATCTAATGCCGAAAGCTACGCTACCAATATTGCAAGACAAAGGAAGAACACTCTCACTTCGATCACTGAATCCGGACTCAAAATCTATATATACGGAAATAGCAGTGCAGCCTGGACAAAGAACGGCATAGTCTACAATATCCAAGGACACGACAATCTATCCAGCCAACAATTGGTCAAATTCGCTAGTAGTATATAGATTAATTTAGATTTAAATACTAAATATCGTACAATAACAGGGATGAATAAGACTGTAACTCGGTTTGCGCCCAGTCCGACCGGATACCTCCACGTTGGCGGAATTAGAACTGCTTTGTTCGCTTGGCTACTGGCTAGGCAAAACAACGGCAAGTTCATACTACGCTTGGAAGACACCGACAAGAGTCGGGAAGTAGAAGGCGCGGACAAGCACATAGTCGATTCGCTGCATATTTTAGGATTAGATCCAGATGAGGGGCCAATCCGTCAAAGCGACCGTCTGGACCGCTACAAGACTTGGGCTGATAAACTAGTTGCCTCAGGTAGAGCATATGCCGATCCGTATACGCCGGACGAAGTCCAGACTTTCCGAGTGTCGGCCCAAAAAGCTAAGCGGCCGTTTCTTTACCGTAATCACCGTCCGGATAATCCGCCCGCTTGGGATGGCAAACAGCCACTAAGGTTTAAGTCGGAGCCGAAAAGCTACAGCTGGCATGACGAAGTCATGGGCGACCTAACTACTGGGCCGGAAGTGATCGACGACTTTGTATTAATAAAATCAGACGGTTATCCAACCTATAACTTTGCCCATATTGTCGACGATGCCGACATGGAAGTCAGTCATGTCATACGGGGACAAGAATTCTTAGCCAGCACGCCTAATTATTTAAATCTATATGAAGCTATGGACATCAGCCGGCCGCTGCTGGCAACTGTTCCGCATATTCTTGGACCTGACGGCAAGAAAAAGCTCAGCAAGCGAGACGGCGCCAAGGACGTACTAGATTATGTCCGCGACGGCTACTTGCCAGACGCGTTGGTGAGCTTTATTTCGACGTTAGGCTGGAACGACGGCACGACGCAGGAAATCTTCAGCCGGGACGAGCTAATTGAAAAGTTCAATCTCAGCCGGGTTCAGAAAAGCGGTGCCAAGTTTGACGAGCAAAGGTTGCTTTGGATTAACGGATCTTTGATCCGGGGTATGGAACTTAACGACCTATTTGCTTCATCTACTAGCTACTGGCCAGACAGCAGCCAAGGGTACGATGACGATTACCGGAAAAAAGTCCTGTCGGTAGTTCAGGAAAGGCTAAAGGTTTTTAAGGAGATTCCAGAACTGACTGAATTCTTTTTTACGGAACCTCGTGACGACATGGTCAAGACGCTGCTTAAAGATCCCCGCAACAAGCAGCTCAAGAAGCTCGACGATAATGAAATAAAATCACTTCTTAAGGCAACGTTAGACAAACTGGGGGATTCCAACTTCAGCCTAAAAGAACTGGAAGACAAACTAAACTGTTTATTGAGCGAACTAAACACCAAGCCGGGAATCTTATTTAGCATAATAAGGATCGCAACCACCGGCGCACCATTTTCACCAGCCTTATTCGATACTCTTAATGTGCTAGGCAAACAGAAAAGTCTGGCTAGAATCGAAAAAGCAGCATTTTTGATTTAATAAATTCAAGCAGCCTATTTTTAACCTGAATATATGTAAATTTAGCATAAGCGCTATGGTACAATATTCAAGATGAACAGCGATTTTTTAAAACCTAAACCAAAAACAGAAACGATCGAACCGGAAAAAGTCGCAGACGACGACAAATTACTAAACCAAGTCAGCCCGGACCTGCCGGGCCCGGATCCTAAATTAGACGAGGAAGATATGACATTAGCTGCCGACAAGCCGCCTAAAGAAACCGGCAGTACTAAAAACCCGTTTAAGAAGTTCGGCCGCTGGTTTAAAGGACTTAATAAGAAACAGAAAGCTATTTTTATTTTCGTAGTGCTTCTAGTACTAGCTGGAATAGGCTTTGGGGCCGTTAAAGCTCTGAACAAGCCAAAGCCGGCGCCAGTCGTCCAAAAGGAAGAAAAAGTCGAACCGCCCAAACCGACGACTGAGCCGAGCAAACTAACCGGTATACAAGTACCATTTGATATGAACAAGCGCCCGGTTACCGGGATTATGATCGAAAACAGTCCGGACGCCCGACCGCAGTCCGGACTTAAAGACGCCGGTGTAGTATTTGAAGCTATTGCAGAAGGCGGAATTACCAGGTTCCTTACTTTATTCCAGGAAGCTCAGCCGGATTACATTGGCCCAGTTAGAAGCGTTCGGCCATATTACTTGGATTGGCTTCAGGGCTTTGACGCCCCAATAGTCCATGCCGGCGGCAGCGGAGAAGGTCTGGCTAAAATAAGATCAGATGGAGTCCGTGATATGGATCATGGAGCTAACGGCAACGCATTTATGAGGGTCAACAACCGCCCAGCTCCGCACAACTTATATACGACAATGGCTAAGCTCGACGAAGTCAGAAACAGCCGGGGCTATACTTCAAGCACTTTTGAGGGTTTTGCCCGCAAAGAAGAGAAAGCCAGTGCTACACCTACAGCTAAGTCTATCGATTTCAGTATTTCCTCGCCATTGTACAGCGTCCACTACGACTACGATGCTCCAAGCAACAGCTACAAGCGAAGCGAAGGCGGCAAGCCGCATACCGACTTAAAATCCAGTGCCCAGCTGCAGCCTAAAGTCGTCATCGCTAATGTGTTTACATTCAGCCAAAACGGAATCTACAGTATCTACGGTGTTATTGGCAGCGGTAAAGCCTACATCTTCCAAGACGGTGTCGTCACAGAAGGTACCTGGAGCAAATCAAGCAGCAAAAGCCAAATCGTCTGGAAGGATTCCGCCGGAGCTGTCATTAAACTGAACCCCGGACAAACTTGGATTACAGCAGTCAAAGACAATCCAAGCGTAGTCTACAAACCCTAAGCTGAATTAAGCGGGTAGATTAGTTTCTGATCATTATTCTTGGTGATGTTAACCGCACTACTAACTTCAAACATTTCTAGTCCATTATCTTCATACGGATGAAGCAGCTTTTCAATTGCCGATCGGTTCTCGTTGTTGGCAGGACTCAGCCAGTCGGTTTCGTCTTCTTTATGCAGAATTACCGGCATACGGTCATGAATATTTTTCATTTCTTTGTTCGGATCAGTCGTGATAATAGAGTAGGTCGGCCACTGCTTTCCTTCAGCGTCGCGCCATACTTCCCAGATACCGGCAAAACCAAATAAGTCCGTATTCTTCGGCTTAATATAAAAGGGATGCTTGACGATTTTGTCTTTGGCTTTAGGATCTGGCAGCTTCTTCCACTCGTAAAAGCCGTCGGCTGGGATTATGGCTCGTTTGCGCTTGATTACGCTGCGCCACATTGGTTTTTCAAATATGCCGTCGTCCCGGGCATTGATCAGCTTGTAGCCGATCTTGGGGTCCTTTGCCCAAACAGGGATGAGGCCCCATTTCATTAGTTCAATATGCCGGCCTGAATCATTCTGGATAATTACCGGCATGATCTGCCCTGGAGCGACATTGTAGTTGGCTGGAATCTTTGGAGCTTTGGCAATATTAAACCGCTTGGCAAGTTGCTCTGACTTGGTATGGAGGGTATAGCGTCCGCACATATTTAAATTGTAATGGATTGTTAGAATATTTGCTTAAATACCATTGACCTATGCGCTATAATACAAGGTAGCTATGGGAGCATGAACCGCGCAATCGGTCATAGTTCGCAGGCTTATATAAGCAATCTCAGGCAAGCATACTTCGGTCACTGTGCGCCTCTACACTCAATCAGGCTATACCAGGTCAACACTTAAGAACGGTTAAGCGTTATAAACTTGGCAGCCATCTTAAATCAAATCCGTTCCAACTGACAAATATCGCCAGGATATTTAAAATCAGTTGTTCTCTTAATAACCCTTAAATTTCGAACTTAATTACTCTAGAGGAGACTTATATATGCAGACTACTATGAAGCTCAGCCAGCAGCTGACAGATCAGGAACAAATAAAGAAAACTTGGGCTTTTGCCATAGACAACCGGCGTTACGGAGCCAAGCGGAAGCAATTAGCGGATTTGAGAGACTGTCTAATTACCGCTTGTTCCAAAGAAGCCAAAGCCTTGGGCGTACGCGCTGGTATGCGCTACGAGGAAGCCAAAGCCATTATTCCAAGCATGCGGATCATGGTTATTGGAGGGGGTCATGTATGAGCCGGACAAATCACCAATCCACCTGGTCCGAGTATCTAACAGTGCCACTGGTAATGTCAGACCCTTCGAAATCGAATGGAACGGCAGATCCTACACTATCCGCTCGTGTAGCCGCCTTCAGCAGCACAAGAAGGGTGAAACCGTATTCACTACATTCTTGGCGACTGACGGGGTAGAGACCTTTGAGTGCAGTTTAAGTGCCGACGTCTACGACTCGGTTGTTAAGTACAAGACTTAAAGCCTAAAAACCCTAAAACATAAACCGTAAATAAAATCAGGGGACAATTCAATGCGTGAAAAAATAGACGAAGAAGTCAGTGTTGTCCTAGTTTACAGTGCCAAGCATCGTAAGGTCATGCCGCACGCCATAGCCTGGCGCAGTACCGAGTACAAGGTAGGGAAAATCGGCTACCACCATACGGTCAAAGACGGGCAGGTGCTGCACCATATATTTGAATTAGTAGACAAGGACCAGTCGATCTGGTTCCGTTTGAATTTGAATACCAGCAACCTGCACTGGAGACTGGAGGCAGTCCACGATGGAAATCCCAATTAACTACAATCCACCTCGGATCATGCACATCGATCTCAATTCCTGCTTTGCCATACTCGAGCAGCAGGCTAACCCCATGCTGCGCAATCGTCCGGTAGCAATTGCTGCCTACGACACACCCAGAGGGGCTGTCATAGCCTCCAGCTACGAAGCTAAAGCTCGGGGCATAAAGCTCGGAGTCAACGTCCGCGAGGCTCGTTTGCTGTGCCCGGACGTCTTCGTCATGATGCCGGATCCGGAAAAGTACTTCGACGCCCACAGACGGTTTAAGAAAGTGCTCTTAAACTACACCGACGATGTAACGCCTAAAAGTGTCGACGAGTTCGTGATCGATTTCCGGGGTTCCCGAGCTGTCCAACGGGGAATAAACCTGGAGGACATCGGCCGGCAGATCAAGGCGGATATCAAGAAGTCGCTCGGCGAGTACGTAACCGTCAACGTCGGCATCGGGCCGAATAGGTTCTTAGCCAAGCTGGCAGCTGGGCTCAACAAGCCGGACGGGCTGGACGTGATCGACGGCCACAACCTGCGCGAGACTTTAGGCCGGGTAGAACTGATCGACCTGCCAGGCATAAATGTCCGCTATGAAGCCCGGTTGAACATAGACGGCATCTATACGCCGTTACAGTTCTTAGACGCCCCGGTACTGCTGCTTAGAAAACGGGTTTTCAAAAGTATTGTCGGCTACTACTGGCACCTGAGGCTTCACGGCCACGAAGTCGATTCGGTCGACTTCGGCCGCAAATCCTTCGGGCAGCAGTACGCTTTGGGCGACAAGACCAGCGACCGCCAAAAGCTGTCCAGGTTACTCATGAAGTTGTGCGAGAAAAGCGGCCGTAGACTGCGAGGCAAAGACTTCGTAGCCTACGGCATCCATCTGTGGCTAAACTTCGAGAACCGAATGTACTGGGCCAGGGGAAAGAAGACCCGGGCCGGGATCTATTCGACCCAGGACATCTACTTAAACGCCCAGCGGTTAATGAATCAGGCAGAAATTCCGGCCAGAGTCACCAATATCGGTGTAACCGTATTTAATCTGGCACCAACTAAGCCGGAGCAGTTAGGCTTGTTCGACGACACCCGGATAGACAGCCGCTCCTTAGCCAGAGCGGCCGACTACGTCAACGATAAATACGGCGAGTTCACGGTTGTGCCAGCCTTAATGGCCAATATGCAAAGTACGATCCTGAAAAGAGTAGCTTTTGGGGCGGTTAGGGATTTGTAGAACTAAATAGATATATTAGTAACGAGTAATGCTGGAACCAGTACTCTTAACCCGGCTGAAGCTAAGGGTCAAGCGGTACTTCATTAGTGGAATAGTCACGACTTTTATATGGTGCATAAGGGAATAGGAGTTTTTAGGTTCAATTATTTCTAGTGGTAGCTTGTGGCGCCGGTAATCCAGGTAGATGTAGGTCGACATAGCGATCAGGAAGCCAAAGGTCAGACTAGCGGATACAGCTTTAATTCCAGTTTCAGCCAAAGTTCCTGAGAGTTGCTCATCTTGATTTGTTGTAGAAGCACCAAGCACACATCCAGAGCTAGAAACAGCGTTGTCGCAAAGTATTCTAATACGGTTGTTATATGCATCGGCGACAAGCAAGCGCCCGTCGATTCCAACAGATACGATTCCAAAGAAAAACGGTAGATCATTTGCATCAAAGTCATAGCTGTAACTATCGGTCTGCTGGAAATCAGTATTAAATTTCTTAATCGAACCACTGCCATCACCAGAAATCAAAGTGACATAAATATTGTTGTTAGCGTCAATGGCTATAGAAAAAGGTATTCCAATAGAGGTAAAATCTACTTTCTTAATAAATTGACCGCTAGAACTAAACACTTGAACTAGATGTGTTTGCTTGTCGGTGACATAAACGTTTCCGTTTGTATCTGCAGCTATATATGTAGCTTCCGAAAATTGGCCGTCACCCGAACCAGATTCACCGAACTTGGATAGGAAATCACCTTCAGCCGAGAAAACCTGAATCCTTGCATTACCCGAATCTGCAACTGCAATATTTCCATTTTGTAATACTACTAAGGAGTATGGATTTGCAAATTGGCCGTCACCCGAACCAGATTCACCGAACTTGGATAGGAAATCACCTTCAGCCGAGAAAACCTGAATCCTATTATTATTGGTGTCAGCAACATATATTTTGTTATCGCTATCAGAAACAACGACACCCGGAAAACTAAATTGACCCTCTCCATTACCGCTGACACCAGCTTGGCAGTCAGCAGTACACTTTTGGAATTCACTACTACCATCGCCAACACCCCAGCCAAATGTAAATTTGAATGCTCCAGTGTTATCGAAAATCTGTATCCGATTGTTCTCAGCATCAGAAACTAAAGAATTTCGGTTTTTTGCCTCACTGCCACTTGTTGGAAGACTTAGCTTGCCGGCTTTGTCTGAAGTACCACCGTATTTTTCCAGCATATTTCCACTAGAATCAAATTTGGCAGCTTGCATGAAATTCTGTGGTGATTCTCCACCTGCATAAATATCTGTGCCGTCATATGCAATTGAATTATAAACACTAATAGTAGTATCTGTTGTAATCTCACTTTCAAAAACACCTGCCGTAGTGAAAGTATCTATCTTTCTATTTGCATTTGAGACCATTAGCTTACCGCTAGCATTGATAATAAGATCTCTAGGAAAAACTAGATGGCCGCCAGGATCACTAGTACCTGCCTGACAGGTAGTCGTACAAATCTGATATTCACTTGAGCCGTCGTCTACACCCCAGCCCCAAGTTGAAATAAAGTTTCCAGAGCTATCAAATTTCTGAATTCTATATGATGATGAATCGGCTATATATAAATTGTTCGAACTATCTGTAACCATTTTATAAATATTATTTATCTGACCGCCTCCAGTTCCTGGTATTCCTGCCTGACAGGTAGTCGTACAAATCTGATATTCACTTGAGCCGTCGTCTACACCCCAGCCCCAAGTTGAAATAAAGTTTCCAGAGCTATCAAATTTCTGAATTCTATAGTTGGAGTGATCGTTGACGATGATATTTCCGCTCGAATCAATTGCCAGACTACGGGGCTCATTTAACTCTCCACCTCCAGTACCTGTCAAACCAGTTTGGCAAGTGGTAGTACAGGACTGTAAAGCGTTAGATCCATCTAAAACACCTTTACCGAAAGCCGAAACAAATTCACCCGCAGTATTAAATTTTGAAATTCTATTATTAGATGTATCGGCAATATATACAAATCCGCCAGCCACAACCAAGTCGCTGGCTTGGTCTATTTTACCGGCAGTTGATCCGTTTTCTCCCCAGATCTTAACAATATTACCTTGACTATTAAAAACTAGAACTTTTGAAGTTCCAGTTTCCAATATGTAAACATTGTTGCTTGAATCTACATCAATTGTTACAGAAGACGGGTCAAAAATTACAGGGTACTCGTAACCACCTATTTGGCCGATTTTAGTAATACCATTAGCCGCTATTGCTGGTTGGGGCTTAGAAATTATATTAACTATAACTAATAGACTTATTAACAATATGGAAAGCAGAGACTTGGTCTTTACTTGCTTTAAAGCTTTTATCAAGAACATAGTTAAACTTATTTTAACAGATAAAGCATTAGACTTATTCTAATTTATGATTTAGCATTAACTTTTTTTAAAGTATCACTTGTGGTTAGCCCTGGTGTCTAATTACGGAACTTGATTAAGCCGTGCTTAGTGCAATCTGACTACCGAATCCCTTGTTACAACCACTTTCAACGTCGCCGCAAATTAAAAGATTAAGAGTATCCTCAACTATTCCTGAACGGTTTGTTCAGAGATAGTAGGTATGATACCATTGCACTTAGATAGTAGGTATGATACCATTGCACTTATACATAAGCAGGAATAAAACATGAAAATTCAAATATTAAACCAAAAAGGTTTCACTCACCACTTCATCCTTCCCACTCTTGTCGTTATTGCGATAGCAGCTGTCGGTGTTAAGGTCTTGACTTCATCTCAGGCTCAGACTCCAAGCACCATTACTTCACAGCCAGCCGTTGCCATAGCTCCTAACGGTACCGCTTACATCTTTTGGAAAGGAGCCGATGGCAATCTCTGGCAGTCTCAAGGTAATCCTGACGGGACTATGAGCGCACCAAATCGTCGCGGCTTCGGTCCGTTGTACTCGCCCCCTGCCGCCTCTGTTGATGCCGATGGCAGCACATTCGTCTTCTGGCAAGGTACTGGTCCAGGTTACGCTCTTTGGAGTGCCTATTGGAGCGGTTCCCAATGGGTTGGACCAGTTTATCGTGGCATGGGCCCAATGGGGTCTCAACCCACCGTTGATGTGATTGGCTCGGGTACAAATAGAGCAGCCAGTGTCTATTGGCGAGGTACAGACGGGGGTATATGGGCCGCGAAGGGCAATCCAGCGGTTGCATTGGGCGGACCCATAAACTACGGGATGGGTGTAATAGATTCAGCTCCAACAGTCTGCCAGTCTGCAGTTAAAAAATTCTCTCCTAACAGCATCCCCTCGACATCACTAGAATGGGCTGGAAGCGGGGGAACACGCTTCTGGAGAGGGACTGCTTACCCGGGCACAAGCCATCAAGGCCCATACCAAGATCAGATTACTCCATATGCCAATAAGTCAACTCAGCCTTCCTGTGTGTCGGTACCTAATCCAAATCAACCTGTTTCATCAGCGGTTTATTACTACCGCGGAGCTGATGGCAACCTGCACAGCAACTGGGAGAAAACAGGTAACATGGGTCCATTAGGTTCCGTCCCTAGTGCAGCATATAGCCCAACAACCAAGAAAGTTTATGTGTACTGGGCTGGTACAGATGGAAATGTCTGGGGGACTAGTATAGCTAGCACGGGCTACGATGCGAGCTCACCAAAACCAGCTTCGGCCTATGCGGATGCAAAGCTTCGTGTAAGATCCAACTAAACTAAATAAAATAAAAAGGCTACCAATTCGGTAGTCTTTATATTCTTCTTCATACAGAGAAGATACCCTTTTCTCATGCACACGAGATAAATTCCTGTGGTTGGTCGTCATTAACGAACACTTATTCCTGCTCAGATCACTCGTTTGCAAAAGTGCTTGATTCTGGATCTAAGAAAAAAGCCCCAACGTCGTTGGGATTCTTTTCTTGGTGACCCCTGCGGGATTCGAACCCGCGATCTTCTGGATGAGAACCAGATATCCTAAACCGCTAGACGAAGGGGCCTTAAGTTAATGCTAAAGCCCACAGATATTACCACATTAACAGGGGAAGGTCCAGGTTAAAGCTTGTATGGAAAACTGTTAAACTGTGTCATAATTCTAATGTTAATATGCCATACAAGTCTAATACTTTTCTTGTAACGGCTGTCCCTGTTGCTAACGGGTGGGATCTGCTGTTATTGTTCCGGCAAAATCTGCTGGTTTATTTGGCTGTGCCGTTAAGCTCAAAAAGGGGAAGTAATGTTTAGCTGGGCTGTCATCCTTATCGGCTTGGGTTTGGTGCTTCTGATATGGGCGCTAGTCAAATTCAGGGGATCCAAAAATACCGAAGCCCATCATCCGGTGAACGCTATTAAGCGGCAGACTTCTACATTTTTAGGGGACAAAAGTACCGGTTCGATTCTAGAAGCTGTCAGCGACGGTATAGTTGCTATTGATGCCCACGGGACAATTAAAATGCTGAATAGTGCAGCAGCCACGCTAGCAGGATGGAACCAGAAGGATGCTACTAATATCGATCACAAATCTGTTTTTCAATTCTGCGATGAAAAGGGCAAACCCTACGACGAAGAACAAAACCCTTTTGTGCGAGTGCTTAGGCTTGGAGTCCCAGTTAGGGACAATGCCGCAGAATTAATGCTAAAGAACAGCGACAAGAGGCTGGCTATCTCACTGCGTGTTTCACCCATTGAGAACAATGACGGTAGAACCACTGGGGCTGTAGCTGTAATGCGGGATGTTAGTGAAGAACGGGAAGCCGATCGACAGCGCGGTGAATTTATCTCGACCGCTTCTCATGAAATGCGCACCCCGGTTGCAGCCATTGAAGGCTATTTAGCTCTAGCTATGAACGACAAGGTTTCGCACATTGACGCTAAAGCTCGAGAATATCTGGCAAAGGCCCATGATGCTACCCGTCACCTAGGCAGCTTATTCCAAGATTTATTAACTAGTGCTAAAGCCGAAGATGGTCGACTGACCAGCCACCCGGTAATAATAGAGCTGGGTAGCTTTTTATCTAACCTGACTGAAGAACTGAAATTCTCAGCCGTCAAGAAAAACCTTACCGTCGAGTATGTGGTCGGAATGAGCGGAGCCAAGATGAATTCGACCTCCGAAGAAACCGGCAGTTCCAGGGTAATCAAGCCGCTATACAACGTTTATGCCGATCCGGAAAGGCTGCGGGAAGTAATTACCAATCTGTTTGACAATGCCGTCAAGTATACCGACTTTGGGAAAATAACAATTGGACTGACTGGCGACGACCACATTGTCCAGTTATTCGTAAAAGACAGCGGCAAAGGTATACCCGCCGACGATATGAAGCATATCTTCCAAAAGTTCTACCGGGTAGACAATACCGACACTCGTACAATTGGCGGGACTGGTTTGGGTCTATTTATCTGTCGCAAGATTATAGAAATGTACAATGGAAAGATTTGGGCTGAAAGCGAGTTAGGCAAGGGCAGTACGTTCTTTATTAATCTGCCAAAACTTACCTCCCAGAGGGAAATGGAAATTAACGGGACAAGCGCCAATAAAGTAATTATTCCGCCGTCAATTACGAATTAAACAGTAGTGGTTTAATGAGAAATGAACTAATATTCATGCTACAATTAACTCAACATAAGCATTATAAGGATTTATAAATGACAAAAGTAATGTTAGTAGAAGACGATAATAACCTGCGTGAAATTTATGGCGCCAGATTATTGGCCGAAGGCTATGAAATCGTATCTGCTAAGGACGGCGAGGAAGCCTTGGCGCTGGCTATAAAAGAAAAGCCCGACCTTATTATCTCCGACATTATGATGCCTAAAATCAGTGGTTTTGACCTGCTAGATATTCTTCGAAGTACAACTGAGACTAAATATACCAAAGTCATTATGATGACAGCTCTCAGTCAAGCAGAGGACAAGCAGCGAGCCGACCGATTAGGAGCCGACCGCTACCTTATTAAATCGCAGGTCACTCTGGAAGACGTTGCAAAAGCTGCTCGTGAAGTACTAGGAGACAGCGCACCATCTGCTGTTCCAACTGCCGCACCTGAACCAACCACTCCGGCAGTTTCTATTCCTGCTCCAGCTCCAGCACCTGCTGCAACCCCAGTTCCCGACGTAGCTTCACCGGCAGCACCGACTGCAAATCCTGCTCCAGCAGTTGTACCTGTAGCGGAACCAGTTGCACCCGTTCCAATAACTCCAACCCCGACTCCTACTCCCGACCCAGTACCTGCACCATCTACTGTACCAACTGCCGCACCTGAACCAACCACTCCGGCAGTTTCTATTCCTGCTCCAGCTCCAGTTGCAACCCCAGTTCTCAACACACCTGCAGCTCCCGCTACAACTACAGCAAGTGATTCAACCCAAGCAGATGACGCTGCCAACAGGCAATTACTTCAAGAAACAGCCAACGCGCTTGGTGCCAATAATCCGGGAAAACCTTCAAATGAAGTTATTCAGAGTCCAATGGCTAAAACTTCTATTCATACCAAGGTAATCAACCCGATTAATGATTTGTCTCAAACCGGACCTAATTTGGAAAGCCTGCTTGCACAAGAAGAGGCAAAAGAAGCACAAGTAACCGGCAAAGCACCCGTAGTTAGCGACGTACCGGCCGACACCGAATTAGAGGAAGAAGCTGAAACTCCGCCTCCAACAACTATTGCGCCGCAGTCCGACCAACCGGCAGAACTTCCAGAAGCTGAAGTCCTTGAACTGCCAAGTACGCCGACAAGAGATTTATCTGCCATTGCAGAAGCCAAATCGACTGAAGTAAAAAAAGAAGAGTCTAAACCAACACCAGCAGCCAATTCTTCTGCACCAACTCTTACTCCTACGCCAACGCCCAGTTCTTAATACGACTAACAAGCTGTTCGACTTTTTATTAAGCTATACTAGATGTCATGAGAATTAACAGGTTTGTCGCCAGCTGCACTGGCATGTCTCGACGTGATGCCGACAAAGTTATCGCCGCCGGCAGAGTTAAAGTAGATGGATTTCTACCTAGTTTGAGTGTAGATATCTCCGACCAGAAAGTTACATTAGACGGTAAACCGTTAACTTTGAAGGAATTAGTTACTTTGGCCTTAAACAAACCAGTTGGATATGTAGTCAGCCGGGACGGACAGGGCAGTAAAACCATTTATGATCTTTTGCCGAACAAGTTTCAAAATCTTAAACCGGTCGGCAGATTAGATAAAGATTCGTCAGGACTGCTTCTATTGACCAACGACGGTCAGCTTGCCAACCAGCTGACTCATCCGAAATTTCAAAAGCAAAAAACTTACATTATCAAATTAGATAAAGAATTAACAGATACGGACATGCAGAAAATAGAAGCCGGTATTGAGCTAGAAGACGGCACAAGCCAATTGAAATTAAAGGGATCAGGATTGTCATGGCAAGTTGAAATGTCCGAGGGTCGCAACCGGCAGATTCGTAGGACTTTTCAGAAGTTAGGCTATAGAATAACTAGCTTGAACAGGACTGAGTTTGGAGAATTCAAACTAGATAATATGAATTTGCCGGTATCGAAATATACGATTTTGTAATTATTATAAATGACTGACATAAAAGGGACTAGCCACAAGAGTTAATATGTTGTAAAATAAGTAACTTATGAGCAAAAGTCTACCTATTGTTGCAATCGTCGGACGGGCCAATGTCGGCAAGTCTACTTTGTTCAACCAAATTTTGCACCGCCGAGAAGCAATTGTCGCCAATGAAGCGGGAACAACTCGGGACAGTATCATGGCTAAAGCCAAGTACGGCGACAACATGTTCTGGCTGGTTGATACGGCTGGAATCAAAGATCCGGAAGACGATTTCGAATTTACAATCCAAGAACAGATTACGCAAGCCAGCGACAGCGCCGATGTCATTTGGGTGGTAATTGAAGGCACAACCATTATTACCGAAGAAGACCGCCGGGTTGCCAAGATGGCATTAAAAAGCAAGAAGCCGGTTTTCCTAGTCGTGAATAAGATGGACAAAGCACCGAAGAAGAGCTTTTCCGACTTTGAACGCCTAGGAATCAAACCGATAATACTAGTTAGTGCTACTCAGAACATTGGTATAGACGATCTATTAGATAGGCTGATTGCTGTAATTCCTAAAGCTCAAAAAGAAGACGACCCGAATCGTTTGACGTTAGCAATCTTAGGACGGCCAAATGTCGGCAAGTCGCAATTATTCAATACTCTGGCCAAGAAGCAGCAGGCAATCGTATCCGACCGAGCCGGAACAACCCGGGATATTAACCGGATCAGCGTTAAATACCAGGGACGAGAGATCGAGATACTAGATACAGCTGGTATACGCCGGAGCGGGAAAATTGAAGTCGGCGTCGAACGCTTCAGCGTAATCCGGACGTTGAGTGCTATCGAGCAGGCGGATATCTGCCTAATGTTGATGGACGTCAATGAACTCAATACTGCGCTAGACCAAAAAATAGCCGGTATGATCAAAGAAGCCGGCAAGGGGTTAATACTTGTTATAAGCAAATGGGACAGTATAGAAGAGGACAAGACAGCATTTACTCGGGATCAGATGGCAGCAGAACTTAGATCGAACTTCGAATTCGTGCCTTGGGCCCCGCTTGTTATTACCAGTTCAGTTACAGGGCAGAACGTGTCTAAGCTGTTCGAGCTGGCACTAGAAATAGACGAACGGCGCAAGCAGAAGTTTACAACCAGCGAACTAAACCGCTGGCTTAGGCAAGTTGTTGCCAAGCATCCACCGGCAGGACTAAAAAACCGGACTCCAAAGCTCAATTATATTGTCCATGAAGACGACAACCCGATCCCAGCATTTAAAGTTTTTGGTTCGCATACCAAGTACCTGCACTGGAGCTACAAGCGCTATATGGACAGAACCTTTAGAGAAACATACGACTACGCTGGTTCACCAATTCAATTCTGGTTCATTGAGAAGCATGTAACTCACAAACATGGCACCAAACCAGCCGAAGACTAGCTTAAACATTAGCATAAATAACATATTTGCTATAATTTCAACATTATGAAATTATCCATTTTATTAACTAATCTAAGGATTAAAATGGCTAATCATAGTAGTACTACCGCTAAAACAAACAAAAGGTCTCGAAAAGTAAAACTGTTGGCTTCAGCACTGGTGCTTTTAGTTGCAACAATTGTTTTCCATGTTTAAAGCTTAGCTGCCAGTCAGACATAGGGCTACAATATTGCTCAAAACAACCTGAGTGTAAAAGCGGTAGGGATTTGCCGGCAGTCAACAGTATTTGATTCGTCAATTAGGGCTTATGTAAAAAACCTAAGCTGTCCAAAATCTACTAGCTCGTCTGATTATGCATTTGCTTATACGAATGGTTCTTATCTGCCAAGCGGATACAGCGGCAGGTACCGATTCTGCGCCCTTATAAAGGGTTCAGCTTCAGCTCTTTGGGTTAGAACATTTAGCGGCAATGCGTTTATTGAAAAAGGTTACTCCGGATTTAATAGCTCTTCGCAGTACGGCTACTTTTGCACTAATTTTATGTCAGTAACCGCTCCATCATCTATGACAGGCAATGTCATTATTAATTTCAACGGCGGATTTGTTAATGTTGCTGGAATGGTTCTTGAAAAAGAATAATCTTATTTAACAGATTAATAGGATATTTTGCTATAGTATCCATTAATGGGATTATTTTCTAAACGACCAACTCAAACTAGCAAGACTGCACCTTTGTACACAATTGGCGGACAGAAAACTATGCTGATAGTAGGCCTTGGTAATCCTGGCAAGGAATACGAAAATAGCCGGCACAATACCGGCTTTATGGCGATCGACAAGTTTGCATCAGCCCACGATGAATTTACTCCTTGGGTCAATAAAAAAGACCTTAAATGCAGCGTGACCTCTGGTAGTATCGGATCAGTCCGGGTAATACTAGCCAAGCCTTTGACTTACATGAATGAGAGCGGGCAAGCGATTCAGGCAATCCAGAATTTCTACAAGCTGGCTAATACCCAGACGATAGTTATTCACGACGAGCTGGATATACCTTTCGGGCAGATCCGAACTAGGATTGGGGGCAGCGATGCCGGGCATAACGGCATAAAGTCTTTGATTGCCCACTGCGGAGACAACTTCGGCAGAATAAGAGTCGGTATATTAAATGTTCATAAGCCAGGCAGTGAAACCAGTGAATTTGTATTAAAAGATTTCAACAGCGACGAAAAGAAAAACCTGCCTTCAATGGCTAAAGAGGTTGAGAATATATTGGTCGAATCGATTTATGCTGGGCAGCTGAATACCGAAACTCGAAGCTTCATCGTATAAACCGGTTTGAAAATCCGCTATACTTGGAAACATGATCAAGCGTCTTCGCTTTAAACTACTATTGCTAGTAATAGCATTTATTTCCGTAATTGTACTGCTGCCGAATAAAGCATCGGCTGGGGTAAATGATTTTACTATCGAATCTTTCCGGGCTGACTACTACCTAAGCAGAAATAATATGAAAACCAGCGGGCTTAGGGTAGAGGAGGAGATTCTGGCTGTATTCCCGTCCTTTGATCAGAATCATGGCATTTTGCGGGCCATCCCGCAGACTTATCAGGGCCATACGGTCAGCTTGGATAATATAAGCGTGACCGACGATAAGGGCACAAGCTACAAATTCACCCAAAGCAGTCAGAACGACAATACGGTGCTAAAGATCGGCAATCCTAATTCATACGCCCACGGTCCGACAATGTATAGGATCAAATATACATTAAAGAATGTTATTAATTTTCAAGATACGGATGAATTCTACTGGGATATTAACGGCACTGAGTGGTCCCAGCCTTTTACTTCGGTAATAGCCAGACTGCATCTGGATAAGGACCTTACCAGCCAGCTTACCGGACAGATGACCTGTTATACAGGTACAGCCGGTTCAAAAGAAAAGAACTGCCTGATTACTAAAGATGAAGCTAACGGAGAAAGCATTATATACGCGAGTGCCAGCAGCTTAACGGCCGGCCAGAACGTTTCGCTCGTCGTAGGTTTTAATAAAGGTACATTTGCGCTCGGCCCGGAAATAGCGGCCGACAAGCGGAACAAGCAAATTAAGCTTCTAGCGATGGCAGGTGCAGTCCTGCTGATTCCGCTGATTACTTTCATAAACCTGTACTCAAAATGGCGGGCTACCGGCCGCGACCCTAAAGGCAGGGGGATAATAATACCCGAATACGTATCGCCGAAAGGCTTAAATGTTGTCACTAGTGCCTATTTGTTAAATCAAAACCTAGCGCCTAATGCCGTAACAGCCAGCATCATAGAAATGGCCGTCGGCGGCTATTTAAAGATAATAGAAATCAAAATAGATAAGCTTTTAAAAGACAAAACTGAGTATGAACTTCAACTTATAAAAGATCCAAGCAACTTAGCTCAAGAACAACGGGATATTCTTAACAAGCTGTTCGGCAATAACTTAAGCGTTGGCGACACGGTAAATATTTCCAACCAGAAAAATAAGCTCTACACCCTAATGTCCAGCCTGACTAAAAACGTATCAGCCAATTTGACTCTAAAAGGCTATTTTGCCAGCGACCCGCAGAAAGCCAAAAGCAAGTTTACTGTACGGGCAATAATACTACTTATTGCCGGCTTTATGCTGCTGGCATTCCCACTAATCGGCATCAGTCTAATAATTTCATCCGTCATTGCTTTTATTTTCAGTTCGCTGATGCCGGCTAGGAGCCAGCAGGGCGTAGAAACTAGGGATTACTTGCTAGGACTAAAAGAATACATAAACATGGCTGAGAAGGACCGCTTAGCATACCTCCAGAGCCCGCAGGGAGCCGAGAAGACGCCGATCAACATGAATGACCACAAGCAGGCAGTCAAGCTGTTTGAAGACCTTCTGCCGTACGCAATACTGTTCGGGCTTGAAAAAGAATGGGCCAAGCAGTTCAAGGACCTGTACACTCAGCCGCCTTCCTGGTACGGCGGCAATATGAACAGCTTCAATACTATGTATCTAGCCAATAGCTTGGGCGGTTTTAATTCGGCTAACACAACCGCTTTTTCTGCTCCCAGCAGTTCTGGTTCCAGTGGATTCGGCGGGGGAGGATCCTCCGGTGGCGGCGGTGGCGGCGGTGGTGGTGGCGGTTGGTAGATTATTCAGTTACTTGAATTACGTCAACCTCAGCTGAAGTCATGAGTATACCGCCAGTAAGTCGAGGTTTGGAAAATTCGGGAGCTTCATCAAAGTCTCCAGTACCTTGCGGATCTACACCTAGATCTAGGATATCTTTGCCGTCCAATATCCTGTCGTCAAATTTGTCTATATTCATATTTTAAGTATAACAAAAAGAGCCTACAGAGGGGGTGGGCACCGCTGTAGGCTCATTACACCCTTCAACCCACCCGAGCGAAGCATCAGCGTCTAATAAATATTAATGACCTGTGCCGCTCCTGAAGTAAACTTCAGAAGTCGTCTATTCGACTCACTTTGAAATCGGGAACGTACGACGTCCGAAAACTACTGTACGCCTGCTAGTTAAAGGGGTTAGTCTGTTTTAGAGCGTCGCACCGTTCCGGAGAACGGGGCAACGACAAAAAGTGGAGGGTAACAACTTAATAGCCGAACGCTCTAAAACAATCTAACAATTGTTAGAATTTGGGGTAGAAGGTACGTAATACCAGAATTCTCTGGAATTACAAGTTGCAATTCTAGCAAATAAGTTTGATAATGTCAATACTATTTTATATTTTTGTATGGAAATCAAGAAAATTGCAATCAATAAAAATAAGCGCTTTGAGGGACTAACCAGCTTAGACCAGCTGGCACAACCTGTTGCCAGTCTATTTTACTCCGGTGATTTTATACCTTTATTAGACAAGCCTCGGATAGCAATCGTTGGCAGCCGCAAGCTTAGCCAATACGGACGAGAAGTTACGTATAAGCTAGCCTACGATCTGGCAAAGCAGGGAATAGTCATTGTCAGCGGTCTGGCGCTTGGTATTGATTCGGTCGCCCATAGAGCAGCCCTAGATGCCGGAGGACAAACAATTGCAGTACTACCAAGCGGGCTAGATAATATATATCCGTCAAGCCACAAGGACCTGGGAATAGAAATTGTAAGCAAGGGCGGGGCACTGGTAACTGAATACCCTGAAAACAGGGGTACACCTCTAAAATACCAATTTATAGCCCGCAACCGGATTATTGCTGCTTTGTCTCAGGGAATACTGATCACTGAAGCTGCCAGCAAAAGCGGCAGTCTGCATACGGCTAATTTCGGCCTGGAATTAGGGCTGGATATCTTCGCTGTGCCTGGTAATATTACAAGCTCTAATTCCGAAGGCACCAACAAGCTGATCAAAGACGGAGCTGCCCTAATTACATCTGCCCAAGATATAGTTGAACTCTACCAGACAAAAGACAATCTGGCACTAAACTTATCTTAATTTTTCGAAATTATTTGCTATTTTTGTTTCTTTAAGATAACGTTTGATGCTGGACGATAAATAAAAAATGTCATTTTTCAAATGATATACTTAAGCTTTACAGGAAGAATTCATTAAATGCCCAAAAACTTAGTAATAGTCGAGTCACCAGCCAAAGCCAAGACTATTGAGAAATATTTGGGCAAGGATTTTCATGTTCTTTCCAGTGTCGGCCATATCCGATCAATCGCTAAAAAGACCAAGGACGGAACTGAAGCGATAGATGTCAAAAACGGCTTTAAAGCAACCTATGAAATAGATCCCGACAAAAAAAAGACTATTGCCGAACTAAAAAAAGCTGTCAAGAATTCCCAGACAGTCTGGCTGGCAACTGATGAAGACCGCGAAGGCGAAGCCATAGCCTGGCATTTATGCGAAGTCTTAAAATTGGACGAAAAGAAAACTAACCGGATTGTCTTCCACGAAATTACCAAGGATGCTATTGAAAACGCCGTTGCTAAGCCTCGGCGGGTAGATATGAATCTGGTCCGAGCCCAGCAAGCTAGACAAATCTTAGATAGAATAGTCGGTTTTGAACTGTCGCCAGTAGTCTGGCAGAAAGTACCTGGCGGCAAATCTGCCGGCCGAGTCCAATCTCCAGCCGTAAGACTGCTAGTTGAACGGGAAAGAGAAATTTCGTCGTTCGAAGGTTCGTCTAGCTTTAGAGTTATGGCAGTCCTGACTTTAAAGGGCGGGGAAGTCAAAGCTGAGCTGCCAAAGAAGTTCGAAACCGAAAAGCAAGCTCAGGCATTTCTTGAAAGCCTGATCGGTGCCAAGTTTAAGGTTACAAATGTTGTTACCAGTCCAGGGACTCGAAACCCAGCACCGCCGTTTACAACGTCGACCCTGCAGCAGGAAGCCAACAGCCGGTTGGGCTTCAGTGCCCGGGCAACAATGTCGGCAGCCCAGAAGCTATACCAAGAAGGTAAGATTACTTATATGCGAACCGACTCAGTTAACTTGAGCAGCCAGTCGCTGGCTCAAATGACTGACTTTATTAAGACTAACTACGGCGAAGACTATCACCAGTTTAGAACCTTTAAGACTAAATCCAGCGGTGCCCAGGAAGCCCACGAGGCAATCAGGCCGACACATGTAAAGAATGAGAAAGCCAGCACCGATTCTTACAACCAGAAACTCTATACATTAATCCGAAACCGGGCATTAGCCAGCCAGATGGCCCCGGCTAAGCTGGAAAAAACTACCGTAACTATTTCTATTTCCGGTAAGAAAGAGGTTTTAGAAACTAAGGGCGAAGTCATATTGTTCGACGGTTTCCTGAAAGTCTACGGCACCAACAAGAAAGAAGACGATATCTTGCCACCGCTAAAAGCAGACGATGACCTGAAGCTAAAAGAAGCTACCGCTAAGCAGGTATTTGCCCGGCCGCCAGCCCGTTATACGGAAGGAAGCTTGGTTAAGAAATTAGAAGAATTAGGCATTGGCCGGCCGTCAACCTACGCCACTATTATTAATACGGTCCAAGACCGCGGCTACGCTGTTAAGGGCGAAACCGAAGGAACTCCCCGAGAAGTTATTGTCCTAAGCCTTAAAGGCAAGCAAGTGGACCGGGAAATAGTCTCAGAGAATACCGGATCAGATAAAGGCAAGTTAGTACCCACCCCAAGCGGCATGGTACTAAGCGACTTCTTAAATGATTACTTCGACCAAGTTGTCGATTACGGTTTTACCGCCGAAGTAGAAGAAGAATTCGACGATATCGCTGAAGGCAAACTAGAGCGCAACAAGATGCTCCAAGAGTTCTACGATCCTTTCCATAAGCTGATCGAAAAATCCGGCGCAATCAAGCGCAGCGACGTAGCTCAAGCCAGGGAAATAGGAATTGACCCGAAGACAAAGAAGCCTGTCTTGGCCCGTTTCGGCCGGTTCGGCCCAATGCTGCAGCTTGGTTCGACTGAAGATGAAGAAGACAAGCCAAGATTCGCTCCAATGCCAACTGGCTCGACTGTAGAGAACGTGAAGCTGGCAGATGCACTTGAAATGTTCAAGCTGCCTCGTACCGTCGGACAGACAAAAGAAGGCCAAGACATTAAGGCTAATATCGGCCGGTTCGGACCGTATATCCAAGTCGACAAGCTGTTCGTCAGCATCAAGCCTCACGATCCCCATACTATTACTTTGGAAGAATCCCTTAAGCTGTATAAAGCAAAGCTAAAGTCAGAAGCAGAAAAGAATATAGCAGACTTTGGCGACGGATTAAAAGTCTTAAACGGTCGCTTTGGACCGTATATAACGGATGGCAAGAAAAACGCTAAGATTCCAAAAGAGACAGATCCAAAGAAAATTACACAAGAACAAGCAGTCAAGATGCTAGCCGAAGCACCAGAAAAAAAGCGATTTCCTAGGCGCGCAAAAACTAGTAAATAATTAGCACTTGACTTATATGTTATGTTTATGTTATAATATCCTTATGAATGTAACTATATCCACTTCGTCTATTCATCCATCACCAGAAGTTAATGACTGTCCGATTCTGTTTATTCCAGAAAGTACTTTAAGCGTAACAGTGCCTGGTGATTTAATTCCCGCTAATCCTACGGAACATTTTAATCCTGGATGGTATACACTAGGCCCTATAGCTTGCGATCAGTGCATATATAACTGTAACGATGCAAGAGTTGAAGTACATATCAATACTATAGCCATAAAAGGCAGATTTAATATTAATGAAACAGAAGTGAAAGTAGGAACAAGATTAATCCCAGAAGGTAAAATTCCTATTAATACGACACCGAACGACGATAGTAACGAAGCTCAAACGAAAATAACAAATGAACAAACATTTATTTCTTCTGATGAAAGAAAAATAATAGAAGATGCAGATAGTATAATTGATGCAGTATCACTTCTGAGTGATCCTGACATAGAATTAACTGTCTCTAAAGATGGTCAGATTACTCAGATCGATCCATCAAACGATCAATAATATTCTCTTAATAGATAATCAATAACAGATTGACAGATGTTAGCATTAGTGGTATGATGTATTAATGCCTAAACTTACTATTTATGCGCATCAGATCTATCCTGAAGTTGGTATTGATTTATGCCCAATATTAAATGGCCCTAATAAAGTAATCGAGACTCAGATACCAGGTAGTGATCTTGTAGCAAATCCAATCGAGGGCAACCCGGACATATTCGCAGCAGGAAATTATGCCTGTTTTGAATGCGATCAATTCTGCGCTAAAGCGATAATTACAGTTTCAAAAAATCACGTTTTTAAATACGGTGGTTTTGTTCCCGGCGAAACAGTAGTGCAGGTAGGTTCGAGGGCTGAAGCAACAGTCAAGAAGAATCCACCAGTAGAAGATATTACTTTTGAAACTGAATTCAGTAAGATTCGTAAGGAGCTTGAATCCGATCGGGCAGAAAAGTGCGACACCGATATTGATCCTGCTGCAACAAAAGATTCAACTGACGATACTGAACGATAGTATTTAGTAAGTTTCTATACGTTTTCCACATATTTGTATCTAATACCACTAAATACTGCAGTAATATTGACATATAATTTATATGCTTATTAGTCGATTTGGTGCTAAAATAAGCTCATAACAATATATGTTTGACTTATTTGTCGATTAGTTTTATAATTAGTACATAAAAGTCCAATATTAATGAACTTTAAGGAATAATAAATGCCAGACACAAGCAAAACTACCCCTGTTACCATCGAACAAATGGTTAAAGATATCCTTGAAACTATCGAGCGGGAAAGAGAACGAGAAATTGTCTCACGCCGCTTCGGTTTATTCGACCGTAAGGAAACTCTGGAACAAATTGGTGAGTTACTTGGTATTACCAGGGAACGAGTCCGGCAGCTTGAAAAAGCAGTAGTTCAGAAGCTTAAAGCATCAGCAGAGAAGGACCTTCCCCATGTCAAGGACATAGAAGCTCAACTAGTAGAATTGCTATTAAACAGCGGTAATGTTGCTCGTGTCAGCAAGATTGCGGCCAAGTTTGATAAGAATAATGAGCGTCTAGCACAATCAAGAATCGCTTTCCTAGCCAGCCTATGCCCTAAGCTAGTTGTTATTGACGACAATGACCATTTCTACCATTCAGTAGCTATAAAGTCAGTCCATGATGACAAGAAGCTAAAAGATACAGTTTCCAAGATTATCGAAGCAATCAAAAAGATCGGCGAACCATCTAAGATCGACGCAATCGCAGAAGCCGTTAAGAACAAGGACACCAAGCATGTCGCAGCCCTAGCTAGTACTAGCAAGGCGCTAGCGACCCTAAACGGCCTATGGGGGCTAATTAAATGGCCGATGGTCAACCCTAAAAACATTAGAGACAAAATCTACGTTATTTTAAACGTCAACGGCAAGCCTATGCACTTTAATGAAATTGCTGCTTCTATTAAGGATTCCGAGTTCAAGCGTAAAGACGTTACAACTCAAGCTATTCACAACGAGCTTATCAAAGACGGCCGGTTTGTTCTGATAGGGCGGGGGATCTACGCTCTAAAAGAGTGGGGCTATGCCAAAGGTACAGTTGCCGACATTATCAGCGAAGTGCTTAAGAAGGCTGGCGAACCACTTCACCGTGATGAAATCGTCAAGCGAGTTCTAAAAAGCCGCCAAGTGAAGGAAACTACTATCCTACTAAATCTGCAGGGCAAGCAACAATTCAAGCGAGTTGCTAAAGCTACCTACTCTCTAGCTGAAAAATAGGACATCAAGTTGGAGATATTTATTCCTCCAGACAGACTTAGATGGAATAATCTTGATATTGTGAAAACAGGGATGAGTATACCTCTTCAAGAAAATCACACATTACCTCAAGAATATTTAATTGAATCTACTTTTAGATACGCAGACCCTTGGTCTACTCGAGATGATGCCTTGGTATTACATCACAAAACAAAGACAAAAGTAGTAAGCCATATGTAAATTATTCATTGTTAGCTCAACTCCCATTGGTTTTAGAAGCTAAACCCGATGGCTTAATATTTACTGCTAAATCTGCTATTCCAATTGCTGATGTATATAGAGGAATCTTTGATTCTCTAGGAATAGAAAGGCCTAAAATCGGCTATGTCGATCCTTGTGCTTGGACAAGACCGGATATAACTAGACTCTCGACTTTACTTGATGGAATGAAAAAAGCTATTGTAGTCGATGAATATGTTGATAGCGGTACGACATTAGAAAATGCTCGAAGACTTGTAGCTAAAAGCGGTATCCAAGAAATCGGATGTGTTATCGGGCGCTGGTATCATAGTGCGCGAGGGCAAGATATTATATATGATGACGTTACATCTATCTACCAAAAAGAAATGTATGACTTTGGCACATATATTGCAGAGCAGTTGTAACATAAACATTTTACGAACAGTACGTGGACCGGTATATTTGTTTAAATAATCAAACAAGAACATTATACGAACAGGCAACATATACTTAAATAGCTAGGCAATATGAGAAATATGGAATACGGGCAATTTATACATAAATACATGCAGGGCAGAACAAAATTAAAATTTGAAATAAAAAAAGTGAAGTCAGAATTGGATAATAGAAGCCAGCAGAGCAACCAAAACAAACATAGACTAGACGTCGCACAATGTATATTTTGCGACTCGCTATTGATGTTTAAAGATGATTAATGATACATCTTCTGCAGGGGATAAACGTAGGCAATATCGCTAAATGCCCTATATGATGCCTGTTTCTAAATATTAAATTAAGTTAATTACTAAGCTGTTATAGACCCTTAAGTAGCTGGTTTAGTTATACCCATGCGTAGACTTATCCACCCACAAGTTTTCCACAATCCAACAACAACTATTTGCATTATTTGACTTTTGTTTTGTTTTATATGTTTTTATGCTTTTCCCCTACACTGACGTAAAATGTAATATATTTGACTTTTCACCTTTTGTATTTTTATATATGTTTTTCTAGTGTAGTATCTAAATAAAACAAACTGAACATATTACGAACACGGGAGTAGGGCGATGGGGCACTTCATACTTATACCTCTGGTGGTTGATACCCGTCGACAGCGTTATTAATCTCTAAAGCATATGGATGAGATCGGGCAACCAGCTTAACAGCATCCCCTTGATCTAATTCACTACCCTGTTGATAACGAACTTCTATGCTAGCACCTTCGCTCGGTTCGAATATATGTCTGATGCAAGCCGCACCTACGAATTCGCTAAATATAAGTAACGCTTCCTCAGTTACTGGGTCTATTTCCAATCCTCTAAACTTAAGCTCGAAAATTAGTTCTTCTGCATGAGATCTTGCGATATCGATGTCACGTTCAACATTCGGTCCTGTGACCTTAACTACACCAACAACTTGACTACCTTCAGCTAAACTAATAGCTGCCAGACCTATCTTAGCATCAGTTAGTCTTCTAGCTTCGGCTAATTTATCCAATTCAGACATACTGTCTCCTTACTTGTGCTATTAAACAACAAATTGTTTAATAATGTCAAAAGCTAATGCTTACTTGTAGTAGATCTTTTCTTCAACTCTGGAGTCTATGTATTCAGCAGGGGTCGTACCGTCTTTATCCAACTTTTTCTTAATCGCGAAATACTGGCCGGTCGCAACTCTCGGATCCGTCAGCAAGTTGTATTTTACGTAATAGTTCAACCCGTCTGTTTTTACATGCAGTTCGGCAGCTAACGGCGGCATTGTCAACGAACTTATCTTAAGTTTCTGGGAATCATACTGTTTTATTAATGTTGTAATAAATGTAACATCCTGAGAAGATAGAGCTCCCTTCCCTGCATCTATTTTAATATTTGCTTCGTCCCTAATTGTCGGCAGGTTAAGATCCCCCGCCCCTTTAATGTCATTAACACTAGCCATTGCCTTACCGGATTTGTCGACTACGAACAGCTTACTTCCAGATGACAAGAATAAAACTGGTTTTTCGCTAATTAGCTCGATAACCGGCCGGTTGCCAACCAGAGGCAGGCTGATTGCAGCTCTAGACAACTCGGGAAACTGCTGCTTCATCTCAGATTCAAATTTGGAAGTATCTATTGTCAGTTTGTTTTTATTCCAGATAGATCCTGACAGTATTTTATCGGCCGCATCCTGGTAAACCGGCAAGTCCCTAAGCAGATTCATATCTCGGTTTACCTTAAGTAGCTTTGCATTGGACGACAGCATTGTCGTGTAAAGCAGACAGACCGCAATAGCAATACCAGCAAATGCATACGGAACATGACGCCAGCGAAATTTATTAACGTCTGCAATATTCGGCCTCAGCCTTTTAGGAGCGCTCGATGGCTCTGATACTTGCCGGCTGGCATAGTACGAGACAAATTTAGGTTTAGCTTTACTCTCCGTATCCCTTCTCGGCCGCCGCCGTTCGTTAGGATCAGGCTTCTTTTTATTAAAAATCATGATTTCTATTTAGCATTTTCAGTTATTAAGTCTGCTAATTTTTCAGCCGCATTGTAGTCAGCTGTTTTATTTAGTGTGACCGCTAATTTTGCTCTTTCCTGTACCGAGTCCAGCAGTTCTTCTATTTCTCTAAGCAGCAGTTCCGGATTCTTGGTTACACTGTCATCACTAACTTGCCTGACTGCTCCAAGTTTAGCCAGTACTTCCGTATTCTTAAGCTGGTGACCACCAGTTAACTGGGGGTTAGGAACAATAATGCAGGCTTTTTGCTGAGCTGCGAATTCAGACAATGTGCTGGCTCCTGCCCGAGCGACAATAACATCGGCTGCCCCGCTGTAAATATAAGCATCCGTAACAAAATCTTTGATAATAATCTGCTTAGTAACGCCGTGCATAGCGTGATCATACTGCTGGCGGAGTAACTGCTGGTTGCCCGGCCCGGCTATATGCAGGATAACCAAGTTTGGCCGGCGTCCTAGAATTGCTCTTGCGATCTTGGTAATAGCTGTATTCAGACGCACTGCACCGTTACCACCTCCGGTAATATAAAGAACTTCAGAATCTTCACTTAACCCAAGCTGACTTATATATTCAAGCTGCATTTTACGGGAAACTTTCTGGTATTTTTCACTGATCGGAACGCCGACATGAACTGTTTTATCTTTAGGGTAAGAATAATTTTCGACCGGCATGGCGACAGCATGCTGCTTAGCCCATTTGGAAATTATCCGGTTGGCTAGCCCTGGTATAGCATCAGAGTCATGGGTAATGTATGGAATTTTAAGTAAGGCCGCCGACAACCCTACTGGTACGCCGACAAATCCGCCTTTGATAAAGATTACATCTGGTTTTTCGCGTCTCAGCATTTTCAACGCCTGGAAAAAGCCGATGACTACATAGAAAGCATCACGGACATTCTTAGCAAGTGTCGGCAGGTCGAATATCTGCTTGATTCCTTCACCATGGTAGCGCCTAAACTTGCCCGATCGGACTTTAACTACCTTGTCGATCGATTCATGTTCATGCGGCAGATGAGACAGTTTATCGCCATAACTAATACAGTAAACAGTCTCGCACTCCGGATTATTATCTTTTAAAGCTTTAGCGACTGCTAGTACCGGGGTGATATGCCCCCCTGACCCGCCGCCTGTCAGTAGAACTTTCATTCCTATTTCCTTCGTTATTCTGATTGATTGAAACGCTATAGCTAGTATATCGCGAAATGTTAAAGACTATTCCAATTACAGCTGTAATAAATACCAGACTAGTTCCGCCATAGCTAATAAAAGGAAGGGTTATTCCCTTCAATGGCAGCAGCCCGATCATGGCTCCGATATTAATAATCGTCTGGGTACTAAGCCACGCTAGTATGCCAACACAGAGTAAACGGCTGAAATCATCCGGCGCCCGTTCAATAATATTCTTGATTCGGCTGAAGAATGCTAGGAACAAGCCTAAAATCACGCTGACGCCTAAGAAACCGAACTTCTCGGCCATGATCGCGAAGATAGAATCATTGGCGGCTTCCGGCAGGTAGCCATAGGCTTGGACGCCCTTGCCTATTCCCAGTCCAGTTATTCCGCCTGATCCGACAGCTATCAGAGCTTGGCAGGCCTGGTAGCCGGTGCTCTGACAGTCTTTTGTCGGGTTTAAAAATGTCGAGAACCGGTCGCGTCGGTAACTTGAGGTCGAAATTAACAAAATTGTCCCAACAGCAATAACGCCGCCGATCGCAAAAACCCGTCTCAGCGGCATACCAGCTACGAATATCATCGCTGCCATCATTATTACCATTACCCCGGTAGAACCAAGGTCGCTTTGCAGCTTGGCGACGACTACAGCAATTATTAACAGTACGATCATAAGCGGTTTGAATGTTAAGCGTTCGTTACTAATTTCATTATTCTTGATTCTCTGGGTTAAGAAACCGGCCAGCCAGATTAGGAGTGCAAATTTAACCAGTTCGACTGCTTGAAACGACATCCCGCCGAATTGGATCCAGCGGTAGGCTCCATTGACTTCTTCACCGAATATTCTGACAGCCACCGAAGCAATAGCAGCTAAAATAATCAAAGGCTTTTCAATATGACTCCAAGTTTTAGTCGAGACATTGGCGGTGATGATAAAAGCAATAATACCAAGCGCAATTGCAGTCAACTGCTTGCTGACAAAATAATTTTCACTGACGTTTTTCTGGGCGCTAAGTCCTGGCCCGATGGCATAAACTACTATCAGTCCGACTGAAAGCAAAATAACCGATAATAAAACCAGGATGTAATCTGGTTTGTGGCGGCGAGCAAGGTTGCCCACTTTTATTGGTCGCCGGCGCTCCATACCCTATAGGTACTTGCCTATAATAAACAGCATCAATCCGGCAAAGGCTGCAACTTGACCTATTACCCAGAACCGCATGGTGACTTTAGCTTCCGGCCAGCCACTAGCTTCAAAGTGGTGATGGATAGGGCTAATCTTAAATAGTTTCTTACCGTTTCTCAGCTTCTTACTAGTAATCTGAAGTATTACAGATCCAGCTTCAACCACGAAGACTATTCCAATAATCGGCAGTAGCGCTACGGTATCTGTTAGCATTGCGACAACCCCTAGACTTGTACCGAGGGCAAACGATCCGACATCGCCCATAAAGAACCGGGCTGGGAATATATTAAACCAGGTATAAGACAGCAGTCCTCCGACAACTGTTAGGCAAAAAGCTGAAATACCGTAGCGACCTTCAAAGAACGCAATCAGAGCGTAAGCAGCAAAAGCAATGCTGACAAGACCGCCTGCTAAACCGTCTAAGCCATCGGTAATATTGACGGCATTCGCAGTCGCCACCACAACTAGAATAAACAAAGGTACAATCAGCCAGCCCAGTTGCAACGAGCCGAATAACGGAATAAAGATGCTGCTGACATCGAGTTTTTGGTAGAAGAATAATCCGCCTATTAGTGCAATGCCGACAATTAGCAGCAGTTTCAGTTTGCTAGGCAGTCCGGCTACCCCTGCCCCTGTACCGCGGATGTTGATAATGTCATCAATCAATCCGACCATACCGGCTCCGAAGAATGCCGCTAGCGGAAGCCAGGTTTCACTACGATCTAGGTTTAATGCAAGAGTTACCAAAGTTACTGCAACTAGAAAAATAATACCGGCCATGGTTGGAATATGCCTCTGATGCTTAGCGGCATGCAGCTGGGTAAATACTTTCGCTGGTGCTCCGGTTAGGGTTGTTGTCCGAGGTTTCTTCCACCAAGTGTATTTATATGCTAGATTCGTATAAATCGGTGTAATTAGCATACTTAAGATAAAGCTTAATGCTCCCAAACCTAATATCCGGACTAAGGTGCTGGTTTCAACGGCTAGGTAGAGAGTGTCCTTCATTTATTTTTATTTCCTTAAATTTAACCTAATTATACTATTATTAACTCTTTGGTGACACCCCAAAGTTATTGATTAGAATACCAACAATATTTGAAAATATCGGAGCGGCCGCCTTCGACCCGGCGTATCCGCCGATACCCGGTTCGTTAACTCTGACTACAATGACATATTCCGGTTTGTTGCCACCGACAAATCCCATGAAGGTTCCGTTGAATTTGTTTTCGTAATATCCGCCGCTTGGATTATGGATCTGAGCCGTACCAGTCTTTCCACCAATTACATATCGGCCATCTGGTTTAGGCAGGCCGTATAAGGCGTAGTTCTTGTCCGTTACTCCCTGCATTAGCTCTACCATCTGCTGGCTGACTAAGCTGCTGACGACATTGCTCTTAACTACTTCCGGTTTTTTAGTTTTTGATTTGCCTGACGAATCGGTAGTTTTGTCGACCAAATGCGGACGGTAATAAGTTCCGCCGTTAATGATTGAGCTCAGTGCCGCACCCATCTGCAATGGCGATGCAGTCATGCCCTGGCCGAAAGCGGTGTTGGCATACTGGATATTAAGTCCGTATCCTTCTTTTGGATCCGGGATACTACCTTCAGCTTCATAGCCCTGCTCTACCCCTGTTGGCTTGCCTAGCTGGTAATGGTCGGTCATATAGTTATGCCAAGACGTCCGAGCTTTCTGGTTGATTTCCCCGCCCCCCATCTGCATTAGCAGCCAGGTAGCGCCAGTATTTAACGACATCTGCAGAATATCCTGGACGCTTCTAGTTCCAGCGCCTCCGTCTTCTTCAATATTAGTTACGGTCGCATCGCCGATCTTGTAGCGGCTCGGGTCGTAGTATGTCGTATTCTTGCCGACAACTCCTTGGTCTAACGCTGCGGCTGCTGTTAACGGCTTCATAATGGAGCCCACTTCCAGCGGTGCACTGACGCTGGCGTTATTAAACGTATTACCGTCTTCGACTTTATAGAATTCAGCCGGGTTGTAGGTTGGGAAATTTGCCATAGCCTTAATCGCCCCGGTATTTGGATCCATAATCAGCGCGCTGCCGGATTTTGACTTGGCTTTGTCCAGTCCTTGCTTCAGGGCATCTTCCAATTGGCGCTGCATGGCTACGTCAAGCGTAATAAGTACCCTGTTGCCAGCTTTTGGCTGCTCGACAATATTATCCTTGTTAGCGACCAAAGGCACACCTTGAGCATCGGTAATAGCTCTAAGCTGCCCTGGTGAACCGGTCAGCTCATTGTTAAGCGCCTGTTCCAATCCGTACTTGCCCTTGCCTTCGTCATCTACAAAACCGAGAACTTGGGCAGCAAGATCGCCTTCTGGATAAATTCTGACTGCCTCTTCTCTAGTTCCAATCCCTTTAATATTGAGTCCGTCTAATTTGTCCTTCTTGTCTTTCTCAAGTTTTTTAGCAAGAATTGCATAACGGGTTTTGGATTTCATCAAATCTTCGATTTTATTTTGGTCGCCACCGATTATATTCTGAACTTTATCGGCTGAATCTTCGGCATTTTTAATAAACTTCGGGTCAGCAAATAATGTATATCGTTTTTCGTTTAAGACTAATGGAGATGTTTCTGAGCCATCGTGGGCTTCGATAACTCCACGGTCGGCTGTTATCTGATACTGCTTGAGCTGTCCGGATAAAGCTGCCTTTTTGTAATAATCGTGTCTTAGGACCTGTAAATAAAAAAGCCTGATTCCGAAAACCAGGAATACCAAAGCCAGCAGCGCGTACCAGATTTGAACGCGTAATATTGGGTTAGATTTTTGCTCTGCTTGATTGTAATTCATTAAACCAGGGTATTTATATAGTCTTCCTTCGGTTTAATAACCGTAATACTTAATATATTGCTGCCAGCTAACTAGTTTATTAATTTATTAGTTAATTGGTCAATTTATTAATTAGATAGAGTCGCGCTTGGTGCTACTGAAACTAAGTTTTTAGCAACATCGCTGTTCTTCACCTTATCCAGCGACTGTAGACGTGCAGAAGCAATCTCTAATTCGTCATGTTCTTGCTGAAGCTGAGTTGCTTCTGTAGTAAGCGCGTTGATCTTGTAGCCGTAGGCATTTGTTTTAGTTACCTGCGTAAGATACAGAAGTCCGAGAATACATGCCAGCACAATTAGAATAATGGTATTAGAAATCGGACCGAGCGTATTTTCGGCAACTTTAAAAGAAGTTGTGTTTTGATTGCGGCCAGCAAACCGCTGGCGGTTGGCCGCTAGTGAACTTGAATATGTCATAAGCTTTTTTGTTTTTATTTTGTTTTATATTTTGGTGCCGGTCCTGAACATATTTGCCCAGAACCAGCTTTTTGCCTGCTATAAGACTTTTACTCTTACTTTGTAGGCTCGGGATGTGCTTTTAACCGTGATTGGCATGCAATCCCCTTTCATTTATTTTGTTTTTATTTTCGCTGCGACTCGCAGTTTTGCACTACGAGAACGCGGATTGGAAACTAATTCATGTTTGCTGGCAGTAACTGGTTTTTTGGTCAGTATCTGCAGTTCTGCATCGTATCGGTTGCCAGCATGCTCAAGCAGAAAGTTCTTAACTATCCGGTCTTCTAGGCTGTGGAAGCTAATTACTCCCAGCCGTCCGCCTGGTTTCAATAAATGAACCCAGTAGGACAAAGACCGTGCTAGTTGGTTCAACTCATCGTTCACTGCAATCCGGAGAGCCTGGAAGCTCTTGGTTGCGGGGTGAGTTTTGTGGTATCCCCTGAACTGCTTGGCGATTATATTTGCAAGCTGGGTTGTGGACTTGAATGGCCGGTTGGCGACAATTGCACGTGCAACCCGGTGGGCTTTCGGTTCTTCACCGAAGTCCCGGAGGATTTTATACAAATCTTCTTCCGAGTATTTGTTTACAATTGCGGCAGCTGTTAGAGCTTGTTCGCGGTCCATTCGCATGTCCAGCGGGCCATCTTTTGAGATGGCGAATCCCCTGTCTGCAATGTCAAGGTGCGGTGACGATAAACCAAGATCTGCCAAGATCATATCAAAGCGCCGTCCGCTGGATGCTAACTGCTGGCTAGCAGTATAGAAATCCGCGTGGATTATCTCTGCGCCTTCATCGATAAATCTTTCCTTCAGGTAATTAACTGCCTGCAGGTCCCTATCGACTAAGACTACTGGATATCCGTTCGTCCGGGCTCGGATTGCTCCGGCATGTCCGCCGTATCCAGCTGTTAAATCCAAATAGGATTCTTTCGCTTTTGGATCCAGGTACTTGAGAACTGACTCAAGTAAAACGGGCATATGGTTTATGTTATTTGTTTTTGTCACTGTGGTGAAATGTTTTTGTTTTTGTCCTGGTAAACATAAGTATATCAGGCTCGATCAAGATCACCTAATCAGCAGTCAACTTTTTGTTTTTTTGGTGGTTTTTGTTTTTGTTGTTTCTTGTTAAAAACAATTGAGGAAGTAGCTATGTGTAGGTTGCCCTATATAACACTTCTTCTGTTTTTAGCATTGAGAGACTTATGTGTGAGGTGGAGTTTTGGG
>CAZWJA010000008.1:0-39715 GCA_964634445.1 uncultured Candidatus Saccharibacteria bacterium | reverse complement strand
GAGTCATTTACAAGAATAAATAATTATGTTAATATTGTTAACCTATGGCACATAAATTTGAACCCAAAAAAGGTATCGAACAATCTGATTTCGCGAATGATTTTTTCGGTCCAGCACCAGTAGCAGACAGAGATGGAAACGTAGATGGAGTAGATTTAACCCCTAGAACCTTAGATATTCCAGAATTACCTGGTGAGTTCAATCGCCTTCGTATGGTGGTACCAGTAAGCGGTCATTACGCGATTGTTGCAGCGGAAATAGACAAAGAAAACAAATAGTACTACAAATTCTATTATTAAAAATTAAATATTTTCTAACTGTTTAAAGTTTTTTTGACAAGTTCAGCTACTTGTTTCGGAGTCATATCTGCTTTTAGTACTACTGCGCTAACACCTTGCTTTCTAACTGATTCAGGTATTTCTTGTTCGCCCATGTTAGTTAAAATAATTACTTTTGTATTTTTACCCCATTCAGTTTTTCTGAGTTCTGTCAGCATCTGGTCACCAGTCATTTCGGGCATCATAAGATCAAGCAGGATAATATCCGGTTTCATCTTTTCACAAAGTTCAAGTCCTACTTTGCCGTTTTCTGCAACTTCTACATTAAAGCCCTCATTTTGGAACTTAAGTAGATACATTTGGCTAATCGCCTGATCATCTTCAATTACTGCTACTTTTACTGCCATATAACAAATACTAATCTAACTTTAGCTTTTAGACAATTAATTTAGTATTTCATTGATGATATCCAGAACTTGTTGTGGCGTATGATGTGCTTTAACAATATATCGATCTACATTTAATAGCCCTAAGTTTTTAGGTGCTTCGTCGCGACTTATATTGGTTAATATTATAACTCTTATTTTACTACCCCAATCTGTTTGACGTAGTTTTTCAAGCATTTCATCACCGTTCATGACAGGCATTCTTAGATCTAATAGTATTATGTCGGGAAGAAGAGATTTTGCCTTGCTTAAACCGTCTTTACCATTTTCTGCAACTTCTACGGTAAAACCTGAGGAATCTGGTTTAAATTAACACGTGTATGAGATCTCTACTTTGTTTTCAATTACTGATACTTTGATTGCCATATACTTAAAAGTAATTTAACATCGATTTAGAAATATATGTTACTCTGGCAACTTTGCTGGGAAATCATTTTCTTTCAAAGTTTTTGCAAGTTTACGTCTTTCAAATTTACTTTGTATCCCTCCAACTAGCATTAATGCGCCAGCAACAGCCCACCAGTTCTTAGTATTTCCTATCCAACTTTCAATTGTTTTTACCTTTTCATAATTGCCACTTACAGCAAGATTATTTACATAATCACCTAATTTCCAAGCTATCCCACCAACTAGTACAGATGTATCTACACCAAGACCGATATTCACTTTTCTTTCTTCTGCCGTGGTGTATCCAAGCGTTTTAGCAGTTAGAGCGTACATACCTGAACTTACTGACATGCCATTTAATGCACGTTTTATGTGCATTATGCTGCCGCTTAGAATTCTACGACTAAAGCTTCTATCTTCTTGCGCTAGACTGGATTCTTTTTCTTTAAATCCAGGTAAATTGTTTTGCAAAAAACCTGCAAGTTTTGGAAACGTATCTGACAATGCATCTACTGTTCTAGTAAATTTCTTTAGACCTTGTATTGCTAGCTCTCCCACGGAAGTACTAATTAGGAAGTTTGCGCCTCCTGCTGCCAGTGCAGTCCATGCGGGACTATGAGTACTATCAAGTACTCTCGAGGCTACTTCAGGTACTACTACAACAGATATTCTTAGGAAGTTTGCTCCTTGAGTTGCAAGGGTTCCAAGTCCAAAAATAGTTGTCGCAATTGGATGTTTACTATCTTTAATATCTTCAGCAATAGCTTGCCCTGCATTGTGCGCTTTTTCTTTCCAGGTAAGTTCAGTATCGTGTGCATAGTATTCACTAATTTCTTCACTCACTACAGGCTGGGTATTAAAATAACCAGATTCAGTAGTTTCGTTACTATTTCCAGCTTCGTTATAAACTAATCTTGAATTTAGCGCTTCTGCTCCTTCATGATCAATTCTATAACCAAATTTAGGGTCATCTCTCCAATCATATGCATCACCTGGCACTTCAGGTTGATTGAAGTAAGCTGATTCATTTGAATTCATGGAAATATATTAACATAAAATAAACAAATAAGCAATAGTGTAATAATATAAATCTACTACTAGATATATGATTTTTATCAGGTGAT
This sequence comes from uncultured Candidatus Saccharibacteria bacterium, assembly GCA_964634445.1. Classification (GTDB taxonomy): domain Bacteria; phylum Patescibacteriota; class Saccharimonadia; order Saccharimonadales; family AWTP1-31; genus CAZWJA01. The sequence goes on along the minus strand of CAZWJA010000008.1, from coordinate 37,480 downwards.
ATACTTAATGAAATGCTAAAAGACATTCCAACACCTTACAATTTTGAAATACCGGGTAAATTTCCAAATGAGCCACAATTACTTGGACTTATTGACATTGATGCTCGAGAAAAGGCATTGTTGGATTCAAGAACAACAGTTACTGAAGTCGACGGTCATATAGTGCCTGTCATTGTACCTATTGAATTTGCAACTGAAGCGAATCAGGAATTTTTTTCCGATAAAAAGCCAGCCTTATTTGTAGATATTGCCGAATTACAAGACCACACAATCAGATCAGATATTTTAGATAAATTTATGAAAAGTGTGAGATCAGGCACGAGCATTATGCTAGAAGTAAAAGAAGAAGATACGTCTATACAAGACGAAATAGATATTGCTAGTAAAAAACATCAACGCGATACCCATTATGACCCAGATATATTTGACAAAGAAAGTGGCACTATGGCGAGCGTATCTCACTTCATAAGTAGATTAAATCCAGAACTACCTGAGGACGGTCATATATTTGCGAATATGAAGGATGCTTATGATTTTCTAAATCAAAATGGATTATGGGAAGATTTTAAAAATAAAGGAGTGCACTTCGTAAGAGGCAATGAAATAGATCAAGAACTATTAGATCAGCTTTGGGAAGTATACGATAAAACCTTCGATACATTAGTAGAAAATCATCCTTCGGCACAAAAACAACCCAGAGAATATTTCGACAAACAGACAACCAGTGCAGGGTCTCATATTACTTATGTAATCAAAGATGAATCTATAGTAAGTGCACTCTTTTTAATAGATGATGTAATTTATTGTCCTTGGTTAAATGCAGATTATTACGAGAATGAGAATCCTGATGGTCAAACACTGTTTATTACTGGAATATCAACAAGCTTAGATATGAAAGGTATGGGCTTTAGCGAACAAACTATTAAAGCGATGGCTGCAATTGTCGAAAGGGTCCCTAGTTTAGTCGCGTGTGCAACTCAGTGTACCAATAGGTCTAAAAAATACATCCCTCAACTAGCAAATGAATTCACTAAAGGAAATGTAAACTTAAATTTAAGGGAAATAGCTTCCTATCAGTACCCTGTATTGGTAATTAACTAATACCGACTGAATACTTCTTAAGCATTTTTGCAGGCCGTAAGCTCAATTTATGTTCTCGCATTCCAGCTATACCCAAGTCTTGTTCTAAATTGAAATACTTAAGTCCCTCAGTCCGTAATTTCGAAGCTGTAGCATAAAGCGTAAAATCAAATAAGTGCTTATACTCGTATGAACACTTTGTATGACTTATATTGGCTAATAAATTTGAGTGATTAATAAAGAAAAGTGTAAATGCTTCAATTTCGCCGTTGACACATACTACTATGCACCTAAAACCAAGTTTATTGTGATATTTCAGAGATCTAGATAGAGCTCTTGCTTCAACATGTTCAGTATCATTACCGCCAAGGTCATACATTCTAACCCACGTGTGCATGGCATTTATTAAATTATTAAAATCTGTTTCATTATCCAGATCTATTTCTTTTATTATCGTAAAATCGCCGTTTGTGTGAATAAAATTGTTAACTTTTCGTCTTATTTTTCCAAACTTTGTACCTAATAATCTAATCTGGTCATCAATATCATAGATATAATCAAAACTGTCTCTATCCTCTACTGCTTTATATTTTTTAAGATTATCAGCAGTTTCTTGTATAACAGAATAAAGTGCTTTTTGGTCTATATTATGCTGAGCGAAATATAATTTTAAATCATCAATTGCATCGTCAACATTCTCCTGCCCGATAATTGAATATACCTTCGGTCGACCTTTATCGAATATGTTTGTAAATCTAAGTACTAAGCATTTGTTGAGTTTAGATATCTCAAGATCGTTTTCAAGATTTAACCAGATTACTAAATTAACAAAACTAAAATCCCCATAAGGGGCAAAATCTTTAATAAAGTTTTCATATTCATTTTGTATATTAAATGAAAAAGATGTAAATTCTGGAAATATTTCTATCACGTCAATGTTTATATTTTAAAAAAGTTAAAGCATTAGCCTTTTTGATGTAACATTAATATAATGCTTCCAAATATTATATCCTATATACCGCCCATTACGGGAATCATTATTATTTCAAGTTTTGTTTTGATTAGAAATAAAACACTACTCTTTAGATTGTTTGCGACGGTCACACTTTTAATTGCACTTTGGCAATTTTTTCAGTTTTTAACAGCCATATTTGCACATAGTTCTTCTGCATTGTTATTAATCCAGATCGGTACAGTAATTCCTAATTTCTTAGTTGTTGCGTTTGTTCAATTTTGTGCTGAATATACAAATAGAAAGATAAGTAACCGAAAATTAGCAATATTATTAATACCAGCTATATTAATTACCCCGTTTTCATTCACTGGCGATATCATCAGTTCTGTTAAACCCTCGGGTAATAGTTTTGAAACTATAGTAGGTCCATTATATTTATTGCAAACAGTATTTTTGGTAGGTTTTTTTATCTATGCATTGAGTATGATAATAAAAGAGTACAGAAAAACCACGGGAATAAGAAAAACACAAACCGGCATGATATTACTTTCGTTTTTTATTCCTATTATCATCGTTTTAATAACAGGATTTGTATTTGTAGAAAATGCTACTGCTCAATTAATTGGTCCTAGTGCCTTTCTATTAATGGCAGCAATGCTTGCTTACGCAATTATTAGGCATAAATTATTCGATATTAGATTAATTGTGGCTCGTTCAATCGGGTATTTATTAACTTTATTCACTTTCGTTGGATTTTATGTACTACTTGTTTCAGGTGTTTCATTCTTATTATCTGGTAGTACTAAAATTAATGGTGCACAGCAACTATTTAATATTGGAGCAACGTTAGTATTTGGATTAAGCCTACTGCCTTTAAAGAGATTTTTCGATAAGCTTACAAACAGATTTTTTTACCGAGATGCTTACGACGCTCAAGAATTACTAGATAAGTTAAACAAGATATTAGTAGGCAACATTGAATTGGATATTCTGCTTAAACAAACTTCTGATTTGATCGCTCTTACTTTAAAAGCCGAATATACTTCTTTTATTATCCGTAAAACCGAAGGCACGGCTCAGAGAGCTAGTTTCTCTAAAATTGTAAAGCTAAATACTGACCAAGTCCTTGAACTTGCAAATATCAAAAAAGGCAAAACTGAACTATTTGTTGCGGATGACTTGGATCAAAAAGACAATAACCTCAGAATATTAAAGGAAAATAATATTGCATTAGCTGCCAGCTTAGTGACTTCCGGAGCTAACGGCGCAGACCAGGGCTTCCTACTTCTTGGTCCTAAACTAAGTGGTAACCCATATAACAAGCAGGATCTTCAGGTCTTGGATATCATTGCTAATGAACTGGTTATAGCCATCCAAAATGCACTTAGATTCGAAGAAATAGAAACCTTCAACATAACATTGCAAGAAAAAGTAAACGATGCTACCCGTAAGCTCCGCCAGACAAACGAAAAACTTAAGGAAATAGATGAAACCAAGGATGAGTTCATTAGTATGGCCTCCCACCAGCTTAGGACGCCTCTGACGTCCGTAAAAGGCTATGTTAGCATGGTTGTAGAAGGAGATGCCGGAAAGCTAAACAAACAGCAAAGAGAACTTCTAGGCCAGGCATTCGCTTCATCCCAACGCATGGTTTACCTGATTGCCGACCTGCTAAACGTTTCCAGGCTCAAAACCGGCAAGTTTGTGATCGAGAACAAGCCGACCCAGCTGGCAGACGTAATTGAATCGGAAATGCAGCAGCTTACGGAAACTGCTAAGACTAAAGACCAGATTCTGACCTACAACAAACCGGCCAAGTTCCCAGTCCTGAATATGGATGAGACTAAGATTAGGCAGGTAATAATGAACTTTACAGATAACGCACTGCATTACACTCCCAATGGTGGTCATATACAGGTAAACTTGGCAGACAAGGGTGATCAAATTGAATTTACTGTTGTAGACGATGGTTTAGGCGTACCTAAAGCAGAACAACATCATCTGTTCACCAAGTTCTACCGGGCTAACAATGCCAAGAAAGCAAGGCCGGATGGTACCGGACTTGGATTATTTATGGCAAAGAAGGTTATTATCGCCCAGGGCGGAGCTGTTATATTTCAAAGTACTGAGAACAAGGGAAGTACATTCGGCTTTACGTTCCCGAAAAGCAGTCTCAAAGCAACAGATAGTAGCATAAAATCCTCAGTTAAATCCTTAGATGAAGCAATAACTAAGTAGTTTTTCTCCTAAAACCAAGCATCTAATGCTTGTAACTTCTTTTATTTTAATTTTGTAACTACAGCAAAACGCTTGTGCTAAAATACAGAATATTATATAAAGTATTGACATAAGCTTAACCATGTGGTAAAGTAAAGTCAATTCACGAGGTGTGGATGTTCCATCGCAAGACGGATATAAATTCTTAATTCGGAGCAAAAGCTCTAAAGGGAGAAATCAATGACAGAAACAGATTTAACTGTTCGACAAGAAACACCTTCCATAGTTGCAGAAACTTGGAAAGCTCCAAGAGGCCGACTATTAATTGCAGGACTAGTTGCCGGTGCGGTAGCACTAGTTGGTTGTAACTCAAATGAGTTAGAAGGTTCAGCCGAGACTAAAAGGAATCCAGTTCCGGAAGCAATTGCTGTTGCTGCAGGTGATGCTTGCCCTACTGGTATATTTAATGAAGATGAGCCAATGGCAACAGCATCTGATGTAATGCCTGGAGACCTTCACAAACGATCTGATAAGCCAACTACAAACGATAAAGACTTCATGAGCTATATGCTTGGAAATGAAGCTAAGCCAGAAATAGGTGTTGTATGTGAACTTCCTACTGATATGGCAGTCTACACTAGCATATTCAATACATGGGCTGGTGGTGAAGCAGGTGGTTCTCGACCTTTTGGTGGAATATTAGCTGATGTAAACAAATTAGCTGAATTTTTAGGTAATCATCCCAAAGAAGCTGCAAGATTAGTAACCGGTCCGAATTTTATTGGTTTTATTGCAAACCTAAAAAACAATGAAAAAGTTGTTAACGGTGGCACATATTACGAAGTTTTACTACAAGACGGTAAGGTCGTACAGCGACCAGTTGTACTTCCAGAATTTGCTGTTGGAGAAGTAAGAATGATTAAAGGTGATATCGCAGTCGGTGATTCAATTTACAGTAGTACTAATGTAATGATTCAAACTAACAAAGATAATAAAGTATATGTTCTCGAATCTTTGGGTGGTGCGGAAATAGTTGAATCAGATTCTGATACTACAACTACAGCACCTCAAGGTTCTAATGAAGATAATGCAGATAAGTCTGACAAAAACGGTAAAAAAGGTGGAAGCAAGAAAAATAAGAAGGGTAAAGGTGAGGGCGATTCTGACACAGGCGGATCTGCTGGTCCTGACGGAAAGAACCCTGAAGCTGGTCCAGACGGCGTAACGCCTTCACCAGCTAATGGTGGCACACCAAAAGACGAAGGTACGCCTACAACAGGAAAGCCAAAGCCTGGTGTTCCAACAACAGCAAAGCCTGCAACACCTACAACTGTTCGTCCACCGCAGACTACCGTACCTCCAACCGTACCTCCAACAACTCGTCCACCACAGACTACTGTACCTCCAACAACTGCACCACCAGAAACTACAACCCAACCTAAAGGTACTGTACCGCCAACCACAGCACCTGATGGAAACTGGGGTTAAAGAAAGTAAATAAGGAGAAATAACTATGAATATTTTTAAACAACTAAGTAAGTTTTCAACAGCCGTTATAGTTAGCTTATTTGCTACGCTATTAATTGCCGTTCCACAAGTAAGTGCGATTCCATACACTGGAGACAGCACACCACCATCAGCCGTACCGGCGTTTAACATATATACCGGCGTACCTGAAGAAGGAAATGAAAGCGATTTCTTCCGTGGTCGTCCTGTTACTGATACTACTTCAGTCAACGACGTGAATAGTACCTGTGAAACTGGCAAGAAGTTTTTACTTCGAGTTTACGTGCACAATGGTGCAAGCCAATACAACAACGATAATGGCAATGGTCCTAGCGTAGCTAAGAACACAAAAGTTTCTGTAAACCTGGACAACGCTGGTGAAAAGTCTGCATTTAAGCCAAGTGCAACTATCAGCTCACCAAATGCAACTCCTGTCAGTATTACTGACACAATGAACTTATCATGTTCTGACGGACGTAAAGTTAAGTTAAGCTACGTTGCGGATTCAGCTGAAGCCTTCAGCCAGAAATCTAATGGCGCTTACAAGTTAAGCAATAACATCGTTACACCTGCAGGTGCTCCAATCGGTACATTAGGTGCCGACGGTAACATGTGGGGATGTTGGGACCAGCGTGTCATTATCCGGATCATTGTTGAAGTCAAAGAAGTTAGCCAACCTAAGCCAACTGCAGTTTGTGTAGTAGACAAAGGTGCCTTCACCTTCGATAACAAAACTCGTAAAGTAACATTCGGTCTAGCTACTCCAGCAGTAAGCGGTGGCGCAACTGGAACTGGCAAATACCGAATCAACTGGGGTGAACAAGGTGCTGCTGACAGTAATGTCCAGAAAGACAGCCACACTTACAAAGCTGATGGCAAGTATACAATTACTGGCTATGCTGAAGTAAATGTTCCCGGAGTTGGTACATCATACATTACCAGTGACAACTGTAAGCAAGAAGTAATCGTATCTTCAGATGTAATTACAACTGTTGCAAAACCAACTAGCGGAAAGCTAGCTGAAACTGGTGCTGGAAATATCCTTGGTATCTTCGCAGCTACAAGCTTAGTCGGTGCATTCTTGCACAAAGCCTACATGACTCGCAAGATAGCTAAAGTTTAGTTAATAAACATCCTAGCAGTGACTAAAAAGAGCTCTATTATAGGGCTCTTTGACTTTATAAATTATATTTTATTTCATGTCCTCATTTGAAATTAGTCCGATATTGAAAACCCCGATTTTCCAGTTTCCTTCAATTTTAACAACTTGAATTAAAAAAGGTGTATTTCCGGAATCTGTTTCGGACTTTTCCGACGACTTTATCAAACCTGTGACTGCTCCAGTATCTTTATTTAATTTTGTCGCCACGAGTTCTAAACTGCGGTCTTCTTTCTTACTTTTATTTGAATCATTGTCTGTTGATGCACCTAATACGCCGTAGGCAACTTTCTGCAGAGCTGGCGTTTCCATGGTCGCCATTTTCTTTGTATCACCTTTTAACTGTGCTGCATAATATGTCTTTACGAGTCGGCTAACTTTCGCATTTTGTGAAAAATAGCTATTGTAAGCTGTTACAGCTCCTGTTGAAATGAATATCATTACAACTAGAATAAAAATCTTTCTCCGTGCCATAGAACTGCCATGTTTTTGCGAGTAACTACTGTAACTTGTTCCGATGTATGAATTACTCATATTACTTTCCTCCAGCTGATCCATTTATTGCTTTAGTCGATGCTTTTGCACGGTTAATATTGCTAATTCCAGATGCAGATACCCCTTCTTTAGCTGCATCAGTATCTTTCCAGACATAGTAGGACGGATCTTTTTTTAGTGGATCTACGATATAGTTACCACACTTTCCCATACCATTATTTGTATAGTCACTGTATGTCCACCAGTTGGATTTGTTATCGTAATCAGGATATATAACAATCCAGCACCTTCCTAATGCACCGTATGTACGAACATTATCGCCAGGTCCATGCATGCTTAGTTTTTTAGATTTATCGTAGAATACCTTTGCTTCAAATGTTCTGACAGGACCTGAGAATACAAAATTCGGATCTCCATTTTGTAAATTAGCGATTAAAGAACCAAGTGCTTCCAAATCTTGTTTCTGCTTAACCTTAGCTGCTTCTGTAGCTGCAATTTTCTCAGCTCTAACTTTAGCCGCAAGCTCATTGGCATTACTTTGAACCTTATTTGATGCAGCTTTGTATATCCCTTCCCATATTTCGCGGCTGACAATGTTCTTATAAGTTCCCAGAGGAACCGTGTCCATGCCTTGAACATTAATCATGAATGCCAATACATTATCAAAGTTTTTATCGAAAATATTATTTGCAGGATTCACAACTGCACTATCTGCACCCAAGCCGACAATATAGAATTTAAGTTTCTTAACGCAGTCGCCTTTGCTACCCACTTTTAAGTTTTCTCCTGCACAATCAATATTAGCAGCTAAGTTAGCTGGCGGTATTCCTGGTGTAGCTTTGGCAGTACCTTGCTTAACAGCAAGCTCATTTTTCTGCTTTGCGTAAGTCAGCCAAAGTGCATGGCAACCTAAACTGTAATTGAGTTTCTTATTGTTTACCCCGTCAATATAATCTGCAAGTGCAAGATCATGATTAGTGTTGTTAGGACATGCAGACTCACCTGCTCCAGGAGCTGTAGATGGTGTTGTAGTTGCAGGTGGTACAGAACTTGGTGCTGTTGCGGTTTGAGGTCTAACACAAGTAGCGCCGTTATTATACTGGGTAGTCATAAACATTATGATATCCCATAATCTGGGTGTAACTGTACCACCGAATCCGGTATTCTTAGCTTCATCACCCAAATGACCTCCGGATACAGACTGAGTTATAGTAATATTTGTTGAATCATCAAAAATACCATTGCTGTTATTCGGCGTCGTATTAAAGCATTTCTTCATTACTACGTTGAGGGAAGCATTTAATAGTTTAACGCAGTCTCCGCTACTACCTTTTTTAAGGCCTTGATCTTTACATGCAACGGGTGCTGGGGTCGGGGTGGGGGTCGGCGTAGGATTTGGTGTGGGGGTAGGTGCAGGAGTTGTTTTTGCGATCGTTGCGTCCTTGAGGGCGTTATAGACACAAGGTGTAACTCCGGTTTGAGGATTGTACCCTCCGCAAGCCGCAAATACTCCAAAAGAATTCATATTTGATAGCTGGGTATTCAATGGGCCGTCAAAACCTGGATTGTTAGTATCTAATTGTGATCCGCTAACAACGTTAACCATGTTTTTAATAACTTGAACACATCCACCAGAAGTAAATACAGTGTGATTGGTATTAGTACATTGGTCAGGTTCTGCAGCTTTAGCGAAAAACAGAATATATGAGCCTATTCCAGCCATAATTACAGTAACAGCTAAAGCTAACCACTTATTAAACTTTGGCTTATTCTTTATAGACTTTTTAGTTTTAACTTTTGTTTTTGGCATAAATGACCGTTATTTTTAAATACTTATGCTTAAATATTCTATTATTTACACTTTAGTGTCAACTTATTAATATTAAACTTGTGGATAAGTACTAGCAATTAAGTCAAATGTGTGCTATTATTAATGCAACCTGAGTAATCGTGACTGACCGCTCATCTAAAAATGCTCCCGCTTAGGGAGTTTCTTTTTTACCCCTGTTATGTTACAATCGTTTGGTTGCATGGCCTCATCGTCTAACGGCTAGGACACCAGGTTTTCATCCTGGCAATCGGAGTTCGATTCTCCGTGAGGTCACCATATTAGGATTTGGCGACAACGCAATACGAAACAGCTCATTTACCCCTGGTATCGGGCTGTTTTTTTGTGTTCCACCAACTAAATCTTCGTAAGTTGGTACTGCGTTAAAGATAGCGCTAAAAAAGGCTGCTTTTCGGAGCGGATTACGGAGGTGAAGCAGTATATCTGCTAGGTGTTCCACCAAGTATCTTGCATATTGCAACACGACTTCCATATCTACCGTTTCTGCCGATTTATTAGCTTGTTGTTCATCTAGCTGGGTAAGCTGTTTTTCTAGCCCCTCAATATCCTCCTCTATGTATTTAATTGCCGTTTTGCTGGTAACGAGTTTCATGCGGTCTACTCCAGCCTTAATCTGCGTTTCAATAGCCTGGCGTTGTTCTAGGACTTTCTGGTTGTCCTGGGCGGTCTGAGCTTGTTTCTCAAGCCATGCTTGCTCAATAGCGCTCATAAGGTCGGCTAGCTTTTCTGGGGCAATCTCAAGCCGTCTGACAACATCATCTATGGTTTGCTCGAATACAGCCTTTGGGACACGGAAATAGTGGCCATCCTTACTGCAATGGTAGGCTGGGTAGTATTTACCGGCTTTACCACGTGAGGCACTGCCAAGTAATGTTCTCTTGCACTCTGAACATGTCACCACCTTTTTGTATGGAAACTCTGGATTGTGCATATTCTTATTCGTCAAGTGTGCTGGCGGTTGTTTGCGGTACAGCGTTACGACGTTTTGAGCGTCAATCTTAATGATGTACTTGCCCCGATTAGCTGCGTTATACAGTGCTGGCAATACCAGACCGTCAAACTGGGCTTTGACTGGTTTATCGTACGTCCATTTCTCTTTAATCACACCAGCATATATCGGGTTGTGTACGTAGCGGTCAACCATTTTAGCGGTCATTTTATGTCCGCCGATTTGTCTGACAATCTTGGTCCGATCATATTTATCACGCACATAGCGGATGCGGGTTCTAAAACCAAGTCGATTGAGTTCATCAGCGATCTGCTGGTCGCTGTAAATACTCTCGGCTCTCATCTCAAACAGTCGTATCATATACGGTGATTCTTCGGGATGCGGTTGCAATATAAGGCGTTTACCATTCTTGGTATCAACTTTCTGACTAATAAAACCATACGGCGGCTGGCGCATCCAGTAACCAAGCTGGGTGTAGCGGATTTCGGCACCGATCATACGGCTCATAATGTCGCGCATTTCGTCTTTAGCTCGTTCCGCTTCTAAGTATTCGGATTTCTGCGTAGGATTGAACTCACTCCAGTAGTATTTGAAGCCAGTGTGTTCCAACGTATTAACTTGTCGTTTACCAATGACACCGTACATATCCTCAAGAGCAACTCCAAGTTTGGTTAGCTGTCTTTTTAAGGGGGAATAGTAGTCACCGCCACCACGAGTAAAGCGGTCAATAGATTTAATTAACACTACCTCAATGCCTTTACTCTTGTCTTTGCAGCGGTTGATAACTTCCTGCATTGGCTGGTCTTCGTGCGAGGCAGACTCCATCAGGATGACGGTTTCGGTAATAATAATATTGTGTGTAGCAGCGTAGCGTTCACCTTGCTCACGTTGAGCTTCCGGTGAGTCACCGTCCAGCCCCTGTTTATCAGAGGACACCCGTATGGCAAGTAGTCCGTTGCGAGGTTTACTGTTTTGGGACATCTTCTTGCCTTATCACTTTGAGGAAAATACGCCCATTGCGCTGATCTTCAAGTATTTTCTCGACAATCAGGTGAGCAAACAACGTAATCCGCTGCTCGGTCGTGTATGAAAACGTTTCAACAATGAGCGGTTTTGAATTGTTCTTGCTACCTTTTGGCCTCGACATATACCCTCCATGTATAAAGAGGTCCATACGCTAACAATCCGGCTAATAATTACTTATCCCAGGGTCGTCCTGGTTTTGGTCTACTTTTTAGTTCTTGTTCTACGAGTTTCTTAAGTTCTTTATCTCCAGCATTGGAGAACAGGCTCATAATAAACTCATTGAGTGTTTTTCCATTATCTTTTGCAACAGCTCTAGCGCGCTTTCTAACCGCTTCTGAAACCTTAACTTGCATACTGACTATCTTTCTGGACATTAGCCCTATTTTAACGCATAATCTGCTTTTCTGCTACTATCTGCGTATATCCGTATCAGTTACCACGGAAAATAACCGAAGCTGCCTATACAGTCTTCACTCTGAAGTTCATCGTCTTCAAACGTCTCTTCGTAAAGTCGGGCACTACCGTATTCGGTAACCCATTTAGTAAACAGTACCAGTGCCTTACTATAATCCTCTACGTACTCATCTTGTTCATTCGTAAAGACATGATACGCCTTAGTTGATACCATATACCCTCCTATTTACTACCTCTCATTAGCCGAATTGTTAACGTACAACCTCTATATAAATAGTATTACTAATTAAAATAAAAAGCAATACTAATTATTTACTTCGTTGTTCAAACTACATGGAATCCCGATATTCCACCTATTTACCCTTATCTACATCTGTAGTCTATTGCTCTTTTTCTCTCTTTCTTATATATAAATATATAGAAATGAAGCGAGTGAGTGATAATGAAGAAGATAGATGGTCGGTCAGCCATAAAGCCAAGTCAAATAGACATATTAGAAGTTCTGTATAAATATCGGTTTGGTAGTCGGCTATTACTTGCTAGAGTCTTGCAAATAAATGACAGCACGTTATATAAAAAGCTCTCGGTCCTTATAAAACACGAGTTAGTGGGCAGCAAACTAGACAACCAATCGAAGATTAGGGGCCTACCAGCAGCCTACTTTCTAACACCCAAAGGTCTGCGTTTCTTGGCCAGTCTGCCCAAGCATGATTACATTACTGAGAAAGTCATCAAAGCCAGCTACCGTGATAAATCCCTGAAAGAACCCACCATTACTCATCATCTAGACATCTTTTCAGCCGTTGTAGCCCTAAAATCCCGCTACCCTGAACTCAAAGCTTACCTGCGCCGTGACATGAGCCGATTTACTTACTTTCCCGAGATGCCACCCGATGCCTTTATATCAATGACTCTCAAAGACACCACTAAGCGCTTCTTTCTTGACGTGGTACCAGCTGCCCAAGAAAAACGCCCCTTATTCCAGCGCATAGCTGCCTACATCAACTTCTTTGATGCTGGCGGCTGGGAGGCTACAAATACAGAACCACCAAAACTCTTGTTCATTGCTGAAACTGCCAGTGTGGAGCGTATGATACGCCGTATCGTCAAAGGTGTCATTAGTCACCTTGAACCAGATGAAGAACTGGAGGTCTATACCACAACCAAAAAAGCACTACATAACATGGATAGTGAAGCCCTGATCTGGACAGCTCTGGACGATGATGAGCTAATGACACTCGTCGATATCTAAAGTAGGTCCAAAGCAAGTGGATTTCTTTATTCCGGTCCTTATGCCCAGCCGGAAGCTAGTGTATACTTAGCAGCATAAGAGGCTTGCGTCACATCACTTGCGAGAGGACGGAAGTCTCTTTTATTTATCCTTGATGTTATTCCCGCCGCAGAGCGTCAATTGGGTTGATGCGTCCGGCTCGTCTGGCTGGAAGATAGGATACGACGTAGCCAACTCCGCACATAAAACCGATCGTCAGTAGAATTAGCCAGATAGGTGTAGCAAACAATGAGAAACTCTCGGTAATACCACGACGAGCTGACACGTATTTCAGGAGTTCATTAATCACTGCCCCAAAGCCGATAGCCGCAATTACCCCAATGAAGCCACCGATGAGTGACAAGAGAAGCGATTCGGTGATGAACAGACGACGCATGTCTTGACGGCGAGCGCCTAGAGCAATCATCAGGCCAATCTCTTTGGTCCGTTCCACCAGTGCAATAGTTAAAGTATTGACCATGCCAATCACGGCAATAAACATGCCAATACCACTAAAGCCAACTAGAATCACGTTAAAGAAGTTAAAGAAGTGGTTAACCTGGGCTAGGGTATCAAGTGGTGAGGAGGTTTGGTAGCCAAATGTCTCTAGCTGTTGGCGGATAGTGCCTACATCATTTTGGTCTCGAGCGACCACTTTAACCTGTTTGTATTCTTTCACGCCAATGGCCGAGAAGTCGGCTTGTGGAATGTAGAGGGCTGAGCTGTTGCCAGCGTCAATCACGCCGACAATCGTAAAGGCCTGATCGAATGACTTTTCACCGTCATCCAGCTTTAAACTGACGTTGACTTGTTTTTGGAGGGCTTTGTTGGCATCCTCGTAGCCCATTGAATTCAGCAACGACTTAGTTATAAGCAACTCACTCGATGAGTCCGGATTAAGTTGCTTACCAGCTGCGAGGTTAACGTTACTGAGCTCCAGGAAGTTCTTATCTACTCCGTAAACTACGGCATCCGAATTGGCTGAATCTATCTTAAACGCTCCAGCTGATGTATTCTGTTTACCAATCTTCTCAATACCACCGATGTTATTAAAACGCCCCAGGGCCGTATCATCCAGCTTCAGCAGTTCTGAGTTGGCACTGGACACATTGATCACCTTGACTGAATCGGTGCCAATAATCTGCTTTTGGACGAGCAATTGCAGCCCCAGACCAAACGATAACAGCAAAAAGACTGAGCCGATACCAATGGTGACACCTAAAATCGTCAGGCTACTTCGGAAGCGCTTAAACTTTAGGTTGGCCAGCGCCATATGAGTTAACATGCGTAACTTAATTGGTTTGAGGTTTTGAATCACCGACATAAACTTGGCCGAGTTAGTTGGTAGGGTGGTGCTGGTGGCCTGTTTTGGTCTCTTTGAGGTAGATTCTTCAATCTTGCCATCTTTGAGGCTGAGTACCTGAGTGCCGTATTTCAAGTAGCTTTCATTATGGGTGACTAAAATAATCGTGCGGTCGAGCTTTTGGTGGAAGTACTGCAACAGCGCAATAATATTGTCACCGTTTTTACTATCCAGATTGCCGGTTGGCTCATCAGCCACGATATAGTTTGGATTACTGACCAGCGCCCGAGCCATCGCCACTCGCTGTTGCTCACCACCAGACAGCAGAATTGGCAGCGTGTGCTTGTGTTCTTCCATACCAACTCGGCGCAGCGACTCCTGGGCTTCACGTTCAGCGTTGGCCCGATCATAGCCTAAGAAATAGAGCGGCAGAGCGACATTTTCCAGGATGTTGAGCGATGGCACCCAGTAGTTCGACTGGTAAACGATACCCATGGTCTTAGCCCGAAAATGAGCTAGTTCACTCTCACTGAGTTCATAGATATCTTTGCCTTCGTACTTGACTACCCCAGAGGTCGGTGCTTCTATACCAGTAATGGTGTTAAGCAGAGTGGTCTTACCGCCGCCCGATGGACCGTGGATAATCGTGAAACTACCGTCTGGTACATTGAAACTAATGTCTTTTAAGACGTTCAGATTTTGGTTGTTGAGCACAAAATCTTTACTGACGTGGTTGGCCTCAATCAGTGGTGGGGTAGTATGGCTCATAGGCCAAATATCCTCTCCAAAGTGCCCAGGATTATATCGATCACGCTATCACTTGGTTGACCAATAATCGCTGCTCGGTCATCACTCTTACCACTATTGCCGCTTTTATCTCGTGAAATGGCTTGCAAGTGGAAAACCTGGGAGGTATCGAGATCGGAGATAATAACCATGTGTTCGGTAGTCAAAGCCCCATCTTCGGCGGTACTGGAGGCGTAGTTAGTGCCAGACGCACCCTTGTCATAGGTAACTTGGCTGGTGGCTGGTTCGTCAGTCCGCCAGGACACGATCAGCTGACCTCGAGCGTCACTACCAACTCCTCGAATCGATGTTTCTACCTTTAGTCGGCTGACTTCTGGTGAGCGAGTATCAAGCTCGGTCCGGAAAGTTTGAGCGTCGGAGGTTGCTAGATTACCTAAGCTATCCCGTGACTCGGCAGTTAAGCTGTAGACACTATCATCCAGCAGTCCCTCAATCGTGATGCTGTGGTTGCGGGTTAACTCAGAGTTACTGACTTCTTTCTGCGGTTCACCATTGGTCTTGTAACGAATCAATGAAGTGGAGGCCACATTGGTTTCCCAGGTTATTTTCTGGGTGCTAGTTGGCTGACCAGTCACCGGTTGGAACTGGACGTTAGTAATCCGTGGTCGGGCAGGAGTCACGAAGCTGTCGATGCGGTTGCTATTGTACTCGTTGCCGTCAGAGTCGATCGTATTAATCTTGTAGAAATACTTAGTGCCGTCACTTAGTCCAGCCAGTTCGACGGTATAGGCAGATTCACTGGTGGAAGTATTGACGGTCGTAACGCCACCAAAGCTTTCGTTGGGACCGTAGTAGACCTTTACCCGAACAGCGTCTTTAGAGGTAAACTGGACAATTGCTGAACTTAAGTTAATCCGCCTGGTCGATACATCTTTGACGGTTGGAGCTGGCAACGTCTTAAAGACCAGTTCGCTACTGCTACCAGTGTTGCCATCCTCATCTGTCCAGCGAGCTTTGTAGAAGTACTGAGTATCAGGGCTGAGGTTATTTAACTCAATCACATGGTTCTTGGTCTGGTTGGACTTGGCAGTCTCAGCGTCAAGGTAGCTGCCGGAGCTAGTACCGAGCTGAATCCGGCTGTCGCTGTTACGATCTGTTGCCCACGTAATACGAGCTGAACGAGACTTGACGGTGACTGATGGGCTGGAAACCAGGCCAGCTGGCGTGGTAAAGCGCCCAGTTGGTGTTTGACTAGCAGTTGCACTGGCAGCTCCACAGTTATTGGCGCTATCACACGCCTGAATCTTGTAGTAGTAGGCGATTTGGCTTAAGCCCGTATCGACATAGCTAGTACCGGCCGTGGTGGCAACTTGAGTAAAGCTACTGTTGTCAGTCGAGCGCAGGACTCGGTAGCTGCTGACTCCAGCTCCAACATTGGTTGGTGGTTCCCAGGCAACCGTTAGCTTCCAGTTGCTGGTGTTCTTGACACTGATATCGGCGACATCGACATTGAGTGGTACGCCAGGGGCTGAGGTGTTGGCTGAGAACGTTTCAGTGGCGGCGGTGGCGTAGTTAATGTTGCCAGCTTCGTCACGAGCGACCACGTATATGGTGTTACTGCCTGGCTGAGTCGCATATGGGCCAGCTGACAGGCTGGTAACGCCTGGAGCGGTAAAGCTACAGTTGCTACTAGTTGGAGCAACGTTAATCGTGTAACAGTAGCTAATGGCACTAACTGAACCTTGGAAACTGGCCGGTGCTAACCAGTTAAACGAGAAGCTGTTGACGGTGTTAGTTGGCGGTGAGGCTGACAAGTTCTGCGGCGCTGACGGTGAACTGGTGTTGAGCTTAATCACCGTCGTAATATTAGCGATTGAAATGTTACCGGCTTCATCGTAAGTACGGAAAGCCACAATGTTGTTGCCCTCTTGCAGTTGGTCGTAATCGATTGGGTCAACAGTCGTGTAACTACCATCGTTGACTAGCAGGTCGCTGATGTTCTGACTGCCGCTGTGGCCATCACCGTACCAGGTGCCGCTATTGCCAATCCGGTACTGAAGTCCTTTGATACCTGAGTTAGCATCTTGGGCTGCGTCACCGCCAGAAGTTGGCCAGGTCAAGGTAACATTCTTGGAAGCCACAAACTGGGATGGAGCAGTAATAAAGGCCGGATTGGTTGGCGGTGTATTTTCATAGCGGAAATGGGTACCAGCTGCTTCACCGTCGTAGATGTTCTTGGCGTTATCTATAGCTTTAATCCGCAGGTAATATGGTTCATCCGAGGTAGTCATAGCGGTTGCGATGTAACCGGCCGTGGCTAGATTGACCTGAGCGTCTTGGACTGCAAACGGACAAGTGCCGCTAGTGTTGAGTGGTGAACTACCAAGCAGCCCTTTGTTGCTGGCTGGGTCACCATTCTCGTCTTGGCCGAGATACAAACAGTAACCTAAGATACCAGAACCGCCAGATTCATCAGTGGCGGGCTCCCAGGTAAAGAAGCCATTAGTATTATTCCAGCCGTTTTCAGCGACGCTGGCACCGCCATCACTCTTGTAGATGGTAATATCGCTGGCGTTGACTGGCAGGTTGAGATCAGGGTCGTAGCCGGCTGCTTCAAGATGGCTGAAATCCAGCCAGCCTAAGTCATTACTCCAGGCATAGCCCGAAAACTGACCATCAGACACCACGACATGCGAGCCAAAGTCATCAAAGTCGATCGTACCAACGTTGAGGGCTTTGGCCTTACCACTCAAAGTCCCATCAGCCCCAGCCGTGACTGGTCCCTGAGGATTACTCTCGGTACCAAAGGAAACCCAGCCAATATCCTGGCTCCAGGCATGACCATCCATCTGGCGGGTGAAGTTATCTAGGGTAACGCTGCTGCCATGATCACCACCAAAGTAGATTTTCTCGTTGGTATTCATAACAGCTATATAGCCGGTAACCGGCATGTCACTGCTGGCCAGGGCCCGCTTATGGCTGGCGACAAGGCTAAAGGCCACCACAAGAACAACTAGTGACACTGTAATCGCATGGAAATGTTTACGGTAGCGCCACTCCCAGTGACGAGCGTAGAGTGAAACCCGCTGGTAAAGCTGGTCGTGTAACTTCTTGGTCGTATGGTGATGTACTTTTTGGGTGGTGCGGACGTGTAGCTTATGAAATTTGTTTCTGACCCACCGTACACTGGGCTGCTTTGCGAGTTTCTTGAGGAGTGCGATTACATCTTGTCGCAGCGCTTGTATGATTTGACCAATGTGGAACCGATATAATTTACCCTGAGACATACTTTGCTTAAAATCCTTGTCTTTCAGTGTACCATAAGAAGAATTAATCATACAGTTTCACTCTTATCCAAAGCAAAATGAGCCTGAACAAGGCATCGGGTTCTAAAACAGTATGAGCCTGAAGGGTCGAACTGATCTAGCATGGAGGTATGACTATCACTATGTACGCTTCAGTAACCACAAGCATGGAGGAGATGCGACAGTTCACTGCTGTTAGTCCTCTGGAATGCAAAACAACCAGTAAGATAGAGGCCTATGAGTGGCTACAAAAGCTACTCGTACAGCAGAGCTATCTCAAACTTAGTAAACCAGACAAAGGTATTGTTCGAGCCTATGCCATTGCAGTGACTGGTTACAGCCGAGCACAGGTTACTCGGCTCATTAGCCAGTACGCTAAGAACGGACAGCTTCGCCTTGAACCTACCAATAGCCGTAATCAGTTTGCTTTACGCTACACAGCCGAGGATTGTACTGCCTTGGCTGAAGTTGACAATGTTCATGATCGGCTGAGTGGCAAAGCTGCTCGGGAGCTCTGTATTCGGGCCTATGTACGGTTTGGTGATGAACGTTACCAGCGATTGGCGGGTATTTCTGTCAGTCATATCTACAACCTACGTAGTAGCATCGGTTACCGTAACCAGTCTCTAACATTTACACGCACCCAAGCTACAGCCGTAGCCATTGGTGAGCGACGAAAGCCAAGACCTGAAGGCCGTCCTGGTTACATTAGGGTGGATACAGTACACCAAGGAGATATGGACAAACAGAAAGGGGTGTACCACATAAACCTAGTAGATGAGGTCACTCAGTGGGAGGTAGTAGTGGCAGTAGAACGGATCACTGAACGCTATATGCTACCAGCACTTGAAGTAGCTCTTGCGCTATTCCCATTTCAGCTTACCGAGTTCCATGCTGACAATGGCTCAGAGTACATCAACAAGCAGGTTGCTGTTCTGCTCAAGACCATGTTGATTAAACTCAGTAAGTCACGAGCCTACCAGAGTGGAGATAATGGCCTAGTGGAGACCAAGAATGGCAGTATTATCCGTAAGGCATTAGGCTATGCCCACATACCTAGAGAACACGCACCCGAGATTAACGATTGGTACCGTGATTGGTTTGTGCCCTACCTCAATTTCCACAGACCCTGCGGTTACCGAGAAACCGAGGTTGATACAAAGACTGGCAAGCGTACATACCACTACCCAGCCAAGGGCTATATGGTACCGTATGAGAAACTAAAGTCACTGCCAAAAGCTGAAACCTATCTCAAGCCAGGTATTAGCTTTACGCAGATGGATACCATAGCGTATGCTGAGAGCGATACAGCTTGGGCAGTTGCTATGCAACAAGCCAAAGACAGACTGTTTCAAACAATCTTTACAACTAAACGCTAGCTAGTTCGTACTGGCTCGTTCAGGCTCATTGGTGGATTGGAATATACTGTTTCTACATCTGGTAATCGTTTGCGCATGACCCGCTGTAGTTTATGTGAATCAGCCCAGCGGGCATGGGCTTGGTAGGAGTGGTAAATTGTCTGCTGCTGGTCAGGAGTAGCGGCCTGCTCCATACGCCTACGCCACTCACCGACGACCCGCCGACGGATTAAAATATAGTCGGGGCGTACCACGTAGCCAACAAAGTCAATGCCGTCGCTAATCGGGCGGATAAACACTTTGCCAGGGTGAACCTTTAAGCGCAGGCGCTGCCAGACAAACTCGGTAATTTTCTGCTTGTAGCGTTCGAGCACTGTTTGGTCCTCATGTACTATCACGAAATCATCGACGTAGCGGACGTAGTACCTGGCTTTTAAGTGGTGCTTCACAAAGGCATCCAGTTCATGTAGGTAAACATTGGCAAAGAACTGCGACGTTAGATTGCCAATTGGTAGCCCCTTGCCTGGTTCGACGGTAAACAGCGATTTGTCTAGTGGGAGACTATCAAAAAGAGTTGGTGCACTCTGGATACGTGGCGGGATGTCACGAGCACAGTCATGGAAGATGTTAACGTGTGCTAGCCAGCGGATTTCCTTGTTTTTGACTCGGCGTTCAACCAGCTGGTACAGAATGTGTTTATCGATACTGGTAAAGAAGCTTTTTATGTCCATCTTGAGGTAGTAACAATCACGAGAACGGCGATTCTGACTTACTTTCCGAGTAAATTGCTGCAAGCGCAGCATTGCCCCATGGGTGCCTTTTGCCGGACGGCAGGCCCACGAATCATAGATAAAACGTGGTTCAAACACTGGTGCCAAGTAGTTATACAACAAGTGGTGAATGACACGATCTCGGAAGTCGGCCGCAAAAATTTCACGAATTTTTGGTTGTGTCACCACAAAGGCAATCGAACGTTCAGGCCGGTAGGTGCGATTTACAAGATCGAGTTCCAACTTAGACAGGTTTTTCTCGAGGTCGTAGGCAAATTTTTGATGATAAAAAGTTTGATTTTTGTATTTTTTACAATCTAAATAGGCCTGGTGCAAGTTTGCAAACGTGAAGTACGTATCCATATCTAAAGTGTACGAGACCTACAGCATAAATCTACCCCATACAAACCAATAGTTCGATACCGGACGCAACGGACAGAGCGGGTATTCGTCTTACCGATGGCATCCGTGGTGCCAAGACTAAGGTTCATGAACCACGCATTCGATACCGAGTTCTGAGTCAAACTCCAGTGGGCCGCAGCGGTGGAAGTAAGGTTGTAGCTTGAGCCGTCAATGTAGGCCTGCATGAGTGGAGAGTAAATCTAAAACATTGAGAGCTGCCGTTGAGCTTTTTGTCGATACTATGCTCTTTTTTAGTGGTTCAGTTTTTTGGTTTAGCCTTGGAAGATTAAATGCCTAAGTTTCTGACATATCTTAATCGGGCTCAATAAAAAGAAAAGCGGCCTGTACCGGACGCAACGGACATAGTTGGTATTCGTCTTATTGTTGTTATTCGTGTTGCCATTACTGAGGTTCACGTTCCACGCATTCGAACCCGAGTTCTGGGTCAGACTCCAGTGGTTCGCAGCGGGGGCCTAGGTATCTGCTGCCGACTTTCGGCCAGTTAGGGGTACCACATCACTGACGAGCAGTGTAGTAGCTCCTGATAGTATTCCTACTCTATTAAAAGAATAGGAGCGACAGCCGTAATGGGGCACTTGCTTCCTCCCGGCAGATAGCCATAATGACAAAAACTACCGGCTCTCACGTTATGCCTTTCTTTTGGGCCTGTTATAGGCCCAAGTGGAGCGCCAGAGTTTTTTAGCGCACCTATGGGCCGACAACTGGTTTAGGCTGGCTGCTTGCCTCTCGACCAGTCACCCCATTTATTAATTTGCTTTGATACGGCAATCAGGCGCTTTGAAAAGTACTCGTAACTGCGGACATTCATAATCTTAAGGTCTTTTAATATCCGAATCTTAAACTTAATCCGTTCTATTATGAGCGCAGCCCGCTTGAGAACGGTTTGTTTATCGGGGCTACTATTGGCAATAATGATGTCATCTAACAGTTCGGTCAGCAGCGCCCTGATTTCTTGCGATAAACCGTACTTATAGTCTTTTGGAAAGCCACGTGACAACTTAAAGAAATACAGGTTTAGATCGTAGGTATCATTGAATACTGGTAAGTGTTCGTAACGAGCCACAATGCGTCCCTTGCCATTTAGACGTTTTTTAGTTTAATTAAAGTTAACTATAACCATAATACTACGATATTCCGAAATGGGGTTATTTTCTCTCTATTGTGGAGTGAATTTTAAAAGGTATACTACATTTTTAGGTAGCATCATTATTAAAATGACTATAAATAAATACACAAAAAAGACACCGCAACCCTAGCTATCCAGCAGAGGCCTCGGTGCCTGTACCAATACATTAGCATGAATAGTTACTTTAAGTCAAGTAGTTTTTCTTTCTTTGTGATTACGAGTACCCGTCGTAGTTTCTTACCCTTTATCAACTTTATCTGTCGGTTTATTTTTGCTAGATTAGCCATGTCACTTGCCTTGCTACGCCGCAAGTCAAATATCACATTTCCGGACTGTTTAAGAGCGCTACGAAAAGCATGTTCAATTGATCGTGCACTGGCACTCATAGGCGATTTAATTTCCCAATGTAAGCTATCCATGCGGATATCTGGTGTTTTCACACCGGTTCGATTCTTGGGTGCTATGAACGTTATTTTCTTACCTGTCTTACGCAGGAAGAGTGCAGTCTGTATTTCGTGGGGTTCAGGTTCTGCACCATCTTCAAAAAGAATATCGAATATCTTCATTGTAGAGTAGTATATAGCAAAGCTTCAGTGTCTCTAAGCCTTAAGGCAAAACTACCCTTTACTCCTACCCCCGAAAAAAATTGCTTCGGCCGCCTCCGGCGGCAACTCCTAATAATTAAATAACCAAATGATTACCGGACGCAACGGACATAGTTGGTCCACGGCTTATTGAAGTTAAACGTGTAGCCACCATCGAGGTTCACGTACCACGCACTCGAACCCGAGAGCTGGGTCAGACTCCAGTGGGCATAAGTGGTGGAAGTAAGGTTGTAGCTTGAGCCGTCAATGTAGGCCTGCATGAGTTCTTTCTGAGTGGGAAGACGCCAGACGCCTCCGCCGTTGCGCTCGGAGCACAACTGAGATGCTGTTTTACCACCGACTGCCACATTGGCAGCAGCGGAGGCGTCCCAGGACCAGCTGGTACAACCAGATGGTCCAAAGGTCACAGTACCACTGCTGTTGATGAGACACTGACTCCAGGCAAGTCCGGTGCGAGGGTCACGCTTGTCGTCTCCAGTGACGACTGGTGATGGAACTGTCCAGGTGACAGTGTCGACACAGTTTGCGGTCTGATTGGCTGAGGCGTGACCGTCGTACCAGTCTTGAGTTGGGCACGGACCAACAGCCGAAAGTGTGCCGGTCTGCTCCGTGCGATTGTTGTTGTAAAACTTTTTTCCGAGACGAACGTCCGAGGTGGTGACATCACCTGGCGGTGTCCAGCGAGATGCTGTGTTGATGCGATTCCACAAAGAACCCCAATCTGGGGAGTTGGTCGGGCTGCCGAAGCCTAAAGTTTGCAGATCGTCGGACAAACTTTTGAGACGGGAGGTCTGGCCATTGTCGCTGCCGCCTGGGTACGTTTCGGCGTAGGCGTGGTAGACTCTCAGTCCGACAAAAGTAACGGCGACGAGAATTCCCAGGAGTATGGCGGCACGACTATGCCTTGACCGTACAAATTTATCGAGAATTTGGCGGCCGGTGTTCAAACTTGATCTGGGTTGTACATCACGCTTCATGGTATTCAAAAATATTATAACAAGCTTTAGCATAGTGTCAAAATTTAGAAAAAGCGCGCCGAAAATTAGGAATATAACTATAATATAATTCTAAGATAATGTCAAGGTTTTGTCCTTGAGTCATGATTCTACTTGAGCGGTATATCAAGGTACGGTGTAAGTTTGAGTTTCGAGCTGACTAATTTACGCCTAAGTGGTCTATGTTTTCGAGTTTTTATCTTAGCTTTCACTCTACTAGTGTAGCAAACCTGTCAATGAAGCGGCAACGCCGCACCCCTTATATTGCTTATGTATATAATATAATTTGCATGTACGCAATAGTGTGTGCTAGATTTATTACAGACATAAGGAGGAGTAACATGCGATCTAGGACTAAGTTAAAACTCATAGCCTTTTTGGTAACAGGGACTCAACTTTTGTATGCTCCGCCTGTTTTGGCTGCAACTGCTGGGGTTAGTAATGTCGAAAACTTTATTAGATCAATTATCACGGTTTTTGCTGGACTAGCCGGTCTTGTTGCGACCGGCTTTTTAGTTGCAGGTGGTTTTATCTATATCACCAGCTCCGGTAATCCTGAACATTTAGATCGTGGTAAGAAAACAATTACCTACTCCTTGATTGGCCTGGCTATCGTGATCGGTGCATTTGTGATTAGCAATATCGTAACTTCACTGGCAAGCAGCGCATTCGGAGGGTAACACCGTGATTAATGTCGTGCACAGTAGTCTGCCAATCCTGGCGGACACCTCGGGTGCTATCACCGTAATGCGGGATTACGTTGGACCGACTATTCGGGTGCTAGCCGGTCTGGCCTCAATCGCCTGTGTCTTTTTCCTGGTCAATGGTGGCTATCAGTACATCACCAGCAGCGGCAATCCCGAGGCTCTGGAAAATGCCAAACGGGTTATTAAGAACGCCCTGATTGGTCTGGTCTTAGTCCTTGGTGCTGCCACACTGACCACGATTTTATCTGGTGCTTATGGTGACCCATCGGGCACCAATAACGCCACACTGCCAACACTTCAAGCGATTGAACCTGATAATGTTGGTAGTGGCTTGGTAGAAGTGTTAATTAAAGCGGTGACGGGATTTCTCAATAATATAATTCAAGCGGTGGCTGCGCCGTTCCTTGCGGCGCTGGATTACTTTACGAAAGAGACACCCCTGATGCTGCAAAACTCAGGGGTCTTTAGTCTATGGTTGGCAGTAGTTGGCATTACGGATGTGCTGTTTATTCTGATAGTGGCACTGCTCGGTTTCCACGTTATGAGTGCAACGACATTTGGCTTCGATGAGCTCGATATCAAGAAGTTGCTGCCCCGGCTAGGGCTGGCTTTCTTGCTCATCAACACCTCGATCTTCTTCATCGATGCTCTGATCGAACTATCCAACGTACTGATTACTGCAATTACTAAAGTCAGTGGTGCGAGTTCAGTCTGGGACACACTGACGGCAGTAGTTAAAGAAAGTGGTGGTCAAGGTGCAGCAGCACTGCTGGTCATGCTGGCTTTTTTAATCTTCTCGGTCATATTGCTGGTCTACTACGTCGGCCGTTTAGTCGTGCTATTTCTGGGTGCAGTACTGTCCCCGATGGTAATTGCATTGTGGCTAATCCCTAGTTTCCGAGACTTTTCGGTGTCGGCAATCAAGACCTATGTGACGACGATCTTTGTGCTGTTTGTGCATGTGGTGACACTGATGCTGGCCGCCACCCTGTTTACCGGTATGTCGGCGACGAGTGGGGATAATCAGGTGCCGAATGTCCTGATGTCGATGGTAGTTGGACTAGCTACGGTACTGGTGCTACTCAAAACCCAAGGTGTCATGATGCAGTTTAGCTATGTCAGCATGGGCTCACGTAATGCCCGCAAGCTCGGCAGCCAGTTTATGAATGGTGTTAGCTACATGACTGGCAAAGGTAAAGCAGTGGCAGGCGCAGCTGGCAGTAAGACTAGTGGTGTGAAATCAGCTGGATCACACACTGGCACTCATCCGCAAGGACTCAAGACCGATCGGACTCAGACTGCGAGTTATGCCACCAAGAGAGGTGCTGAAGCTAGCCCAAGCACACCACACCGTAAAGGCACATTGGTGTCCGGTAAGACTGGTACGACTAATGAGGCCCTGAAGCCAACCCCTCGAGATGGAGCTATCAAGCAATCAGCAAGTAAAAGTAAGGAGACAAAATCATGAGAAGCACTGCCGTTCCCGCCCAAGTTACTACCGTAGAAGATCGGATTATGGGTAACCTGGGTTTCTCTCAACTGGTGTTATGTATCGTACCAATCTTTGTTGGTGCCGGACTATTTGTCATACTGCCGCCTATTATGGAGGGCAACATATATAAGTACCTGGTGATGAGTGTGATTGCACTTCTATCCGGCATCCTGGCTATCCGCATCAAAGGCAAGATTGTGCTTTTCTGGCTGGTTACAATTCTGCGCTATAACCTGCGTCCTCGGCACTATGTATTTCAGAAAAGTGCTGATTACCGAGAAGAATATACGATCAAAAAAACTGATGCAAGTGAGCAGACAAGCACGACAGCCGCAAAGGTACCACCTCTACCGAAACTAGCCTTTCACGATGCTGCCCAAGTGCTAGAAACCATCAACAAACCTGGCAGTAATTTAAGATTTGAAATGACCAAGAAAGGAGCCTTATATGTTCGCCTTACAGAAGTCGAGGACTAAAAGTAGCGCTCGGTCCCAGATCGCTATTAAGGGCGTACGAGACGGTATATTGCTTTTGCCGCACAACCAGTACCGAGTGGTGCTGCAAGTATCGGCACTGAACTTTGAGCTGAAAAGTGAGACTGAGCAGGACGCTATCATAGACACCTACGAGAATTTCTTAAACTCACTCGGCACTAACATACAAGTCCTGATTCGTACTCGTGAGATTGACATGGATAAATACCTGGAAGATCTGGCGGAGCGCCTCAAAGGTGAGACTGAAAAAATCTACCAAAAACAACTACATAATTACGATGAGTTCATCCGCTCGCTGATTACTAGCAACAAAATCCTGACCCGCCACTTCTACCTGATTATTCCGTACACTGCTGACAATAAAACAGACTTTGAGTTAATTAAAGAGCAACTCAATCTCAAAATAGACATCGTGACTAAGGGAATGTCTCGGCTTGGTATGCACACTCGCCAGCTCGGTAGCTTGGAGATTCTTGATTTGTTCTACAGCTTCTATAGTCCTGTTCAGGCTAAAGTTCAACCGCTGACTGAAACGGCCCTGAGTCTCATCCACACCGCCCTGATTGAGAAAGGAGACCCCGATGATTGATATCAATAAAGTGCTGGAACCACTGCAAAATTACCAAAAAACTAGGCAAGAAAAGCAAAAAGAACTGAACTTAGCATTTGGCGAACAAGATGCCGTTGATGCTCTTAGTTACGCTGGACTAGAGGAAAACGTTGACCACCTCGTGATCGACGGTGTGTACATGCGGACGATCTATATTTCTGGCTATCCATTTACGGCCAGTTCCGGTTGGTTGGATAGCATCATTAACTTCAACCACAATACCGACATTAGCTACCATCTGTATGAAGTCAGTGCCTTGCACGCCCTGCCAAAACTGCACCGCAAGATTACCGAACTGGAAAGCACCAGACGCTCGATGATGCAAGCTGGTAAGATTATTGGCTCAGAAATCACTGACCCGCTCGAATCGGCGATTGAACTGAGAGACAAAATCCAACGTGGCCAGGAAAAACTGTTTCAAATGTCTATCTACGTAGCTATCCGAGCCGATAGCTTGGAGGAGCTCAACAAAACTACCAAGTTACTGGAAGCAACTATGTCAGCTCGGTTGTTTTATTCCAAAGTAGCCCGCTACCAACAACTTGAAGCCTTGCAATCTATTTTGCCTAGAGGCGAAGATCAATTAGCGCAAAAGAGAAACTTAGATAGCTCCAGTGCAGCGTTAACATTTCCGTTTATGTCATCTGAACTCGTGCAAGAGTCCGGTATTTTGTATGGCGTGAATAAGTCCAATAACTCGCTGGTTATTTTGGATCGTTTTAGCTTGCATAATGCCAATTCAATTGTGTTTGCTCAATCCGGCTCGGGTAAAAGCTATACCACTAAGGTTGAGATACTTAGACAACTGATGCAAGGCACGAAAGTGCTGGTGATTGACCCAGAGCGTGAATATAAACGACTGAGTGAAACCGTCAACGGTACCTATATCAAACTGTCGGCTAAAAGCAAACAAAAGATTAACCCATTTGACCTAGCAACCACTTTTCACACTAAAGCTGACCTGGCTGAGCACGTCCAAGACCTGACGGCCGTGATTGACCTGATGGCGGAGGGACTGGATAAACGTGAGAAAGCGGCGGTCGATAAAGCAATCTTACGAGTCTACAGAAAAGCTAAGAAGCAACATCCACTGCTTGAAGATTTGTATGCTGAACTACACAGCCTTGGTCAATTGCAACTGTGTGAACGGCTAGAGAAATATATTAGTGGCTCCAGTGCTGAAATCTTTAACTCACAGACTAACATCAAACTGGATAACCGTTTAGTGATTTTTGACATTAAAGATATGCCGGCTAATCTCAGGCCAATCATGATGTTGATTGTTTCTAACTTCATTCAAAACCAAGTCAAAGTAAAACCCGAAAAGCGACTGTTGGTGATTGATGAGGGTTGGTCACTGCTAGAGCATGAACCAAGTGCCCGCTTTATTGCTGGACTGGTCCGTCGGGCTCGTAAATACTACCTCGGTGTATCGTTTGTTACCCAGCAAGCTGATGATTTCCTCAAAAGTAACTATGGTCGGGTGATCGCTTCACAGAGTAGCCTAAGAATTCTCATGCGCCAGGACACTACCACTATTAAGAATGTGGCGAGCGAGTTTCATTTGAGTGAGTACGAGGAAAACTTTCTGCTGACCTGCGGGCGTGGCGATGCCCTGATTATTGCCGACCAGAACCACGTTGCTGTTAAGGTTGTGGCCAGTGATAAAGAACATCCGCTGATTACCACTGACCCGACGGAGCTCTACGCATGAATCCAGCCCTGGTCGCACTTAATGTGGTGACAGGCGGAAATGTTAAAAAACAGATCAGCCTGGTGCTGGCCACTATGGCGGTTATTGTGGCGTTGCCGTTTGCAGCCGTCTTTGCCATGGGCGAGGACGTAGTGTCGTTTCTATCTAATGTGCCGAGCCTGGCAGCGGCCGAATCCCAGGGGTTTTACATGGGTGGGCCAGTTGCGGGCAATACCTATGAGTGGGGCAACTGTACCTACTGGGCATTTTCGATGCGCCTGTCGGCAGGCTACCCGATTCCAACCACGTGGGGCGATGCTAATACCTGGGATGATCGGGCGATTCGTGATGGCTATGCAGTGAATCACACGCCAGCTGTCGGAGCGATTTTTCAGTCCGACAACGGTAAGTGGGGACACGTGGCTTACGTTATTGCCGTTAATAGTCAGACTGGCGCATGGACAATCTCGGAAATGAACTACGTTGGACTTAATATTGTCAGCCAACGAACGTTTGCACGAGAATCAGCCGCCTACTATACATTCATACATGATAAGAAAGGAGCCGCCCCGTGGACACCTCAGCCTATTTCGCAACCATAATTCGCTTGTGTCTGTTTGTGCTGGCTGGGCTACTGCTACTGTTTGTACTCTATTGGTTTATTGCCCTCGTGAGAGTAGTTATCAACCGCCGCTATCTTAAACGGCGAGTAATGGTCTGGCTAGAGCTGACACCACCAGCTCAACTCGAGAAAACACCAGAATCGACCATACAATTGTTTTCGGTCATACATGGCTTACGGGCTGCTCGCTCACTGAAAGAGCGGTTGCTTGATCGAACGCCAGTACTAAGTTTTGAGATAGTTTCCACCAAACGAGACGGGATTCGCTACCTTATACAGGTTGAGCAAACACGAGCAGATATTCTTGAGAAAACTATTACTGCCTACATTCCTGATGCCAAAGTAAAACCTATCGACTACCAGCCATTTGACCCAGCAAACGTCATTGAATTTAAGCAAGCCCACCACTACGTGCTGCCGCTGATGTCTACTCGTACTTTTGAGCAGCATGACCCACTGTCTTACGTCACTGCGGCTATGACAAAACTCAGTGACGATGAGCAGTTGACCATGCAGTTAGTGGTGACTCCAGTCAAACTTAATGAAGCCTCACGGTTGTCTCGTCGGATATTAGGCAACGAAGATATACTTCGCAAAGTTTCCTTGGGTGGTTTCTCTAAGGTTGGTAAGATAAGCGAACTACTGGGTAGTGCCATGATTGGGGTGACTGATACAATCGGCGAAGTCTATAACGGCTCTACCTCCTCTTACTATAAGGACAAGTCGAGTAAGGACGCTGCGTTCCAGGCGCAAGTCCAAAAACGCCAGCGACCAGCTAGAACCCTCAGCGCCTTTGAATTGGAGCTGATGGAATCAATGCACCAAAAAGTCACCCAGCCATTATTCCAGGTTAGCTTGCGGGTACTGGCTAGCAGTGACCACGCTACACAGCAGCTTGAGGCGCTACGATCGGCTCTTGACGGCTACTCGATGCCGCCGTATCAGGCACTGCGCACCAAATTACGATTACCATTGATAGCGGGTTATCAGAAAAGGCTGGCCAATGTGCGACTACCGAGTCTGTTCAAAAAACGATCACTCATATTGTCGGCTGCTGAAGTGGCGAGTTTGTATCACTTTCCCTCAAGTAGCATCAGTAAAACAGATAACCTGATTACTTCATTAAGCCGAACTTTGCCAGCACCAGTTTCGCTGAAGCAAAGCAAGGTGCTTGATGTAATCTTAGGTGAGAATATTCACCATGGAGTTCAGACACCAATTGGTTTAGTTGAAGCTGAGCGTGAACGCCACGTCTATATTATTGGTGGTACGGGTAACGGTAAAACGACCATCATGCAGTACTCGATTGTGCAGGATATGGAAAGTGGGAAAGGCTTAGCCGTGGTTGACCCACACGGTGACATGGCGGAAACGCTACTCAGACATGTACCGCCAGAACGAGTGAATGATGTAGTCTACTTTAATCCTGACGACCTAGAGTACCCGCTTGGGCTTAATCTCTTGGAACTGACGCCTGGTATCTCTGGAAATGAGCTGCTTAGAGAGAAAGACCTTATTACGGAGTCGGTCATATCAGTGTTCCGTAAAATATTCTCTGAGGAAGATACTGGCGGACACCGTATTGAATATGTCCTACGTAACACCATTCAGACGGCCTTAACAATTGAGGATGCGACCTTATTTACGGTCTTTGATTTACTCAATGACACGAAGTATAGAAAAGCGGTGCTCAAGAACCTAAAAGACAAAAACCTGATTAACTTCTGGAAGAATGAACTTGGCAAAGCTGGTGATATGCAGAAAGTAAAGATGGCAGCCGGTATTACGGCTAAGATTGGTCGATTTCTATTCTCGGCCTCTGCTCGTCAAGTGCTTGAACAGCCAAAGTCTACAATTGATTTTGATGACATTATCAATAGTGGCAAAATACTGATTTGTAACTTTTCTAAAGGGCTGCTTGGTGAAGATACTTCAGAGCTGTTTGGTATTACTGTACTGGCTAAACTCCAGCTGGCAAGTCTGCGCCGGGCTCGCATACCTCAAAAAGAACGTCGTCATTTCTATCTGTATGTTGATGAGTTCCAAAACTTTGCCACCGCTTCATTTGTACAGATGCTATCTGAGGCGAGGAAATATAAAATGTTCATGGTCATGGCTGAGCAATCTACTTCACAGCAGAAAGACCAACAGATGGTCAGTATAATCTTAGCCAATGTCGGTACAGTCATTAGTTTTAGGAGTGGTAACCCTGAAGATGAACGGTTACTACTGCCGTTATTTGCACCGTATATTGAGCCAGGCGAGATGAGTAACTTACCAGCCTATAACTTCTATGCCAAGTTGTCTGCCGTTCGTTCTCAAGAACCGTTATCCGGTCAAACTTTATTACTTGAAGATGAGGGTAGTGTGAAGATTGCGAAGCGGGCTATAAAGCATTCACAAGAAACATTTGCCAAGAAACAGGAACCGAAGAAAACCAAACCAGTCAGTAAGCCCAAGACATCTAAAGAGGAGGCTACCAAAGAGCCTGAGCTTGTCACTCAAGGATTAGGAATTGAAGAAGTCGCAGGTTAACTGCCAGATTTCTTTGCTTGTTCTGCCCTATATTTTTCGTAAAAGTCATCAAAAGTAAGATCAGTTTGCTTGCTGGCCCACTCTGCGGCTGTGAACATATATTCAAGGTACGAGATTGCATTTTCCCTGGTTGCGTTCTCTGGGTCATGGTACTTCAACAAGTTAATAGCCTTGGCTATAGCTTCTTCATCCTTGGATAGATTTACTTTCTGAAAATCATTCTTGTCTAACATAGTTTTAACTCACACGCTGCAAATACTTTTGCAGTCCAATAAATTTAATCAGCCTTTCTGCATCATATGCAGAAGCTGTCCGCCTCATTATCTCACAACTATCGTAATAAGAGAGAATATTAAGGCTACCCTCCCAAATGACTGAGCGGTCAATAATTGCTAGTTTTCTATGATGGCGTACCGTATAAAGTACCTGAATATCGAGGGCTTGGAACATCTCAATAGACTGCTCGGCTTGCAGTCGGTACTCATTATCATGCTCAATAGGGTTACGAGTGTTGATAGTCACTTTTACATTACGTCTGCGGAGCCTAGAGAGTATGGGCATTAGAGCCTCAACTCGCTTTGATCGTATAAACGGGCTTTCTATAATCAGGCTTTCTCGGCAGTTGTGTAAATCTCGTAAAAACGGTTTATCGAATGTGTTCTGATTGAACAGGTCAGTTTGGTATCGCTTAGTGTGTCTCCTAAACATCATCTTCCTCCAGATCGGCTAGGTAGACTTTACCATCATGATACTCAACCCCCAGCTCCACAAGATTCCTGTATAATTGTATGAGATCGTCCTCCAGGGTGTTCCACCCAAATACACGAGAGCTCACCAATATACCATTCACCATTTGGTGAGTGCTTTTTTGGAATCTAATAGTTCAATAGCGTTAACGATAATAAACATAGCCTCACAACGGATAAGCTATGGCAGTATAGCTTTGACGCTATCTAAGAAGAAATTAAAGGCTTCTTCATGGCTAGCAAAAGCAAAACATATTAACCGTCGCACTTTTATTATTGTTTCAGAAGTAGTTGTTGGTTTATATACTTTGTTCCTAACGTGTGCTAATCCGCGCGTTTCTTCGTTTGAAGCAGAATCAGGATATGGCTAATTATGTTTGACTGAAAGTTCTGCATCTGGCGGTCTTTTTGTTAAATTTGGAACCACAACCTACAAGGAACATGTGGGGTTACTATTGTACTAACTTTATTAGTTACATTGAAATCCATAGATACAAAAGTAAGCAATAAATTATTAGCGATGACCTATAGGTGAGTGCATACGTTGAATTAGGAGATGGCAACTATTGTCAAATATAAGGCATTAACACTATAGTTATTTACTATAGGTAAACAAAAAAGGATAATAAATGCCAAAATCAAAAAATTTCTGAATGGAAGCATAATTTTAAATACAAAATAGATCTAGATTAATTGCGATTCTTATTGCATTTGCAGTTATCGGTGGTGGACTCATGGTATATCGTAGTTTTGCAGCAAGTAGATCTTGGACATATGTTGCTGGTACACCCTCACTTCAAGCAATAGATACAGGTGCTAATGGTACATGTAAAGCTACGACATCTACAGATTCGGGCGAAAAAAACCCAATCACAACTATTAATCTTGCGTGTAGTGGAGTTGGCCAAGAGGCATCAGCTCAAACGCGTGGATCTTACTCAGACAATTCTTTGTTATACAAATCGTTTAGAGCATGCGCCTCTGTAAAGGGATCGGGTACTGTAGAAATGACATTAACAGTACCTACCAATAATCCAGCTACGGCTAAAACTTCAAAGTACGTAACACCTACAGCAGACAAATATAGTTACTTGTGTACTGAAAGTAGATACATTAACCGTACTGGTGCAATTGATATGAAAGTTAGGGCTTTTCATCAAGGGACTTTTGTAAACGTTTCCTCTATTACTTTAGAAGAGATACCTAATGTTGCATCAACCACCACAACGACCACAAACACATCTAAGAACCCAACCGGCGGAAAGTAGTATCTACTAGGAAAACTAGATTAGTAATACGGCCAAAAATAATTGGCCGTATTAGTTTATAAGTTAATAACATAACATCAAAGTTACGAGCTCATATTAAATTAAATATAAATTTGCAAAGATAGCAATAATAATCGAAAATACTTCCATATACTGCAATCTATATCATCATTAATATATTTTGTAGACTAAAGAATCTAGTGAACTAATTTGGTTATCGATATTTGTATTATAAATATCGCAGACAATTATATAGTTTTTAACCAAGTGTAAATAGATTAAAACTTAGATATTCTATCATCTTGACGAGATAACCTCAGGCTTAACCGGTATTTAACGAGCGGAATTACAACAACCTTAATATGATGAGGCATGCTGTACTTTACTTGAGGATTAACTTGCATTAATGGCTTCTTGTGACGCCGATAATCTCTCCAAATCAAAATCAAGCTAATCAACGCTATTATACTTAAAACTGCAGACGAGATTGCAACGACTCCGGTTTCAGCCAGCGTGCCGGTAAGCGAGTTAGATTCGTTAGTGCTGGCTGCCAATAAGACTCCTTGGTTTGCACCGACACTGTAGTATCCGGTTCTAGCAATACCGCGGGCATCCGTACTTATGCCTAATACTTGACCGCCGCCGTTTACAGCCGGAGAGTCAGAGTGCAGAGCGATTGTCGGTACTGGTCCTCCGTTGTCTTTAACTTCATGGTCTATAGTGTCATATAAATTTGGCACATATGTATAGCCTGTGCATTTTTGGTCATCACTCAAATTATGTCCTAAATTCTGAGGGGTTACGTCAACTGTTCCAGTTAAACCAACGACAGAAAAGTCAGCCTCATTTTCACAGTTAACAACTTCGCCATTGTACAAATTATGTGCAACTAGTGTGTTTTCTGCAGTACCACCACCTTCTGCAGATTGCGGAACGTTTTCTTCACTGGCTGTAATACCAATCAATAAGAAGGCAGGAAACCTAGATAAAGACGACGATGGAGTAGTTTGTGTAACTGAATTTCCAACCACTGTAATGTTGGTTAAGCTCGGAAACTGGGCACTATTAAATGTCACACCGAAGAATCCAGCTATACTAATTGCATCATCCAAAGTATTTACTATGGAGTTATATGCTACGGTAACATTTGTAAAATGAAGACCGGGGTTTAATGACAAATAAGAAAGCTGGAAGCCTGTAATTCTTGACGTAGAAAAAGGCTGATCGCCAGTGTGGTCTATAGTCGAAGTAACACTGTTATTTGCAACCGTAACTGAATCTACATTCAAGGTTACTGCTGAGGAACTGTCAAATAACAATTGTACTGCTGAAGATCCTGTTATAGCTCCTATATCCTTACCGGTATTATTTGAAACTTCGACATATTTGACGCTCGCTTGCTGCGATGCTGACTCATCGGTGGTCGAATGTAAGATAAAGCCACTGGAGTTACATGAATTATTTTTTACCTTAACATTTTGGATATTGGCTTTTAAAATATCACTAGGAGCAGAAGATTTTAAATCTACATTTAGCCCGCAACTTATAGCACTATCATCAAAATTATTATCATGTATATTCACTTCATTAACATTTATTTCAACAGCTGAAAGTGATATGCCATTTTCTGAGTTAGTAACTTCCATGTCACTAAGATTAACGACTGAATTTAACCCTGTAATTTCTATTGCAGCTTTTGTAGCGTTTTCGGCAGTAAAATCCTTAACTGTAAAATTAGCTGACTGATTATATGCTGTAAATCCTTGATTGCTATTAAAATCCAAGATTGAAGATGTCTTACCGGCACCTTGAATAATTAGACCACCTGCTATATATGATTCAGTATCTGTTGCAACCGTTGAAGTACCCGATGGCAAATTAATAGTATTCGTCGTCCCATAGGCTGCCCCTGAATTTACGCATCCATTACCATCTACAGCATCATTGAGTACAGCTACTTCTTCATCAAATGTACATCCAGAGCTGACGGTTAACGTAGCAGCGTGAGTCTTCCCGGAAAATATTATGAATGAGGCTACCAAAACAATTAAACCAAATAACACTGTTTTAGTTTTCCTGATAGGTAAAAGTATATTTAGCATAAATTATCTTTGTTCAAATTATTGAACTTTCTCAAATTAATTTTACCATAAGCGTGGATATTAACTGGTTCGTACAATTACTAACCTAATAAAAGGCTTTATGGGTGGATTCCTCTTTTTAATATATATTTCACACTGGCATAAATAACCGTTAGCAATTAAAATTAAACTAATGGATGTAACATCTAGGGCACCGGATGTCCCAATTTCTGATTTTAAGCGGACTAAAATAATAGTTACGATTGGTCCGCCGACCAATAGCTACCAGTCTATTCTAGCCATGATGAAGGCCGGGGCTAACGGCTTCAGGTTAAACTTCAGCCATGGCGACAACGAAGAACGAGTAGAGCAGATAAAATGGATTCGTAAAGCCAGCCGGGAATACGGTAAGCCAGTAGCAATAATCCAAGACTTGCAAGGACCGAAAATCCGATTGGGAGATTTTCCAGGCATCATTAATGTCCGTATAGGTCAGAGCTTAGCTTTTAAGTTCGGTGCAGAATACGAAGCCAGTGGGCATATCCCGACCCAGTACGACCTTGCGAAAAAGGTTAAGCGGGGTGAGCGGCTGTTCTTATTCGACGGACGCATCCGAAGTACAATTACCAGCGTCAAAGACGGAGTTGTATATGCCAGGGCAGAAAACGACGGCGTATTAGTTAAGCGCAAAGGAATTAATCTACCAGATACAGATTTTGGCGGTGATATTATAACCACCAAAGACCGGGCTGACCTGACCTTTGGTTCGACACAGGACATTGACTACGTTGCCGTCAGCTTTATTCAGCATCCCAGAGACATAATTAAAGTCAGGACAATATTAAAGAATTTGAAAAGCAGCTCGAAGATAATAGCCAAGATAGAAACCAAGTCGGCAACCGATAACATCGAGGAGATCATGCAGGAAGCCGATATGGTCATGGTTGCACGCGGTGACCTAGCAGTCGAGACCATGCCGGAAAGTGTCCCGATTATGCAGCGCAAGATAATCGGACTTGGTCTTAAATACTCGACGCCAACAATCGTAGCTACCCAGATGCTAGCCAGTATGACGGAAATGCCGGAGCCGACTAGGGCCGAAGTTTCGGATATTGCTACGGCTGTAATTCTTGGAGCCGACTGCGTAATGCTGAGCGATGAAACAGCCAGCGGCAAGTTTCCGATCCAGGCTGTCGAAATAATGAAAAAAGTAATTCTATACGTCCAGCACCATAACCCATTGACTGTGACATTCGACAACCCGCAGGACAAACTCAACCGGCAGCAAGCTATCTGTCAGGCGGTAATCGGGCTAAGTGCCAGTATCGAAGCCAAAGCAATTGTTGTCGAGACCACTAGCGGCGAGACGGCAATTCAAGTTGTCAGCCACCGCCCGAATATTCCGATAATTGTAGTTACATCCAGCGTCAGGACTGTGCAGCAGTTGGCACTAGTATATGGTGTAAAAAGTTATAACCGTCCGATAGATGCCTTGGCAGCGACCAAACTTACAAATTGGTTGCAGACAAACAAGGTTTTGAAAAAAGGCGACACGATTGTGACAGTTTCCGGCAAATACCCCGGAGTAGTCGGTATGACCGACACTATTAAGGTGAGAGTATTATCTGATGTTTAAAAAGAAAACTATTAAAGATATTAATCTGAAAAACAAAACAGTTT
>CAZWJA010000007.1:0-42131 GCA_964634445.1 uncultured Candidatus Saccharibacteria bacterium | reverse complement strand
GTGGTGGAATTGGTAGACACGCTAGCCTTAGGAGCTAGTGCCGCAAGGCGTGAAGGTTCAAGTCCTTTCATCCGCACCAGATCAAGACTTCAGCCTGATTTTATTCGGGTTCTTTTTTTATTTTTTATCTAGTTTTACTAGTTCAAAGTACCTAATTGCAGGGGCAAATGCGTAGCCAAGAGTTAGCAGCAAACCTAATATTGATCCGACTACACCAATTGCAGACTGTAGTATTCCGGCCACAATTGATAGCAAAATCGATACTCCTAGAAGTGAGTAAACGGACATAGAGTAAGGCTTAGTAAGTCGTGCACTTTCGCTCATAGAATCAAGTATGCCCATATCTTTATCTAGCATTACATAAGGAGCTAGTATATAGCGGCGAATTGCGATAATGCCGGGTACGATTAATAGAATTAGTCCACCCACAATTGCTAGTGCTGTAACAATTCCCAATCCTAGAAGCCTCAGGATATATTTTTTTGCAACTTCCCAGAGTTCCCCAAAAGATGGTTTTTGACCTTTTGCAGCCTTGTAATAAAGTGCTTCTGTCATAACGTAGACAATTAATATGACTGCTATTACTAGTATTGCTGCTATAAACGTAACGCCAAGAACAGCACCTAGCCGGCTAGGCGTCATATTTGTTGAAAACGGAAACATAGGATTCTGCGCACCTTTATCACCTTTAGCGGATGAAAAAACAGATAATAGTGCAGGTAGGGCTGCTAGTACTAAGAAAGTAGTCTGATTTTTTTTGATTAAATCCACGCTTTTTTTGTACAGGTCAAAAGCTTTAACTGGCTGTTGATTTTCTTTACTCATTTAGAGTTCTCCTAGATTAAAATATTAATTAAATTATGCTCCTAACTGCTTAGCTAATCAATAGGTTAACTATTAATAGTCTTTTAAGTATTGTCAGATCTGCTTACAGATTAAAGCTGGTTAATATATACTAGAAATAATAATGTCATTATCTACCCAGCCGTATAAAGGCGCACGAGATTTCTATCCTGAAGACAAGCGGCTTCAGAAGTATTTGTTTTCTACTTGGCGAAAAGTAGTCGAACGGTTCGGCTACGAGGAATACGACGCGCCAATTTTAGAGAGCATAGAATTGTACAAAGCCAAAAGCGGCGAAGAAATTGTCAACGAACAAACTTACGTTTTTACCGACAGAGGCGGTCGAGAGGTAGTTATCCGGCCGGAAATGACACCTAGTGTCAGCCGAATGGTGGCTGCCAAGCGGCAGGAACTGCCGTATCCAGTCCGCTGGTACAGTATTCCAAACCTTTGGCGCTACGAACGGCCCCAACGGGGACGACTTCGCGAGCACTGGCAGCTGAATGTCGATCTTTTCGGTGTCGAAGGGATTGAAGCTGAGCATGAGATGATCCAGATTGCTGATTCGATAATGCATGAGGTTGGTGCTGAGAAAAGCATGTATGAGATCCGGATTAACAGCCGGCAGCTTATGGACTATATCTTGCATGAATATTTAGGCTTGAATGAAGTGCAAGCTCAAACATTGTCTAAGCTAATCGACCGGATGCACAAAATGCCGCACGCCGAATTCGTAGCTGATGCCGATGCTATGTTTACTCCAACTCAGAAAGAAAGCGGAGTCAGTGAAAAGCTATTGGAACTTTTAACTATTTCCGAATTAAACGATCTGCCGGAGCAACTTAGAAAATCCTTTGCGGTTGAACAGCTGGGTGATTTGTTCAAGTTACTGAGCGAAAGCGGTATTACAAACTTTAAGTTTGATATTACTCTTATGCGCGGCTTTGACTACTACTCCGGCATTGTCTTTGAAATATTCGATACCGATCCAGAGAACAATAGGGCCATGATGGGCGGAGGAAGATATAACGGATTAGTAGGACTTTTTGGTGTCGACCCGGTTCCAACTGTTGGATTCGGCTGGGGCGACGTAACTTTAGTTAATTTCCTTTTGTCCCACGATCTCATGCCAGATTTACTTCCTGAAACTGAAGTCTATGCCGTTTTAATTGGTGATGTCTACGAAAAAGCACAAAAAGTCCTCAAAACCCTTAGAGCTGAAAATCTAAATGTAGCTGTTGACTCCAGTGACCGCAAACCGGCTGTAAAACTAAAATCCGCACTAAAGAAAAATATCAGGTTCGCTTTGTTTATCGGTGAAAAAGAAATAGAAGAAGGCCAGTACAACTTAAAAGACCTGAAGAACAACCGAGAAACTACTCTAAGTCCAGAACGAATTGTCAGCTCAATTTTGGACGAACGCAGCCAAGAAGATACGGATATTTAAAAGTTACCCTGTTAAGTGAAAACTTTTTCTTGTATACTTACATGCTATGCAAATAAAACTTACACATAATACTGATACTAACGTAACTCTTGGCATTGCAGCCGATCCAGAAACGCTGACAAAGATAAAAGATTCGATCGTCAAGAAACTTAGCAGTAATGTCAAAATAGCCGGATTTCGCCAAGGCAAAGCACCGGCCGACCTGGTTGAGAAAAACATCGACCCGCAGGCGCTTCAATCCGAATTTATCGACTCAGTCCTGAACCACTACTATACCCAGGCAATTGTAAAAGAAAACTTAAGAGTCGTCGGCCAGCCGGAAGTAAACCTAAAGAAATTCGTTCCGTTTACGACCTTTGAATTTGAAGTGAAAGTAGATGTCTTAGGAGAAGTAAAACTGCCTGACTACAAAAAAATAACAGTCAAGAAAACTCCGATTAAGATTACGGCTGACCAAATCAACGATGTTATTGATTCGATTAAGAAGCGCCTGGCCGAGAAAAAGCCAGTCGACAGAACCGCTAAAAACGGCGATGAAGTATTAATCGATTTCAAGGGTGTAGATGATAAGGGTAAAGCGATTAACGGTGCCGATGGAAAAGACTACCCATTAGTACTAGGCAGCGACAGTTTTATTCCTGGTTTCGAACCAGCAATAGTTGGACTTAAAAAGGGCGATGAAAAAACTTTTACAATTCCATTCCCTAAGGACTATTCAGTTAGCGCATTGCAAGGTAAGAAAGTAACCTTTACGATCAATGTTAAAGAAATTAGCGAACTAGAACTACCAAAAATAGATGACGCTTTTGCGGCTAAAGCCGGACCGTTTAAAACTTTAGCTGAACTTAAAGAAGATATAAAGAAGCAACTGACAGTTGAAAAGCAAAAAGAAGAAGACCGGAAGTACGAAACTGAAATACTCAGACAGATTGCCAGCAAAACTAAAGTAGCAATTCCGGAATCTGTAATTGACGAACAAGTCATGCGGCTCGAACAGGACGAAAAGCAGAACTTAGTCTACCGAGGCCAGACCTGGGAAGAACATTTAGCTGCCGAAGGTGTGTCCGAGGCAGAACACCGCAACCGAAATAAGAAAGACGCCGAGGAACAGGTCAAGATAGGTATCGTGCTTGGAGCTATCGGAGACGCTGAAAAAATTGAAATTACTCCGGAAGAACTTGAAATTCGAATGGCGCTTCTGCGGGGACAGTACACAGATCCGCAAATGCAAGTCGAATTGGATAAGCCTGAAGCCCGTCAGGACATTGCAGCACGGCTTCGAAGTGAAAAGATTATCGAAAAACTAATAGGTTATGTCGGAAAAACCAAATAATCCCGAAGATAGATTTGGCTCACATTTAGTTGAAAAAATCTTCCCACTAGATGATGAGGGTCATATTGCACTAAAAGCTATTGATATGGCTAAAAATAAATATGTTTTAGGTGGGGCTATGATAACAATGGCGGCAACGGCTAGATTAGCTATAAAAGCTTATCGGCAGCGTCTAAACACTAATGAAGATTTATAAAATCAGTTTGATTAGCACTCGCACTTGACGAGTGCTAACTTATTGATTAAGATGGATATATGAACTTGTCCAGTTATTCAACATTAGTACCGACAGTAATTGAAAACGACGGCCGCGTCGAACGAGCCTACGATATATACAGCCGGCTGTTAAAAGATCGGATTATTTTCTTAGGAGATGCAGTAACAGAGCATACGGCCAACGTTATCATTGCCCAGCTCCTATTCCTGCATGCCGAAGACCCAAAGAAAGATATTCAGTTTTTTATCAACAGCCCTGGTGGTAGCGTTTATGACGCACTAGCAATTTATGACACTATGCAGTACATCTCAAATGATATCCAGACAGTTGGTATTGGAATCCAGGCTTCTGCAGCAGCATTTTTACTAAGCTCAGGAACTAAAGGCAAGCGGGTTGCGCTGCCGAATGCGACCATTATGGTTCACCAGCCAAGCAGCGGTACAAGAGGCAAAGTAACTGATATGGAAATCGACCTCAAAGAATCATTAAGAATAAAGCACCGCTTAAATGAAATTATGGCACGGAATACCGGTCAGACAGTCAAGAAAATCCAAGAAGATATGGAACGTGATTACTGGATGAATGCCGACGAAGCTAAAAAATATGGCGTGGTCGACAAGATAGTCAAAAGCTTAAAATAGTTTAAACGTAACTAGCATCATTTAAATATTGTATTTATACTGAAACTACTTAATAGTTTGGAAGCATATGAGTAATTTGAATCTAATTGAAGTTAATGCGGGTTCTTGTTCGGTTGAAGATTATGGCAATATGGCACAATTTAGGCTCGACTATTATTTAGATGCATTGGCAGGTACAGATGTGTATTCTATTGCTGATTATGTTGGAAAAACTACTCTTGAATCTTGGCGAAATCCTAATATTGCTGCTCAGAAGGGGTTAATTAACCCAAATCAAAGTTTTAGAGATCCTAAAATCACCCTTACGTACGATTCAGAGGGCGAATATACCGCCTTAGCATATACGGCAAACAATACTTCTAGTAACTTACCGAAGCCATTAAACAGAATCGAAAGGGCTGCAAAGTTTTATATGCCAAATAGAAAATACTTTGCGTTTCGTGAAGTAATTGGAAATAGTTATGAAGAAATAGAAGAAGTATTGCTTCATGCTCTTAATAAAGCAGAAATTGCGCAACCGATAGTCGCTTATGTATTTAGCGCAGAACAAATCGCGATAAACGTACTTCTCGATGCCGGATTTGTGTATAAAGATGCTGATGAGGCGAAAAAGCCAATGTTTGATGCTACAAATGATGCTGAAGCAGTCTATCAACTTCGATATGATTTCCAAAAAGGAAATAAATCAAAAACATATATTGTATAACTATAAAAACACTTGCATGTTCATGTTAATTTGCTAAACTAGTATTAGAAGTAGATTAAGCGGGCACCGCTGTGCATCAAAACTAATGCATTTGCAGTCCCATCCTTAGGTAGTCTTCGCGCGAAACCAATCTGTAAAAACAAAATTAACCTTCAAACAAAGGTCTTTTTTTATCAAACCATTATCAATTAAATATAGGCGGAGTGTATAGCGTATGGCCAAAACCGTAAATGTCACTAAAGGCACCAAGAGTGACAATAAGCGAGTTTATTTCACTAAGAATAAAGAACTAATTGATCTACCAAATTTGGTAGATCACCAGAACAAGTCATGGAAGTGGTTAGTTGAAGAAGGTTTAGGTGAACTTCTTAACGAAATCAGTCCGATAGATGACTATACGGGTACTAAGTTAACTTTGGCCTTCAAGGACTACCGGTTCGAAGATCCGAAGATGACTGAGACTGAAGCCCGAGAGAACAACATCAGCTATGATGCTCCTCTTAAAGCTACTGTCGTACTAACAAACAAAGTTACCGGCGAAGTTAAGGAACAAGAAATTTACCTAGGCGACTATCCTTGGATGACCAGCCGAGGTACTTTTGTAATTAACGGCGCAGAACGTGTAGTAGTTAGCCAGCTAATCAGATCTGCTGGCGTTTTCTTTACAGCCGACAACAGCGGTGCAACCCGCAAGTACGGTGCCAAAGTAATTCCTGGCCGTGGTGCATGGCTTGAATTTGAGACTGCTGCTAACGGTGCTTTATATGTAAAGATAGACCGAAAACGAAAAATAGCTGTTACTACCTTGCTTCGCGCGCTGGGAATGACAGAAGCTCAGATAAAAGAAGA
The DNA here is from genome assembly GCA_964634445.1 of uncultured Candidatus Saccharibacteria bacterium. Classification (GTDB taxonomy): domain Bacteria; phylum Patescibacteriota; class Saccharimonadia; order Saccharimonadales; family AWTP1-31; genus CAZWJA01. The sequence continues at coordinate 36,095 of CAZWJA010000007.1, read as the reverse complement.
GTTTGCTCATGTAGATACAGGTACAAACAGCTACATCCAAGCAACGCTCGATAAAGACCCAAGTAAGGGCAATAACGACGCATTAATTGAAGTCTACCGAAGGCTTCGACCTGGCGATCTAGCTACTGTAGATAACGCTCGATCACTGCTTGAAAACATGTTTTACAACTTCAAGCGCTTTGATTTTTCACGAGTCGGCCGGTACAAGATCAACAAACGGCTTAATATAGACATTCCAAACACTACCGAAAACCGAGTTATGCGGCTTGAGGATCTAAAGGCAATTATTAGCGAAATTATTAGACTTTCAAATACTGGTGAACCAGCTGACGATATCGACTCACTAGCCAACCGGCGAGTAAAACTAGTTGGAGAGCTTGTACAGCGACAATTCCGAATCGGACTCCTGCGAATGGAGAGAAATACTAAGGACCGAATGAGCATGAGTGAAATTGAAACTGTCACCCCAGCTCAGTTGATTAATGCTCGACCTATCGTAGCGGCAGTTCGTGAATTCTTTGCCAGCTCTCAGCTATCTCAGTTCATGGACCAGATTAACCCACTATCAGAATTGGCTCACAAACGACGCCTAAGTTCTATGGGTCCTGGTGGTCTATCACGAGAACGCGCTGGATTTGAAGTTCGTGATGCTCACGCTACTCATTACGGACGGATCTGCGCCGTTGAAACACCGGAAGGCGCCAACATTGGACTAGTACTTAACATGGCTAGCTACGCTCGGATTAACGACTACGGTTTTATTGAAACTCCTTATCTAAAAGTAATAAATGCACTGCCAGCCAATAAACTGGCCGGACATACTGCCAGTGCTAACTTGGAAGATGAAAGTGGCAAGCTGATAGTTGCTAAGGATAAGGTAATTACTGAAGCTCAAGCTAAAAAACTGGCTGCCATCAAGACTAAGGCTACATGGCCAGTTAAAGCTCAAGTTACAAACAAGATTGAGTACTTAGATGCCGCCGATGAAGATTCAGCTGTAATTGCCAGTGCCGGCGAAGAAGTTGATTCTGATGGATTCTTTGTCAAAGAACGTGTTTCAGCTCGAAATCGACTATTGGCCGGAGAAGTTGATGCTGATGAAGTCACTCATATGGATGCATCACGACGCCAGATCATTGGCTCAAGTGCCGCTTTGATTCCATTTATAGAAAAGAACTATGTATACAGAAGCTTGATGGGCTCCAACCAGCAGCGACAAGCTGTCCCGCTGATCAGCCCAGCTTCACCAATTGTCGGAACCGGCATGGAAGAAGCTGCTGCTAAGAACTCAGGACAGGTAGTTTTGGCTGAAGAAGACGGAAGTATTGTCAAAGCTAGCGCCGACGAAGTAGTGGTTAAGTACGCAAAAGTAACTAAAACCTACGAACCGCTGCACTTTATTCGTTCTAACGAAGGTACCAGCATCAACCAAAAGGTTGTTGTCAGCTCAGGCGACAAAGTCAAAGCTGGCGATGTGCTGATAGAAGGCATGAGCGTATCTGGTGGTGAGTTAGCCCTTGGTAAAGATCTTACAGTAGCATTCATGCCATGGAACGGCTACAACTTTGAAGATGCTATTATCTTGTCCAGGCGGCTTGTCGAAGACGACACTCTAACAAGTATTCACATTGTCGACTTCATGACTGAAGTCAGGGAAACAAAGCTTGGTCCAGAAATAGTCACTCAGGATATTCCTAACGTTTCAGAAGAAGCTTTGCGACACCTAGACGAAGACGGTATTGTCCGGATCGGGGCCGAAGTCCATCCTGGCGATATATTAGTAGGAAAGATTACTCCAAAGGGTGAACAGGAACTAAGTAGCGAAGAGCGATTACTGCGAGCTATCTTTGGTGAAAAAGCCAAAGAAGTCCGAGATACTTCACAGCGAATGACTACCGGTAAGCACGGTAAAGTCGTTGGCGTAAAAATATTCAGCCGGGAAAACGGACACGAGCTTAAAGCCGGTGTAATTATGCAGATTCAGATTTTCGTTGCCCAAATGCGTAAGATTTCTGTAGGTGACAAGCTTGGTGGACGACATGGTAACAAGGGTGTTATTGCCCGAATTCTTCCAGTAGAAGATATGCCGTTTACAGAAGATGGTACTCCTGTTGATATTATCCTTAACCCGCTAGGTGTGCCAAGTCGTATGAACATTGGTCAGCTATTTGAGACTCACTTCGGTATGGCTGCTAAAGCCCTTGGGATCAAAGTAGCCACTCCTTCTTTCGACGGAGTAAAGATTGAAAAGATCCAAGAACTATTAAAAGAAGCTGGTTTGCCTCAAGATGGCAAGCAGCAGCTTTTCGACGGCCGAACTGGGGAAGCCTTTACTGAACGAACTACTGTTGGTTCTATGTACATGATTAAGCTGAACCACATGATTGCCGATAAGATCCATGCTCGAAGTACTGGACCATACACAATGGTTACCCAGCAGCCGCTAGGTGGTAAAGCCCAGAACGGTGGACAGCGATTCGGAGAAATGGAAGTCTGGGCGCTTGAAGCCTATGGCGCATCCAATACGCTTCAAGAAATGCTAACCATTAAGTCAGATGATGTCTATGGACGCTCAAAGGCATACGAGTCAATCATAAAGGGAACTGAAATTGTCGGACCAAAGGTACCGGAAAGCTTCAATGTGCTTGTCAAAGAACTTCAGGGTCTTGGCCTTAAGGTAGACCTAGTTGGTGGCAATAGTGTCATTGACGCTGAAAATATCTTAGCTGAAAGCATCAAGGACGAATCAGAACATCTTCCAACGGTAGAAGTACCAGTTGCCAGCATTTCAGAAGTAGATGTCAGCGCGGAATCAGAAATAGACGAGTTTTCAATCCTCGAGTTAGACGACCAGATTGCCAGCGACTCGACAGTGGCTGTAGCAGATGATACGGAAGAAACAATTGAACTAGACGAAGCAGTGGTTTCTGCCGAAAACAATGACGAAAAGGAGGCAAAATAATGAGACGCTATAATACAGGTACGAATATTGCCGACTTTGATGCTGTCAGACTGGCAGTTGCCAGCCCGAGCGACATTTTAGAATGGAGCCACGGCGAAGTAACCAAACCGGAAACAATTAACTACCGAACGCAGAAGCCTGAACGCGATGGACTTTTCTGTGAACGGATCTTCGGACCGGTCAAAGATATTAGCCCACATGACGCTAAGTACAAGGGTGTACGTAGCCGTGAGGCAGCTGTCGACAAGAACGGTGAAGTTGTCACCAAGTCGATTGTCAGACGTGAGCGCATGGCCCATATTAGCCTTGCTAGCCCGGTTGCACATATCTGGTTCCTGCGCGGAACACCATCTGCCATGGGATTAGTCCTGGGCATGACTGTCAAGAGCTTGGAGAGAGTTGCTTACTTCGCCAACTATATTGTCAAAACTGTCGATGAAGCAAAACGAGATCAGTTTGCATCAGACAAAGAAGCCGAATTCAACGCTGCTAAAGAAGCAATTAAGCTTCGATACGAAGAACAAGCTAAAGCCGAGGACGCAAACGTCAAAGCACTAGCCGAAATGCAGACTAAAGAATTAGAAGACCTAAGCATTGACTACGACGCTGTCAAAGCTCAGTTAGACTCTTTAGTTAAGTTAAGCCTTATTTCAGAAGCAGATTTCCGGGCACTACCTAGCGAATACCGCGCTTTAATCACAGTCGGTATGGGTGGAACGGCTCTGAAGGAACTGCTTGATTCAGTAGATCTAAGCAAGCTGATCGAAGAACTTTCTAAGGAAGCCGACGAAGCCAAAGGCATGCGCAAGAAGAAGATCATGAAACGGCTTCGACTGCTGGAAAGCATGCACCGAGCCGGTATTACACCGGGTTCACTTTGTGTATCAGTTCTTCCTGTCATTCCTCCGGATCTTCGACCGATGGTCCAGCTGACTGGTGGACGATTCGCAACTTCTGACCTTAACGACCTCTACCGACGAGTTATTAACAGAAACAATCGGCTTAAGAAATTAATAGATTTGAATGCTCCAGAAGTTATTCGCCGAAATGAACAGCGAATGCTACAAGAAGCGGTTGACGCTTTAATCGACAACAACAATGCTCGTTCCGGTCGTGCTGTTGCGGCTACAGGCCAAAGACGACGGCTAAAGAGCTTGTCAGACATGCTTAAAGGCAAGCAGGGTCGTTTCCGACAGAACTTGCTGGGTAAGCGTGTTGACTATTCAGGACGTTCTGTAATTGTGGCCGGTCCTGAACTAAAGATCCATCAGTGCGGTATGCCGAAAATGATGGCACTTGAACTATTCAAGCCGTTTGTAATTGGTAATCTAATAGCCAATGAACTAGCTCACAATATTCGATCAGCTACTCGTATGATCGAGGCCAGTGAAATCGCTGTTTGGGACGCATTGGACGAAGTAATCAAGGGCAAATACGTTCTTCTAAACCGTGCGCCTTCACTTCACCGTCTTTCAATTCAGGCTTTCCAGCCAGTCCTAATCGAAGGAAAAGCAATCCAACTGCATCCGTTAGTCTGTAAAGGTTTCAATGCCGACTTTGACGGTGACCAGATGGCGGTGCACCTTCCACTGTCTGATGCCGCACAGGACGAAGCTAAGAACATCATGGCTGCTAATATGAACCTGCTAAAACCTGCAGATGGTTCACCAATTCTGCATATCGAGCAGGATATCGTGCTTGGTTGCTACTACCTGACTTACGAACGACCTGGCGCTACAGCTAAGCTAAAAGATTATTCAAACCTAAATGAAGCTATCCTAGCTCTAGATGCCGGCGTACTTGAACTGCAAAGCCCAATCCGCATTAATTTCCGTGGTGAAGTTCGTGAAACAACACTCGGTCGAGTATTGTTCAACGAAATCTTTCCGGATGATTTCCCATACCAAAACACTCCGATGACCAAAAAGAAACTTGCCCAAGCTATGGCAACCGCCTACCAGCTTTACGGCCAAGTTCAGACAGCTATTATTGCTGATGATCTGAAAGACATTGGTTTCCTATACGCCACTAAAAGCGGACTCAGTATGGGTATGGACGACTTCAGTGAAATCGTTGGCCTAGATAAGATCATAGAAAAGGGTGAAACCCGATCTATTGAGATATCTGACCAATACGAGCAAGGTTTCATTACCGATGAAGAACGATACCGACTAACTGTTGAAACTTGGATGAAGATTGACTCTGAAGTTCAGGATACTTTGAGTGAACAGTTCACGAAAGAAGACAGCTCTATGTCAATCGCGGTTGTATCTGGTGCTCGTGGAAACATTGGCCAGGTTAAAACTGCTGTCGGAATGTTCGGTGTAACAACCGACGCTACTGGACGGGCAATTGAGCTGCCAATTCGATCTAACTATAAGCGTGGTCTAAACCCGCTTGAATACTTCACCGCCACCCGTGGTGCTCGTAAAGGTATGATCGACACAGCCCTTAAGACTGCTGACTCCGGTTACCTGACTCGACGTCTGGTAGACGTATCACAAGATGTCTTTACTATCGACGACGACACCGAAGATCCAGGTTTCCCAATCTACCGATCAGATGCAGAAGAAATCGGCGTAAGCTATGCTTCTCGATTAACCGGACGTTTTGCCGGTGAGAATATTGCCAAGCACGTTAAGAAGAATGCTCTAATTACTGCTGAAATTGCAGCCAAGATTGAAGCGGATGAAACACTAGACGGTGTAAAGATAATGAGCGCTTTAAGCTCTACCAACGTCCGCGGCGTATCTCGTAAGAGCTACGGAATTGACCCAGCAACCGGCGAATTAGTCTCAGATCATCACCCGATCGGTGTTATAGCCGCTCAAAGTATCGGCGAACCTGGTACCCAGCTGACCCTAAAGACCTTCCACTCCGGTGGTGTAGCTGGTGAGGACATTACGACTGGTCTGCCTCGTGTCGAAGAATTGTTTGAAGTCCGAACACCAAAGGGCCAGGCTTTCTTAGCTTCCATTAATGGAACAGTTAATACCTGGGAAGAGGGTGAGCACTATGTTGTCCAGATTTCTGCCGATGAAGATTCTAAGGTAGATCTGAGCCTAAAGGGTAGAACTCCGCAAATCGCTAGCGGTAGCGACGTAGCTATTGGCGACGTTGTTGCCAGCAACGACGAAGGTGCCGATCCGCTAATCTCACCAATTGCTGGTAAAGCAAGCGTGACTAAGAAGTCGATCGTAATTACTCCAGCTAAGCAGAGCGTGGTTAAGTACGAAATTCCAGGCTTCAAGCAAGTTGTAGTTAAGGACGGTGATAAAGTTGTTGCCGGACAAAGACTGACAAACGGTTCGATTTCACTTCACGAGTTGATAGACCTGCAAGGGGTAGAAGCGACCCAGCGCTACATCATAAACGAAATCCTAAGGATTTTCGCTTCACAAGGCCAGAACATTGCTGACAAGCACCTTGAAATCATCGTACGGCAAATGTTTAGCCGTGTCCAAATCGAAGATGCTGCCGATTCAGAGTTTGTTACTGGCGACGTTGTTAGCAAGCTGGCTGTTGTCGAAGCCAACGAAAAGCTTGTCAAGGAAAAGAAAGCTCCTGCTAAGTACAACCAGTTATTGCTTGGAATTACTAAGGCATCACTATCGACAGATTCATTCCTAAGTGCTGCATCATTCCAAGACACTACTCGAGTTCTAATTGCTGCTGCAACTAGCGGTAAGGTAGATAACCTGTACGGTCTAAAGGAGAACGTGATCTTAGGACGACGGATTCCAGTTGGTACCGGTTGGGTCAATGACGAAGAAGATGAAGCAGAAAGCAAAACCGCTGACGAAGATGTTGCGGTAGCAGCCTAGATCTGTTAAAATAGCACTCAAGAGTTTCATATTAAATTAAGGAAGTCGAGTTGATAACGGTTCGTGCTGAACCACAAGTTATCTTGACAGCAGCTTCCAATAAAGGAAATTAAATTGCCTACAATTAATCAGTTAGTACGTAAGCCGCGTGTTAAAGTGACTACCAAAAGTAAGTCACCTCATTTGCAGCGCGTAGTAAACAACCAGAAGTCTCGTAACTACGAGAAGCCTGCACCCTTTAAGCGTGGTGTTTGCGTAAAAGTAACTACCAAAACACCCAAGAAGCCTAACTCAGCCCTACGTAAAGTAGCTCGTGTCCGATTAAGTAACGGTCACGAAGTATGGGCCTATATAGGTGGCGAAGGTCATAACCTGCAGGAACACGCAGTCGTACTAGTACGAGGCGGACGAGTAAAAGATCTTCCAGGTGTTCGTTATCACATTGTACGTGGCAGCTTTGACCTTCAAGGTGTTGCTGACCGAAAGCGTGGACGCTCTAAGTACGGCGCTAAGAAAGCGAGCAAATAATGCCTAGGAAAGTTACCAAAGCGTTAGTACGCGATATACAACCAGACCGAACATATAACTCTGTAATGGTCCAAAAGGTCATTAACCGGGTTATGCAGGACGGAAAAAAGCAGTTAGCAGAAAAGATTGTCTACCAAGGCATGGAAAAAGCAGCTAAGAAGCTAAAAGTAGACAACCCTCTAGATGTTTTCGAACAAGCTCTAAAGAATGTCCAGCCTCATGTTGAGACTCGTTCCCGACGTGTTGGTGGCGCCAACTACCAGATTCCTTTTGAAGTTAAGGGCCAACGACAAAATCACCTAACTATTATGTGGTTTGTTACTGCTGCCCGATCTCGAAAAGGTATGCCAATGGCTGACCGATTAGCAGCTGAGCTCATGGAAGCCTACAACAACCAAGGTTCTGCTGTTAAGAAGCGTGAAGATACACATAAGATGGCAGAAGCTAACCGAGCATTTGCTCACTTCGCTAGGTTCTAAACATGGCGAGGAATGTCATTCTACAGGTAGGTTGTGGAGAATTTTGCACCGCGACTAGCGACACCCCAGTATTGACTATTCCATTGACTAGAAGTGATGCAAAGGCATTTACAGAAGCTGCTAACGGTGGAGTGATTAGAAACGATAACTGGCAGCAAGCTGCTCAATTTACCACAAGAACTACTCCCAGGTTAGCGAATGATTTCCATGTGCCAGTTAGAGTACATTCTGCTAGTCGATTATCCGCACTTAGTATTCGAATGCACGAATTTGAACGGAAAGAAGATCCTTTCCGAACAGCTTTGAGCCTAGAATGTCCAAACCAAGATGGCTCAAATGGAAATTGTCCGTATATTAATCAGATGAAAGCTTTTATTAATGAAGCTAGGGAGCGAAATTTAATTCAAACCGAAGAAGGAACAAGATAATAAAATGGCAAAGAAATACGCACTCACTAATATTAGAAACATAGGAATTATCGCTCATATTGATGCTGGTAAGACTACGACTACAGAAGGTATTCTTTACCGAACTGGACTAAAGCACAAAATTGGTGCGGTTCACGAAGGTGAAACAACTACTGACTGGATGGCACAGGAACGTGAGCGTGGTATTACTATTGTGTCTGCAGCTGTTTCTTGCTTCTGGAAAGACCACCAGATCAACATTATTGATACTCCAGGACACATTGACTTCACAGTTGAAGTAGAGCGAAGTCTTCGTGTATTGGACGGTGCTGTAGTTGTCTTCGACGGTAAGATGGGTGTTGAATCTCAGTCAGAAACTGTATGGCGACAGGCTGACAAATACAAAGTTCCACGTATCTGCTTTATTAACAAGATTAATCAAACTGGTGGAGACTTCTACAAGTCTCTGAATACAATTCATGCCCGTTTGTCTAAGAGAGCATTTCCAATTCATTTGCCAATTGGTTTTGAAAAAGACATCAACGGAATTGTTGACCTTGTAACCATGAAGGCTTACACCTACAAAGACTTTACAGATAAAGCTTTGGTAGAGGGTGAAATTCCTGAAGACATGCTGGATAAAGCTAAAAAAGCCCGTAGTCTTCTAATTGAAAACGCGGTTGCTGAAGATGAAACAATTTTAGAGAAATACTTTGAAGTCGGAGAAGAAGGTTTAAGCGAGCAGGAAATCAAAACTGCAATTCACTCAGCAATTCTATCTGGCAACTTCTTTGCCGTAACTGGTGGCGACGGCCGAGGTGTAATCGTCGAGAAAGTACTTGATCTAGTTGTTGATCTACTTCCAAGTCCAATCGAACGCGGTTCGACATGGGGAACTGACCCTAAAACTGGAGATGAAATTGAACGCAAGCCAGCAGCTAGCGAACCGCTTTCCGGACTAGCTTTCAAGATTGCTACTGATCCATTTGTCGGGAAACTAGCTTACTTCCGGGTTTACTCCGGAACCCTAAAGTCTGGCAGCTACGTATTAAACAGTTCAACTGGAGAAAAAGAACGGGTTGGTCGTGTAGTGCGAATGCAGGCTGACAAGCGTGAAGACGTTGAAGAAGTCGAAGCTGGCGATATCGCCGCAATTGTCGGACTAAAAGGTACTACTACCGGGCAGACGCTTTGCGAACCAAGCAAGCCGATTGTTCTAGAAAGTATTACTTTCCCAGAACCACCAGTCAGTATTGCAATCGAGCCTAAGACTAAGGCCGACCAGGAAAAGATGAGTACAGCGCTTCAGCGACTAGCTGAAGAAGACCCGACTTTCCGAGTTAAAGTTGATGACGAAACCGGACAGACCATTATCTCCGGTATGGGTGAGCTGCACCTTGAAATTCTAGTAGATAGAATGAAGCGAGAATTTAGTGTTGAAGCAAATATTGGTCAGCCGCAGGTTGCTTACCGAGAAACCATTCGAAAAGATGCCGTTGAAATCGAAGGTAAGTTCGTCAAACAATCTGGTGGACGCGGACAATATGGTCATGTCTGGCTACGACTTAGCCAAAACGAGCCAGGTAAGGGCTTTGAGTTTATTAACTCTATCAAGGGTGGTGTTGTTCCGTCTGAGTACATCAAGCCTGTCAGCGAAGGTATTAAAGAAGCAATGGCTAACGGTGTATTAGCTGGCTATCCAGTTGTAGACATTAAGGCTGAGCTATACGACGGCAGCTACCACGATGTTGACTCAAACGAAATGGCCTTTAAGATTGCTGGATCAATGGCTCTTCAAGCCGGAGTTAAAATCGCCAATCCGGTTCTAATGGAACCTATCATGAAGGTCGTAGTTGTAACACCGGAAGAATTCATGGGCGATGTTATCGGCGACCTGAACTCTAAGCGAGGCCGAATTGAATCAATGGAAGACCTAGCTTCTGGAGTCAAGGAAATAACTTCTTTTGTTCCTCTTGGTGAAATGTTTGGTTACACAACAAATCTGCGATCAGCAACGCAAGGCCGAGCTAGCTCTAGTATGGAATTAGATCACTATGCAGATGTTCCAAACCACGTAGCAGAAGCTATAATTGCAAAAAACGCCAAGTAAATTATGGAAGTTCATATTTTTGCTCGAGATATTACTGTAGCAGACTCCTGCGCTTATCCTTGTGATATAAATGAACTTCCTGTTGAGTTTGCTATAAAATCTGCAGGTACGTTTAAATCAGCCCTAGGCGATTTAGAAGTTCCGGAGGCAGTTAGTGTAATAATTGATGGCAATTGCCCCGGTATGTCTGGAGATATAATTACAGGAAGCGAATGCCAAATGTCAGCCACCTGTATCGTATCAAGTAATGTCGATAAGATTTAAAATAGTATATTTCAATCACTTTATCAGCATGAATATAACTCAATTCTGCTTTACAAACTTCGGTCAGTCCTCTATACTACATCGGTAACTCGCGTGAGGGCTATTGTTTATGTTTAAGCAATTATGGATCGCGAACACAATAATAATCTATAAACCCTTATAAAAATACAGGAGTCCACCAAATGGCAGACAACTTCGATAGAAGCAAACCACACGTAAACGTGGGTACCATGGGTCACGTTGACCACGGTAAAACTACATTAACCGCAGCAATTACTGCAGTACTAGCTAAGAAACTTCCTAGCGCTACTAACAAACCGATTAAATACGATGAAATCGACAACGCACCTGAAGAAAAAGCTCGTGGTATTACCATTGCTACATCTCATCAGGAATATGAAAGCGAAAAGCGACACTACGCTCACGTTGATATGCCAGGACATGCTGACTATGTTAAGAACATGATTACCGGTGCTGCTCAGATCGACGGCGCTATCCTTGTTGTTGGCGCAAACGATGGACCATTGCCTCAGACTCGTGAGCACGTACTATTAGCCAAGCAGGTTGGCGTGCCAAAGATTCTAGTTTTCATGAACAAGATGGATCTAGCAGATCCAGAATTAGTTGAACTAGTTGAAATGGATATTCGTGAACTATTAGCTAAGAACGGCTTCGACGAAGACGCTCCTATCATCAAGGGTTCGGCTACAAAAGCTCTTGAAGGCGATGCAGCTAACGAAGACGCAATTATGGAACTTGTTAAGGCAATGGATGATTTCATTCCAGAACCAAAACGAGAATTAGACAAACCTTTCCTAATGCCTATCGAAGATGTTTTCTCAATCAAGGGTCGTGGTACTGTAGCTACAGGACGTATTGAACAAGGTATCGTAAAGATCAACGAAGAAGTTGAAATTGTTGGACTTCACGATACTAAGAAATCAGTCGTTACTGGCGTAGAAATGTTCAAAAAGAACCTTGACCAAGGTCAAGCTGGTGACAATGTAGGTATCCTTCTTCGAGGAATCGAACGAGACGACATCGAACGAGGCCAGGTGCTTTGCAAGCCAGGCTCTATTACTCCGCACACAGAATTTGATGCAGAAGTATATATCCTAACTAAAGAAGAAGGCGGACGACATACTCCATTCTTCAAGGGATACAAGCCTCAGTTCTACTTCCGAACTACTGACGTAACAGGTGAAGTTGAACTTCCAGCTGACAAAGAAATGGTTATGCCTGGTGATACAATCACTTTCAAGGTAAAACTGCTTGCTCCAATTGCAATGGAACAAGGTTTGCGCTTCGCTATTCGTGAAGGTGGACGAACTGTTGGTGCTGGTGTTGTAACCAAGATCAACAAATAATACGAATCTAAGTATTATTAGTAAGAGCCCGGAAACGGGCTCTTTTCTTTTATTTATTGCTGGAGTATAACTTAGTAATGATAGAAAAGATCGGGTTAGGTATTGTATTAGGTCTTGGTATAACACCCAATACTCCGCCTACACCGGTGCCGGCTGAACTTACAACTGTGATGGTTTTAGATAACCAGCAGCAGAGAACTGTTAATATTTCCTCATTTATTCTTGATAAAAGCGATGGTAACATCGAATTTACACCGATTACAACCGATGAAACTGGCACAGACAATAGTTTATTACCTATACTAGCAGTCGGAGTAATGGCAGGTATCGGCGGCAAGGGCTTGTTTGATTTCATAAAAAATCGCCGCAATAGAAAGACTAAATAGTCTAAGGTTTGTTATTTTATACTTCTATTGTATAATTACAGTTGTAAATTAATCGTGATGACTAAAAGTCGCTGTTTTGTTCTATATAGCAGCTCAGAGATGTTACATCATAAAAGAATATGGAGATTATTCTATGGCTGACGCCAAAAAACCAAACGAAAAACAACGGATTCGTATCCGACTAAAAGCTTATGACCACAAAGTCATAGACCAGGCTGCTAAGCAGATTGTAGATACTGCACTTCGAACAGGTGCTGTGATTGCCGGTCCAATTCCACTTCCAACTAAGAGAACTACCTATACTGTAGTTAAAAGTCCTCATGTCTACAAAAAAGGTCGGGAACAGTTTGAAATGCGAGTACACAAACGTTTAATCGACGTTATGGATCCGACTCCAAAAACTATCGATAGTCTTATGAACATTTCGCTGCCTGCCGGTTGCGACGCCGAAATTAAGATGTAGACAGAAATGACCGAGTTAGGTGAGCCACTTTCTGATTATAAGTTAGCAATGTCTGCCAGTCTGACCGATGGGGATTTTGCCAAATATTCTTTAGTCTTAGGAGCGCAAGCATTATATGATCTAGTTGAATCATCTGAAGAAATTTTAGATATTGGACCAGGTGTTGGAAGCTTATTTGCACAAGATGTAGACAGAAATTGGCTTGGTTGTAAGAAAGTAATAAACCTTAGCCCGCAATATTCTGTTGCGATGAGAGGTAGCATAATGCCAAATATTATGTCTGTAGCGGGACTAGGCCAAGATCTACCTTTACGAGATAAATCATTCGGGGGAGTTATAAGTGTACAAGCTGTACCAAAGTTTGTTCCATTTCATAAACTAGACCATACCTTAGCAGAGATATATCGCGTACTTAAGCCCGGCGGAACCGGCTTACTATGGCCAGCTATAGCGGGTTTTGACAATAAACTAGTTATGCCGATAAGAGAAATAAGCCACGCATATATGAATTTAGAGATGCTTGAGCCTGATGTCTGCGACGAGTTGAATACTGGGTATTCATCAAAACGAATTGTGATCAAAAAACCATTAGCTATTACTTGAATGCTATAATTTGTAATATGCCCAAGTCTAAAATTAGTATTGCTAATGAAGTAGTAGATTTACGTCGAGGTATTGATTACATCGGCGTTACCGTAAACTTCATTATCCACGATGGCAAAGGCAAGATACTTCTCCAGAAACGAAGTGTAAATTGCCGCGATGAACATGGTAAATGGGATATAGGTGGAGGTGCAGTTGAGTTTGGTGAAACACTTGAACAAGCTCTTGAACGTGAGCTTATGGAAGAATATTTAGTTAGTCCGATAGAGTATGCATTTACTGAATTAGGAACCGCCCTTAGAACTCATAATAATAAGCCAACACATTGGGTATATGCTAATTTTAAAGTACTAGTAGATCCTAAATCTATTAAGATAGGTGAGCCACATAAGGTAGATGACCTCGGTTGGTTTAAACTTAGCAATCTACCACAACCTCAACACAGTATGTTTGATACTGCGTTAAGCATAGCTAAGAAGCATAATCTGATACAATAATACTAATGGCTAAAACTAAAACAAAAAAAGTTATAAATAGGTCTAGAACTGAATGGGATTCAGTCTTTATCTTAAAATTAGTTCTGTTTCTTATTCTTGGTAGCCAATGGCTATATATAATAGATGGTACCAAAGAAGGCCAGCTTTCTTTCCCGATAGGTGCAGTAATTGGATTGGCGTTTGCGCTTCACGACCATTTCAAAATAGACAGAAAGATAGAATTTGCAGTTATTTTAGTGGCTATGTTCGTTGGTTATTGGCTGCCGATGGGCATAACAATAGTCCGCTAAATAAATAATTAAATATTGTAGAATACGCAACATATTGACAGGGGTAACATAAATCTGTTAATCTGTATTGGTATATCAAAAATATTTCTTGGTATTTAGTCAGGTTCACCATTCTTAACAGGGGTGAAAACCACTAAGCACCAAGTGTTTTTATGTCTAAGCCAATGACATAACCGCTATACGACTAACTAATAAAGAAGGAATTATGAAAGCATTCATTACCCGAAAAATAGGTATGACCTCCATCGTCAATGACGACGGCAGTGTAGTAGCTGTTACTTTGCTTTCCGCTAAGCCTAATATCGTTACCCAGACAAAAACGACAGAATCTGACGGCTATACCGCCGTGCAGGTCGGGACTGAGGAAAACAAGAAGATAGGAAAGACTTTAGCGGGACATCTCAAGGCATCAAAAGCAAGCAGCAAGATTATGAAGGAATTTCGTCTAGACTCTGACGAAGAAATAACAGAAGACCTCGCAGTAGGAACAGAACTAACAGCCGAGGTCTTTTCAGTTGGCGACGTAGTTAAAGTCACCGGCCAGTCAAAAGGAAAAGGTTTTGCCGGAACAATCAAGCGGCACAATTTCCACCGACAGCGCAAAACTCATGGTGGTAAGGGGAATACCCGTAAGCCAGGTTCAATCGGTTCAATGTATCCTCAGCATATTTTTAAAGGTACAAGAATGTCAGGCCAGTATGGCGCTGTCCAAGTCACAGTTAAGAACCTAAAAGTCGCAATTGTTGACCGTGAGCTAAACATTATCGGCGTTACAGGTGCAGTTCCAGGTCCTCGCAAGGGGATCGTTTTAATTGAAGGAGCCAAATAATGAGCGTTGCTACATATACGAAATCAGGCAGCAAAGCCACAACTCCAGCTAAATTAGATGCTTTAGTGTTTGGTCTTGAAGTTACCAACCACGAGCTGATCAAGCAGGCATACCTGGCATATCTTGCAAATGGACGACAGAACAACGCTGTTACTAAAACCCGTGGACTAGTCCGCGGTGGTGGTAAAAAGCCTTGGAAGCAAAAGGGAACTGGACGCGCCCGATTCGGTTCAAGCCGTGTGCCAATTTGGCGCGGTGGTGGTATAACTTTTGGCCCAACTGGTGAAGAAAACTACAAGCACAAGATCTCTACTCAAGCTAAGAGGACAGCAATTAGACAGACTTTAAGTATGGCTGCCAGTGAGAACAAGATTTCTGTTATTGAATCAATTACGTTGGCTAACAACAAAACTAAGGACGTCCAAGCACTGCTGAATAAGCTTGGCGCCAACCGACAAGTTTTGGTAGTTGTTGATTCCAAAGATGAAGTATTATCCCGTGCTTTCCGAAACATCAGCGACGTTAAGCTAATTACTGCCAAGTACATTAATGCTTACGACATTGTTAATGCACATACTATTGTTATTACTAAGGCTGCACTTCCTATAATTTCCCAATGGCTGGGCCAATCTAAGGATTCTAAAGCAGTAGTAGCTGACAAGGAGGCTAAGTAATGTTAGATATTACTCTTAAGCCTCGAATGAGCGAAAAAGCCTATGCTACTTCTACTATCAGCAATGTATATGTATTCGTAGTACCTGGCGACGCCAGCAAACAGTCAATTAGCCGAGCTGTTGAAGCTCAATTTAAAGTATCTGTTACTAGCGTCCGAACTCTGGTTCAAAATGGCAAATCTGTCCGATCCCGATCTAAGCGAACTCGCGGAATTTCTGTTAACCGGGCTGACATCAAGAAAGCTTACGTAACAGTTAAGCAAGGCGACCATATTGCCATCTTTGACGCACCAGAAGATACCGAAACTGACAAGAAGGCAGATAAGAAAGACGAAAAGAAAACTGCAAAGACTGCAAAGAAAGCGGAGAAGATATAATGGCTATTAGACAATATAACCCGACCACTCCTGCTCAGCGTGGCATGACCACTCAGGATATGAGTGAAATAACTGCTAAGAAGCCAATTAAGTCACTCTTAATGGTCAAGAAGCGAATTGCTGGTCGAAACAACCAGGGCCGAATTACTACTCGCCACCAAGGTGGTGGAGCCAAGAAATTCTACCGTCTGGTTAACTTCAAACTAGCTGAAGGCAGTACTGCTACAATCGAAGCTATTGAATACGATCCAAACCGCAGCGCTCGAATTGCACGAATCAAAGAATCAAATGGTACCTACCATTACGTTTTAGCTGCTAAAGGCATGAAAGTCAGTCAAAAGATCGTCAGCGGCGAAGAAGCTCCAGTTGAAGCTGGAAACCGACTTGTTTTAAAGAATATCCCTGTTGGTTCTCTAATCTACGGTATCGAAATCCAGCCAGGCAAAGGCGGCCAAATGGTCCGTTCTGCTGGTACTAGCGCTCAGCTAATGGCAAAAGAAGGCGAATACGCTCAGGTGCGAATGCCTTCTGGCGAAGTTCGACAGTTCTTGCTAACTTGTATGGCTAATATTGGTCGTGTCGGTAATGAACAGCACCAGAACATTAAAGTTGGTAAAGCCGGACGTTCCAGGAACAAAGGTATCCGACCTAGCGTACGTGGTGTAGTAATGAACGCAGTAGATCACCCTCACGGTGGTGGTGATGGTGGACGACACCGAATGGCCAAAGCACCTCGAACCCCTTGGGGACAGAAGACTTTGGGTTACAAGACCAGGCGTCGTAAGAGCACGAACAATGTGATAATAAGGAGCCGTCATGCGGCTAAGAGGAAATAACAATGAGTAGATCACTAAAGAAAGGTCCTTTTGTAGATCCTAAGCTAGCTAAGAAGATTGGCGCTTTGGGAGACGAAGACCGAACAATTATTAAAACTTGGGCACGTGCTTCTACTATTACACCTGACTTCGTTGGGCGAACTATTGCAGTTCATAACGGTAAAGTACATGTTCCTGTTTTCGTTACTGAAAACATGGTCGGACACAAGCTTGGTGAGTTTTCACCAACTCGTAAGTTCCGTTCTCATGGCGGAAAACTCGCAAAGGGCGGTAAGTAGTATGAGTGTTATTGCAACTGCAAAAGGCGTATCAATGAGCCCACGTAAAGTTGGCGTAGTTGCTGCTTTGGTTCGTGGCCGAACTGTTGAAGACGCTCTTACTATCCTGTCTCACGTTCCACGTGCATCTGCCGTACCAGTTCGCAAAGTAATTGAAAGCGCCCGAGCAAACGCAGACCACAACCACCGACTTCGACCTGAAACACTTGTTATTACAGAAATTTCTGTCAGTCCTGGCGTACGAATCAAGCGATTCCGGCCTGCCGCTCAAGGCCGTGCACTACCTTTTATGCGACGAACTAGCCACATCCGAGTTGTTGTAGATGGTGAAGAAAGAGCTGCTAAAAAAGTTAGTAAGCCAGCAGATAAGAAGGAGACCAAGTAATGGGACAAAAAGTTAATCCAATTTCAATGCGTCTCCAAGTCAATAAAGACTGGCGCAGCAAGTGGTTCGCAAGCAAAAAAGACTATGCTAACTATCTTGAAAAAGATCTTGCAGTACGTAAGCTTATAAAGGACAAGTTAGGTTCTCGAGCTGCTATTAACAAAGTAGACATCGAACGCTCTCCAAATCTTGTTTCAGTTACTATCTATACTGCTAAAGCTGGTGTTGTTATTGGCCGTGGTGGTACTGGCGCCCAGGAGCTAAAGAACGCTATTGAGAAAATCTATGGTACTCAAACTCGAGTAAATATCGAAGAAGTTAAGAAACCGGAACTTCACGCTAAACTAGTTGCTGAAAATATTGCTCACCAAATCGAACGACGTATTTCATTCCGTCGAGCGGTTAAATCCACAGCTGCCGCTACAATGCGAGCTGGTGCTCAAGGGATTCGTGTTGAAGTCGCTGGACGTTTGAATGGTGCGGAAATGAGCCGGCGTGAAAAAGAAGTTCAAGGTAGCGTGCCACTACATACCCTTCGAGCAGATATTGACTATGCACATGTTGGTGCACAGACTCCAGCCGGTATTATCGGCGTAAAGGTCTGGATATATAAAGGCGAGGTCGTGTAATGTTGTTACCTAAACGAACTAAATTTAGAAAGGTACGCAAAGGTAGGATTACCGGCGTTGCTACCAGTGGCAACTATATTGCTCACGGCGACTTTGCACTCCAGAGCATGGGTACCGACCGGATTACATCTCGTCAGATTGAAGCAAGTCGTCAAGCTATGACTCGCTACATCAAGCGTGGCGGTAAGATTTGGATCCGTATTTTCCCACACACTCCAGTGACTCGTAAGCCGCAGGATGTAAAGATGGGTAGCGGAAAAGGTAACCCGGAATTCTTCGTAGCCAAAGTCAAACCTGGAACAATATTGTTCGAGATGCAAGGCGTATCAGAGGAAATTGCACGGGAAGCTATGAGGTTGGCTAGTCATAAGCTGCCGATTAAAACCAAATTCCTAGTAAAGGATGAAGGCTAATCATGAAAATTGTAGATATTAGAAAATATAAGACTTCCGATTTGGCTACTCAGTCTACCAAGCTGCGCGAAGAAATCGCAGAGCTTAGGCGTCGGGTCCACATGGGTGAAGTCAGCAATGTACGTCAGATCCGATCTAAGCGAAAAGATCTTGCGAGAATGTTAACCGTACTTAGTGAACAACTACAAAAGGAGAGCGAATAATGGCTAAGACACTAACCGGTGTAGTTGTTTCAGATAAGACAGACAAGACGATTGTCGTTTCTGTAACGACTCACAAAAACCATCCGTTGTACCGAAAATCTTACGTCGACAGTAAGAAATTCATGGCGCACGACGAAAAGAATGATGCAAATATAGGTGATACAGTAATAATTTCTGAGACTAAGCCACTAAGCCGACGCAAGCGACATACTTTAAGCAAGATCGTTGAGCGTGCAGCTATTAGCCAGGACCAAACCGTTGAAGCTATTACTGCAGAACCTGAAGTCGAAAAAGTGAAAAAAGAAAAAGCTGAAGTAGTAGCTAAACCTACTGCTGAGGAGGAGAAGGCATAATGATACAGCAAGAATCAAGACTTGGTGTCTGCGACAACTCAGGAGCAAAAGAAATCCTATGCATCCGAGTTCTTGGCGGATCACGCAAGCGTTACGCTGGCATTGGTGACGTTATAGTCGCTACGGTCAAGCAAGCCAATCCTCAAGGTCAAGTTAAAAAGAAGTCTGTTGTTCGTGCAGTAATCGTCCGAACAAAAAACGTAATCAAGCGTAAAGACGGATCAACCATTAAGTTTGACGACAATGCTGCAGTAATTATCGGTGACGACAAATTGCCTAAAGCTACACGTATTTTCGGTCCAGTACCACGCGAACTTAGAGATCTGGGTTATTCAAAGATTATATCCCTAGCACCGGAGGTCCTATAATGAGCTCAATTGTAAAACGAACTACTCAGCGGTCTGTAAAGACGACTGTTAAAAAAGCCTTCAAGATTCGTCTTAAGAAGGACGATCTAGTAATGGTGCGAGCTGGCAAGTACAAAGGCCAGACAGGCAAAGTTGTTGCGACTCATCCAAGCCTAAACAAGGTTACTGTAGAAGGTATCAACATTGTCAAGAAGCATGTTAAACCAAACAAGCAGTATCCTCAAGGTGGAATCATTCCAATGACCAAGCCAATTGATGTTAGCAAAGTAGGAATTGTCGATCCTACTAGCAAGAAAGCAAGCCGAATCGGCTACAAAGTTGACAAAGACGGTAAGAAGACTCGTGTATATAAAAAGAGTGGAAAGGAGATCAAGTAATGGCTACAACTGAAGTTAAAAAAGCAGACAAGCCAGCTGTAAAAGCTGCTAAGTCAGATGCGTCTACTTATGTAGCCCGGCTTAAAGATCTCTACAATACTCAGTACGCTCGTGAATTAATGGAAGAGCTTGGCTACAAGAACTTCCACCAAGTTCCACGACTTGAAAAAGTTGTCGTAAACGTTGGTCTTGGGCGAGCTAAAGACGACAAGAAAATTCTTGAAACTGCCGCAAATACTCTAAAGAAGATTACTGGCCAGCAGCCAATTGATACGTTTGCAAAGCTTTCAATTGCTGCATTCAAACTACGAGAAGGCAATAAGATCGGACTTAAAGTAACACTTCGTGGTAACAAGATGTACGAATTTACTGACAGGGTTATCAACATTGTACTGCCAAGACTGCGTGACTTCCACGGCGTCAAAGCAACTGCATTTGATAAGTCAGGAAACTATTCAATTGGTTTTATCGACCAGTCAGTTTTCCCAGAACTTACTTTTGAAGAAACAACTACAGTACACGGCTTGCAAGTAGTATTTGTGGTCCGTGCTGAAAGCGTTGAAGCTAGCCGGGCACTACTAACTAAGTTTGGAATGCCGTTCGAAAAGGAGCAAAAATAATGACTGTTTTCGCTAAGGAACGAGTCAAGACAGTGGTATTAATGCCCCAAGGAAATACAGTGGAAGAAGCATTCGAAATTGCTTCATACCAAGCCGAACGCGGTGATTATTCAGAGGTTGAGATTGATACTACATATAGAACCACTGAAGTAATTGAACCGACTTTATATGGAAGAATTTGTAACTTTGTTGGAAATATAGCTAGTAAAGCGCATTTAGGAAGGAGCGAATAATATGGCACGAAAATCAAACATAGCTCGTGATCTAAAAAGACAGAAGATGATTCTTAAATATGCCGCTAAGCGAGCAGAACTTAAGAAAATTGGCGATTTAGAAGGCTTGCATTTGCTTCCAAAGAATTCGTCACCAACCCGTTGGAAGAACCGCTGTATTGAAACCGGCCGACCACACGCTTATATGCGTACATTTGGTCTAAGCCGTATTTCATTCCGTGAACATGCCAGCAAGGGCGAAATTCCAGGCGTAACAAAGGCAAGTTGGTAAGGAGCAATATGAGTACAACTTCAACAGATCCAATCGCAGACATGCTTTCAAGAATTCGTAACGCAATTGCCGTACGAAAGAATGAAATTGTTCTGCCGCACAGCAAAGTAAAAGAATCAGTTGCGCAGCTTCTTGCTCAGAACAACTTTCTAGATCGAGTAACTGTCAGTGATGCCAGCATTGGCAAGTCACTTCATGTCGTCATTAACGACGAAAATAGTAACGCTCGCATTACCGAGATCCAAAGACTTAGCACACCAGGTCGACGCTACTACGTTAACGCTCGAGAAATTCCAAGCGTAAAGAGCGGACGTGGCATCGTAATTGTCTCAACCAGCAAAGGTATGATGACTGGTGCAGAAGCTAAGGCCAGCGGTATCGGTGGCGAATTAATTTGTAAGGTATATTAAAATGAGTCGCGTAGGTAAATCACCAATCACAGTTCCTTCGGGAGTATCAGTCACAATAGCGGATGACGCTATTACTGTTTCCGGCTCTAAGGGAACTCTAACCCAGTTCACAATGCCTGACATTACAGTCAGCCGTGTTGGTGAACAAATCATCGTAGAAAGAGCTAACGATGAACCAAAAATCCGTGCCAAGCACGGTCTTATGCGGGCATTGATCAACAACATGGTTGACGGTGTCAGCAAAGGCTTTGAAAAGAAACTGGAAATAAAAGGCGTCGGTTATCGTGTAGCCGCCCAAGGTACAGATCTAAAGATGAACTTAGGTTTTTCTCACGACGTAATCTACAAGATTCCAGCCGGCGTTACCGCCAGTGTCGAACAAACGACCATTACAATTAATGGTATTTCACGACAGCAAGTTGGCCAAGTTGCCGCAGAAATTCGAGCATTAAAGAAGCCTGAGCCATATAAGGGCAAAGGCATTCGCTACGTTGGCGAACGAGTTCTGCGCAAGAGCGGTAAGAGCGGTAAGGACAAATAATCATGAATAGACTAACTAAAAAACTACACAATTTAAGACAGCGAAAAGCCCGAGTTCGATCTACCGTAATTGGTACGACCGAGCGACCACGTCTTAGCGTATTTGTCAGCAACCGGCATATCTCAGCTCAAATTATTGACGATTCGAAATCTAAGACAATTGTTTCTGCTACCACTAACGGCAGCAAAGCTACCGGCAATATGACAGAGCGGGCAGCTATTGTTGGCGAAGATATTGCTAAAAAAGCTAAAGCAAAGAAAATTAATAAGATTGTATTTGATCGTAATGGACGTTTGTACCATGGTCGAGTTAAAGCTTTGGCAGATGCTGCCAGAAAGGCAGGACTGGAGTTTTAATATGAAACCACAAGATAATCGACGCGGTCGAAAAAACGACCAGCCACAAGAAGAAAAACAATTCGACGAGCGAGTAGTCAATATCGACCGAGTAGCTCGTGTAGTTAAGGGTGGACGACGTTTTCGTTTCCGAGCTCTAGCTGTAGTTGGCGATCGGAAGAACAAAGTAGGGATTGGTAGTGCTAAAGGCGCTGACGTAACAAGCGCAGTAGCCAAAGCTATGGACGTTGCTAAGAAAAACATGGTTACAATCCAGCTTTACAAAGAAACTTTGCCTCACGAAGTAACAGCCAAAGTTGGTGGTGCTAATATCCTAATTAAGCCGGCTGCACCTGGAACTGGTCTAATTGCCGGCGGAGTTGTGCGAACAATTCTAGAAGTATCCGGTGTTCGAAACGCACTTAGCAAATCGCTAGGTTCAACCAACAAAACTAATACCGCCTATGCAACTTTGCAGGCACTTGAAAGTATGGTTCCTGCTAAAAACTGGGTTACTACCAGCGCAGTTGCTAGATCCGAAAAGAAGAAAGCTGTTAAAGAGAAGATTGAAAAAGTTGCTCCAGTAGCCAAAGCTAAGAAAACCGCGGAGGCTAAATAATGAGTTACAACAATTTAGATATTACAGCTAAGAAATCGACCAAGCGAGTTGGTCGTGGAATTGCAGCAGGACAGGGTAAGACTGCTGGTCGTGGTACTAAAGGTCAGAAATCCCGAACTGGTTCTAGCCGACGAGTTTCTTTTGAAGGTGGACAAACTCCATTAGCTCAAAGATTTCCTAAACTCCGTGGCTTCAAGTCACATAGACGACCAGTCGTAGAAGTTTACACGGGTGATCTAGACAAAATGGGTGTTACTGTTAACAACGAAACACTAGTAGAAGCTGGATTAATCGCACACAGTTTTTCTAAGGTTAAGCTGATCGTCAATGGCGACGTCGCCAAGAAGCATACTGTTTCATTGCAACATGCCAGTGCGACTGCAGTTAAAGCTGTAGAGAAGGCAGGTGGAAGTTTTACAGCCGTCGATCAGATCAAACGACCTAAAGTTAAATTAGACAAAGATACTAAAAAGTCTAAATAACTATTTAAAAACTACATCACAAAAAACATATTAGAGGGGAAATCGCTGGTATACTAAATACTAGTAAACACATATGAGTTGGAAAGTAATTTGGTCATCGCTAAAAAGTCCTGATATGCGAAAGCGCATATTGGCAGTTTTAGGTATGCTGCTAGTTTTCCGTATTTTTGCTCATATCCCAGTACCATTAAGCGACCCGAAGACTTTAAAACAAGTCTTAGAAAACGTCTTTAATTCAAACAATACTCCAGAAATTTTCAGTTTTATTAACGTCCTGTCCGGTGGAGCACTGGCTAACTTCTCAATCATGTTGGTAGGACTTGGAGCTTATATTAATGCCTCAATTATTTTGCAGCTGCTTACTAAGGCTATCCCTCAGTTGGAAGCATTGAATAAAGAAGGTGAATTCGGGCGTAAGAAGATAAATCAGTATACCAGATTGCTGTCATTCCCATTAGCTATTATGCAGTCTATTGGTGCAATTTATCTGATCAGGCAGTCTGCATCTAGTATTGGCGGGCTTGGTGATATTACTGCTAATACATCGGCCTGGCAGTGGGTTTTAATGGTTGCAGCATTAACTGGCGGATCAATGATACTTATGTGGCTGGGTGAGCTTATAACCGAACAGAATATTGGTAATGGGATATCACTAATTATTACAGTTGGAATTGTCAGCAGCCTGCCATCTACTGCAGTAAGTCTTTTTAACAGTGTTGTCGATAAGAACGACAAGTGGCTGGTTTTCGGCAAGCAGCTTCCGATTAATAAAACCGGGCTTTTATATTCGCTTCTAGTTGTAGCGATCGTCGCCCTACTTACCGTACTTATAGTCAAATTGAATGAAGCATCCAGGAAGATAACCATCAACTACGCAAAGCGCGTTCAGGGCAACCGAACGTACGGTGGTGTTACGACAATTCTGCCGGTTAAACTTATTACAGCTGGTGTCGTTCCGATTATATTTGCAGTTGCATTCCTAAGCGTGCCAAGCTTTGCAGGCCAGCTAATGTCTGGATCTAGCAGCCAGAGACTTCAGGATCTCGGGCAGAAACTTGTAACTTTGTTCCAGAACCCGTCTGCTACAACTTTCCAGCAGCCTGGATGGGAACCTTATCTTTATCCGGTTGTTTACTTTATATTAGTTGTAGCATTTACTTTCTTCTACACGAGCATTACTTTCAACTCTACTGAGATTGCCGAGAACCTGCAGAAGCAGGGAGGTTTCATCGACGAAGTGAGAGCTGGTACTCAAACAGAAAAGTACCTAAGCAAAGTAGTTAACAGGCTTACTCTATTCGGTGCGTTCGCGCTAGGTTTCCTAGCAATTGTGCCTATAATCGGTCAGATTTTCTTGAAGACGAACATTACTATTGGAGGAACCAGCGTGCTGATCCTTGTGTCTGTAGCCCTTGAAACACTAAGGCAGATCGAGTCGCGTGCCCTTATGGTCACTTATGACCAGTACCAGCAACCAGATTTCTTTTATGATACCGACACTCTAGCTGATGCACCGGTTGGAGGCAGAAGACTTAAGATGCTCAATAGACTTCCCAAACTACGACTTCCTGGCAGAAAAAAATAAAACTTTAACCTAGGCTATAATAGTCATAAGTGGAATTCTACAAACAAAAAATTGATTCTATATTAAGTGAGTTTAATTCTTCGGCCGACGAAGGATTAAGCTGCGCGGCGGTTCAAGCCGCAAAGAAGAAGTACGGCAGCAACCAGATAAAGTTCAAAAACAAGCCGTGGTGGAAGGTTGTAATCGAGCCTTTCGTAGATATATTCGTTCTAATTCTTTTAGCAGCAGTTATCATAAGTCTATTTGCCGGCGAATATGTAGATGGAATAATAGTCGGAATTGTTATCGTAGTTAATGCAGTGATCTACTGGATCCAAAGATATTCGACTGAAAGAGTTCTCAGGGCTCTGAAAAAACATACCCAGCAGGAAGTCGAAGTCAAAAGACAGAACAAAACTCTAAAGATACTAGCAGACGACTTGGTGCCCGGCGACATTGTCTTTATTGGCGAAGGCCAGAAAATTGCAGCAGACATACGGATTCTAGAATTTGAGAGCCTGGCGGTAGACGAGTCTTCTCTAACTGGCGAAAATGTTCCGGTACACAAGCATAGTTCGCATATAGAATTGGACCAGCCCATCTACAAGCAGCAGAATATGCTTTTCCAGGGTACTTTTGCAATTTCTGGTAATGCTACGGGAATTGTAGTTGCGATCGGAAACGACACTGAATTCGGCCGGCTAGCAGCAATGTCAAAACCAGACGAGCTTTCACCCATGCAAAAGAAAATCAACAAGCTGGTTTCTTTAATAATCAAAATTGTTGCCGGTTCATCCACTGTCGTATTTATTCTAAGCCTGCTTAGGGGCTCGGAGCCTAACGAAGCTTTGAGATTCATGCTTACAATGACTGTATCGGCAGTTCCGGAAGGACTGCCAATTGCTCTTACTGTAATTCTTGTAATCGGCATGAAGCGAATGGCCAGCAAAAAAGCATTGGTGCGGAATATGCATGCTGTAGAGAATATGGGGCTGATTTCCGTCATTGCTACCGACAAGACCGGCACCTTAACCGAGAACAAACTCCAGGTACAGGAGATATGGGCGCCAGATAAAAGTAGCCACGACATTTTAAAACTTCATGTATACCTGAGTGCAGATATACATGAAGATCAGGAATCGCATGATCCGCTTGATATTGTTATGGCTGAATATTCCGGCATTATTCACAAGCCAGCGGGCCATAAATTTGTTCACCAGTTCAGCTTCGTACAGTCGATCCGCATGAGTGGAGTGCTATGGAAGTCTAGCAGCGGCTATGAACTTAACGTAAAGGGATCGCCAGAACATTTGCTGGTAAGATGCGATTTAAGCAAAGCCGAGAGATCAAAAGCTGAATCTGAGATGCATTCGCTGGCTTCAAAAGGCTACAGAGTGATAGGTATTGCAAGCAGTAAAATATCTTCACCGGTCGAAAAGCTAGAAGACTATAAATCTAAGTTCAGATTCCAGGGTTTCATAGCCGTTGCCGATCCGCTCAGAAAAGCCGCTATACAAGCTATTAACGAAGCGCAGCAGGCAGGTATAGAAGTAAAGATGATTACCGGCGACCACTTTGAAACAGCTTTTCATATCGGCAAGCAACTCGGTCTCGCCAATCATCAAAGCGAAGTCTTTAATAGCGAAGAATTTGCCCACAAGACGTCGCTACCAGCAGCTATAGTCAACAAGCACACTATCTTTGCCCGCATATTACCGGAAGACAAACTTTTGATCCTAAACAAGCTTAAAAAGTCGCAAATTTCCGCCATGACTGGCGATGGCGTTAATGATGTTCCTGCGTTAGCCGCGGCCAATATAGGCGTAGCAATGGGTAGCGGTTCGGATATTGCCAAGGAAGCTGGTGATATTGTACTTCTAGATGATAACTTTGCAACTATTATCAAGGCTGTACGTGAAGGAAGAGTAATTTATAGCAATATCCGCAAGATGTTATTTTATGAATTTTCAACAACCATCGGTGAGGTAATGACTATAATCGGTGCTTTAATAATTGGGCTGCCGACACCAGTTCTAGCAATTCAGATCCTCTGGATAAACTTGGTGACTGGAACAACCATGGTGTTGCCATTAGGGCTGGATACGGCCGAAGACGACGTCATGAAGTATCCTCCGCGAAAAATGAATGCACCGCTTTTAGATAAGATAATAGTAAGCCGGCTAGTTTTTGTCGGAATAACCATAGCAGTAGTCATGCTAGTTATTTTTTCAATGCTAGTTAAAAAACATCCGGTTATTTACGCTCAGGCAATCGCCTTTACTATGCTTGTGTTCGGACAATGGGCCAACTCGCTAACTTCTAGAAGCGAGAGAACATCAGCATTCGTACGGAATCTAAAGCCGAACTACTTACTGTTGCTAGGCTTTATAATTTCGCTAGTTCTGCAGGAATTAGTACTGTTCGGACCTCTCAGAACTATGTTCCATATACCTGAGATTAACATTTCCGACCTGTTCGTGCCGATTTTAACTATTTCTATAGCAGTATTAGCTGCTGGAGAACTACACAAGCTATTGACTTATAAAATGAAGTCAAAATAATAAATGTTAAACACTTTACAACAGGGTAGCTTATCTGATACAATTAACCCTTAGTTATATTTATGGCCAGCAATAAGGAAGTAATCGAATTATCAGGAACCATCGTAGAGACTCTACCGGGGACTCAATTTCGTGTCGAACTTGAAAACGGTCATAAAATTATAGCTCATGTTGCCGGTAAGATGAGGAAGCATTATATCCGAATCGTTCCTGGTGACAGCGTTACGGTCGAGTTGACTCCTTACGATCTAAGTAAGGGCAGAATCACCTATCGCAAATCATAATTATTAAACTAAATGCAGTGTGTTATGCACTCCAATAAGGAGCATGATCCGTATGAAAGTACGTGCTAGTGTCAAGAAGATCAGTCCCGACGACAAAATAGTCCGTCGTAAAGGCCGTATCTACGTTATAAACAAATTTAAACCTAAGCATAAGCAGAGGCAAGGTTAAATATGGCTAGAATTAGCGGAGTAACAATCCCAAGCGAAAAGCAGGTCCATATTGCCCTTACTTACGTTTACGGCGTAGGTCCAAAGACCGCCAAAGAAATCTTGGATAAGGCTAAAGTTGACTACACTGTTCGGGTTAAGAACCTGACAGATGCTGAGATCAGTCAGATCCAAGACGTTATCAACGACTCTTTGACTGTCGAAGGCGAATTGCAGAGAATCGTAAGCGGCAATATCAAGCGACTCAAAGACATCGGTTCATACCGAGGATTAAGGCACAAGCAAAGTTTGCCCAGCCGAGGACAAAGAACCAAGACAAATGCCCGAACCAGGCGAGGAAAGAAAGTAACTGTCGGTGGTACGGCTAAGAAAGTAGCGGCTAAGACTTAAAGGTTTAATATGGCAGAAGACAATAAGAACACACCAGACAAAGAAGCTACACTAGTAAAAACTGAAGAAGCAAAAGATACTGCAGTTATTGAGAAGACCAACGCAGAAGTAAGCACCGAATCAACTACCGAAGATTCAGCACCAGCTCCTAAGGCTAAGAAAAAGAAACTGAAACGAACTGTTAGCGCCGGACAAGTCCACGTATTTGCCAGCTTCAATAACACTATTATTAGCTTTACAGATAATAAAGGCGGCTTGCTGACTGCATCAAGCGCTGGAGCCTGCGGATTCCGTGGTTCTAAAAAAGGTACGGCATATGCTGCTCAGATCGCCTGCGAAAAAGCCGGCAACGCTGCCAAGCAGCAGTACGGGTTCAGCAAAGCAGAAGTTTTCGTCAAAGGCATCGGCCTGGGACGTGAATCAGCTGTAAGAACACTGAATACACTCGGGATAGCTGTTGACAGCATTAAAGATGTTACCGGAATCGCGCATGGCGGCGTACGGCCTAAGAAAGCTAGGAGAGTTTAATCATGGCTACAAATAGACAATCAATTGTAAAAATGAGCCGGCGTGAAGGCTACGCTCTTCATCCAAAGGCCCACAAAGCCTTAGCTAAGCGGACTTCAATGCCAGGGCAATCTGCTAATAGCCGTGGAATGCGCAACAAGCCTAGCCAGTACAGCCTGCAGCTTCGTGAAAAACAGAAGGTCAAGCGATTGTACGGCTTGCTTGAAAAACAGTTCAGCAACCTAATGGCTGAAGCCAACCGAAAGCAAGGCCAATCAGGTACAGTTCTTCTAGAATTGCTTGAGCGACGTTTAGATAACGCTATCTACCGAGCAGGTTTTGCGCCAAGTAGGCGAGCTGCTAGACAACTAGTTACCCATGGCCACTTTATGCTAAACGACCGAAGAGTAGATATTCCTTCTATCCGGCTAAAACCTGGTGAGAAGATTGTTCTTCGTGACAACAGCAAGAAGAATGAATACTTTAAACGGATCGATGACATTAGCCCGGCTAGTCCAGATACAATTCCAGCATGGCTGAAAGTCGACCGTAAGAAATTTGAAATCAATATATCCGGTGTTCCTACTCGTGAAGAGGCAGAACCGGAGATTAATGAGCAATTAATAGTAGAATACTACTCACGCTAGGAGGCGATGAACTTATGTCAAAAATGATCCACACCCCAGGACTTGTAAAAATCGACGACCACGACAGTAACTCTGCAACGTTTGTTATTGAGCCGCTGCACACCGGATACGGTATGACGCTAGGCAACTCGCTTCGACGAGTACTACTGTCTAGTATTGCTGGAGCCGCTGTAACCGCTTTTAAAATAGAAGGCGCAACTCACGAGTTCACTACTATCAAGGGCGTTAAAGAAGATGTCGTCGACATCATGCTTAATTTAAGGGGCCTAAGATTCCGAGTTTTCAGCGACGAACCACAGACGCTTAGACTAACTAAGAACGGCAAAGGCAAGATTACTGCCAAAGATATCGCTACAAATGCCGATGTCGAAGTCGTCAACAAAGACCACGTTATTGCTACAATCGACGATGACAAAGCAAAGTTTGTAGCTGACCTGGTTATCGAAACTGGCCGAGGCTACCGAACTATTGAAGAAGGTACTGCCCGAAAATCAAGCGATATGATTGCATTAGATGCTGTCTTTACTCCAGTATTACGAGTCCGATACAAAGTAGAGAACACTCGTGTCGGCCAGATGACTGACCTTGACCGACTGCTTCTTACTGTAGATACCGACGGTACTATTTCACCGCGAGATGCTTTTGAAGAAGCAGCAGCGATCTTAGTCAACCAGTACACAGCCCTAGCTGGTCAAACCCGAGTAGAAGTTGCTGCTCCAATCTCAGCTCCAGTTGCTGGTGGATCTGGCGACGACGCCAATGAAGAGCCAGCCGAGTTAATGACTTCAATTGAAGATCTTAACTTAAGTGCTCGGACTACTAATGCCTTAATCAACAATGAAATCCATACCCTTAAAGATTTGTTTAGTTTAAGCGACGCTGAACTGCGCGACCTAAAAGGGTTCGGCAGCAAAGCCCTAGACGAAGTTAAGGATAAAATGGCGGAGTTGGAGCTTTAAGATGCATCGCCACGGATATAAAGGTCGTAAATTTGGACGAGAAACTGATCAGCGATCAGCTCTTATTAAGAGCCTAGCCGAATCATTAGTCCGAGACCAATCAATCAAGACAACGCTAGCTAAAGCTAAGGAACTTGTTCCTTACATTGAAAAGCTAATTACTAAAGCTAAAAAGGGCGACCTGCACAATCGACGACAGGTAATTGCTGGACTACAGACAATCGAAAGCGCCCATAAGCTGGTAGATGAAATCGCACCAAAACTAAAAGGACGAGACAGCGGTCACGTACGAATTGAAAAATTAGGCAACCGTCGTGGAGACAACGCGCCTTTGGCACAAATCAGTTTCGTAGACGATCTAGCAGAAGCACCGGTCGCCAAAGCAGCCGAGCCAAAAGTAAAGCCTGCAGCAGCCAAACCAAAGGCTCCAGCAAAAAAACCAGCCGTCGCTAAGGAGGCTAAATAATGAAAAATACCAAGACATTCAGCGCTAAGCCGACTGACGTAGTGCGCAAATGGTACGTAATCGATGCAGCCAGTGCCCCAATTGGGCGAATTGCTACAGAAGCTGCCAGCCTATTAATCGGCAAAGGCAAGCCGATGGTTACAGCCCATATCGATACTGGGGACTTTGTTGTTATTGTTAATACCGACAATTTAGTCGCTACTGGTAACAAAATGGAAGGTAAAATGTATTACCGTCACTCAGGTTTTCCTGGCGGGCTTAAGACACAGACGCTTCGTGAAAAGATGGAAAAGGACTCAACTACAGTTCTAATCAAAGCCATCCGTGGTATGTTGCCAGTTAATAAACTTCGAGACGGACGTTTAGCCCGGCTTAAAGTTTACGCAGGAACGGAACACAACCACGCTGCTCAGGCACCTGAGGAATACAAAGTTAAAGCAAGCAGAAATAATAAACCAGCAAAGGAAAGTAAGTAATGGCTGAAACTAAAACAGCAGCTAAACCAGCTGTTAAGAATAAGGGTTATTTCTATGCATTAGGCCGACGTAAGAGTGTTACAGCTCGCGTTCGACTTACTACCGGTAAGGGTGAAATAACCGTAAACGGCAAGCCAGCTGATGAATATTTCTCTGGCAGTAAATCACTTCTAAATGAAATGCAGAAGCCGTACACAGTACTAGAACTTAACGGCAAGTTTGATGCCAGCGTACTAGTTTCTGGCGGTGGTATGAGCGGGCAAGCAGTTGCGATCCGTTTAGCTATCTCAAAAGCCTTAGTAGTAGTAAACGAAGACTACAAGCAAACACTTAAGCGAGCCGACTTACTTGGTCGAGATCCACGAGAGAAAGAACGTAAGAAGTTCGGTCTTAAAGGTGCTCGTAAGCAAAGACAGTTTACCAAGCGTTAGTATTCAATATAACGTAAAAAAGATTAGAGAGCCAAACGGCTCTCTTTTTTTATATCGACTAATTTATCGGTGTTAATATTGTCTAACAGCTTTACAATTAGAGGCTTTTCTTGTGAAAAGCCTTGACACGTATAATACATAAGCGTAAGGTATAAGTGTTATGGTAAGAAATTTTACACAAATCATATCAAAAATGTTTTCATATTGGTTTACACCGTCATTCGCATGGCGCACTATTCCAATTGATAAAAAATAAATATTTAGCAATTGAAATAAAACCGCCGAAAAGGCGGTTTTTTAATTTAAAGATAAGCATTAGGAGTTAAAGTGCCTGAGTCAAAGCCCGAGATTACATTACAAGAAGCTGGAAGACAGTTAGCAGAAATGGGTGTTGAAGTTTCACATGAGGATCCAAGAACACCTCAATTAATATTGGTTGAATATTTAGCAAAGTTAAATGGCAATGCTGTAATAGGTGAAATTATTCCAATCGATAGTGATATCACTCCAATAGATAAATAGACTGTAATCTGTCAGTTGACAGCAAATAAGATATAATAAGAACAAATATGACTAAACCTGTAATATTAACCGGCCTAAGAGCCAATAACGATCTGCACCTAGGCAACTATCTAGGTGCCTTGCTCCCTATTGTCCAAATGCAGAAGCAGCATGCCAGCGAATTTCAAATCAACTTGTTTGTTCCCGATCTTCACAGCTTTACTACTCCAATTGACCACAGCAAGCTATATCAGCAGACCATTCAGAACCTAAAAGTTTTTATTGCATCCGGACTTGATCTCGACGACCAAAATACTTATATATACCGTCAAAGCTATATTCCTGCTCACAGCGAGTTAACTATTATCTTAAACTGTTTTACCTATATGGGCGAGCTAAGCCGGATGACGCAGTTCAAAGAGAAGGGCGGAGAAAAACCCAATGTCAGTGCCGGATTATTTGATTATCCTGTTCTTATGGCCGCTGATATACTTTTGTACGGTGCTAAATATGTACCGGTTGGAGCTGACCAGACTCAGCATGTAGAATTGGCTCGTGACATAGCTATTCGCATGAACAATAAATTCGGGGATCTATTTAGTCTGCCAGAAGCCGAAAAAGAACAAATTGCTTTTACTAGCTCGACCGAACGCTTGAGAATCCGAGATCTGCTTAAGCCGGAAAAGAAGATGAGCAAATCAGATGAAACCGGTAACGGAGTTATATTCTTGAGCGACTCGCCAGAAGTTGCCCGAAAGAAAATTATGGGTGCTGCTACAGACAGTATAGGTAGTATTAACTATGACAAGGAAAAGCAGCCGGGAATCTCTAACTTACTGGAAATATTAGCAGCGCTGTCGGGTAATAGTCTTGAAGTAATTGTTAATCAATATAAAGGTCAAACTCAGTACGGTCCATTAAAAACTGCTGTTGCCGATGCGGTCTGTAACTTCCTAGAATCTTTCGAAAACCAATTAAATAATGTAGACGAAGCTAAATTATTAGCAAAATTAGAAGCATCCGAGAAAGCCATGAATGAAGTTGCGAACAGTACACTCGTAAAGGTTCAGAAGGCAGTCGGACTTAGAGCTTAATGAAGTCTTTGGAAGTCAGCGAAAGCTCTAGAATCGACGGCTTTATCGCAAAGTCTCAGAATGTCAGCCGATCTTTTGTTAAAGTGCTGTTGGATCAAGGAAAAGTCAGCCTGAATGATGAAGTGATTTACAAACCGTCGACAAATGTAAATGCTGGCGATGTTATTAAGTTGGATTTCGAACATACCGAGCTTAAAGATATCCCGGAAATAGAAATAGAAATTCTATATGAAGACGATGACTGTTTAGTATTAAACAAACCAATCGGAGTCCTTACGCACAGTAAAGGCGCATTCAATCCTGAAGCGACTGTTTCGACGTTTATCCGACAGTTTACGACTGGCATGGAAGATAATCGCGGAGGAATAGTGCATAGGTTGGACAGGGTAACTTCCGGCGTCCTAATCTGTGCCAAGCATGAAAAGGCTTTAGACTGGCTACAAAAGCAGTTCTCGTCCCGCAAAACTAAAAAAATATATAATGCTGTTGTATCTGGAATTTTAGATCCCGAAGAAGCTCAGATAGATATGCCGATTGAACGTAATCCTAAAAAACCGCAGACTTTCAGGGTCGGACCAAACGGCAAGCCGGCTACAACTGTATATAGGGTCATTGAAACAAATGGCAAGCATTCATTGGTTGAATTAGCTCCCGTTACCGGCCGGACTCACCAGCTGCGGGTTCACATGACCCAGATTGGGCATCCAATCGTTGGAGACGTACTGTACGGTGGGGAAGAAGCAGATCGAACTTACCTGCATGCGCTAACACTAGAAATTACTTTATTAAACAAACAAAAAAAGGCGTTTACTGCTCCTTTGCCTCAGTCCTTTAGTGATATGCTTGAAGCGTGAAACCAGTATTTCATTCATCCACAAAAAAAGCTATCGATGACTTTATCAAGTCGCCGTCGCATGCCTTATTAATTACTGGTCCGCAGGGTGCCGGCAAGGGGACGGCTGCATGCTATATCGGAAGCCAGATTTTGGGAATTGATCCTGAAAAACTAACTGACCATCCGTTTGTATTGTGGCTTAGAGACCTAGATAAGGGTGTGTCGATAGAAAATATTCGAACTGCCCAAACTTTTATGCAATTGAAAACGCCAGGCAAGGCAAACATTAGGCGGATATTAATAGTCGAGCAGGGTGAAACAATGAGCCTGGAAGCGCAAAATGCTTTTCTGAAACTACTCGAGGAACCTCCGCGTGATACCCTAATAATAATCACATCTAGTTCTTCGGAACTTTTACTTCCGACAATTGAATCTCGGGTCCAGAACATAAAAATAAATTCACCTAACAAAGCTCAGTTAGAAAAATACTTTAAAGACAAGTACGACGACGCTAGCATTATTAAAGCCTACTATACTTGTGAAGGACACGTCGGTCTTATGCATGCCTTACTTAATGAGGAAACTGAACATCCGCTAATTGATCTAATTGCTTTATCTAAGCAGCTTCTAGGCAGCAGTACTTTCGACCGGTTGGCGAGAATAGACGAGCTGTCAAAGCAAAAAGATGTCAGCTTGCTCTTGCAGGCACTTGAGAGAGTCTGCCACGCTGCGCTTAGCCAAGCAATAGAATCTAATCAGTCTACCGCCAAACGCTGGGCAGAGCGACTAAAAGCAGTCCTAGAGGCTAGAGAATACTTGAGTAAAAATGTCCAGACTAAACTACTTCTAACAAACCTAATGCTTAATCTCTAGAGTCTCAGCTAACTTTAAGGTATAATTGTTATACAGAATGTTTGAAATAGCACTTGTACTAGGTTTTGGCTTATTAGCTTTCCGTGGAGCTAATAATATCAATGAAGATGATCTTGGAGCCTTCCCAAGAAAAATTAGTGATAAGGTCGGAAAACTGTGGGACATTGCCCACCAGGGTATGCGCGAAAACCGTTTCCTGCGCGCCGAAAAAGCACTGCTGACAATCTTAAAGATTGACCAGAGAAATGCTGCCGCCTATAACCGGCTCGGTATTTTATACGCTAAGCAAAAAGAATATAAGGATGCGATCGACTGCTTTGAAATTGCCAGTAGCATTGAGTCTACTCCTTCAAGCCTTCATAACTTAGGACTTATCTATTACGAAACAGAGAACTACGAAAAAGCAGCTGTCGCCTTCGAACAAGCTTTGAAGTTAGAGGACGAACTAGCAGCCAGACATATTGCTTACGCTAAAGTTCAAGAACAGCTAGGAAACGACAAGCTCATGATGCAGGAACTAGAAAAAGCAGCCGAGCTAGAACCGAATAAGGAAACTTACAAGCTTCTGCACAAAGCCTACCTAGATGAGGATATGCAACTAGAGGCTGATCAGGTAGAACAGAAACTAAAGAAACTAATAGTCCCGTCCGGCCGTCCTAAAAAAGTAGTTCGTCCTAGACGGGTTGTTATTTAACCCCTGTTTTGTTACAATCATCAGGTTGTGAATCTAGTATAATTATTACTGGTACATTAAAAAATTACATCGTCTCACATTGGTATAATTGAAGTGTGAATTTGTGCAAATCGTGTGGTCTAGAAGTAAATAATAGATATGCTATTTATTGTTCCAATAAATGTCAGATGAATTATCAGTATCAAATATTCATTGAAAAATGGAAGCAGGATAAAGTAAACGGTGGTATTGG